>CAUZAY010000257.1:0-6303 GCA_963577695.1 Vicinamibacteria bacterium | reverse complement strand
AACGAGGTCGAGGACAACCCGAACCAGCTCCGGTTCTGCAACGCGTTCGCCTACCCGACGCCGTTTCGGCACGAGTTCAAGGTCGCGGGGAACTACCCGTTGCCGTGGCAGGACCTGATGGTGGCCGGCACCATCATCGCCAATGCCGGTGGCTACTCTGGCTCCAACATGCCCGAGCAGTTCCGCTACAGCCGGACTGGCACGAACGCCACCGCGCCGTTCTTCACCGCGGAGAACTGCATCGGGACCTGCGTGCTGGGCTCGCCGATCGTGACCATGGCCAACGGCGGGACCGCCCCGCTTACCAACGGCACCGGCACCGGGAACCACCAGTTCACACTGCTGCCGGGCAACAGCGTGAAGTTCCCGCCGTACTGGATCCAGATGGACGCCAGCATCGCCAAGACCATCGAGATGGGCAACCGGATTCGTATGGAGGTGCGGATGGAGGGCTTCAACCTGTCCAACGCTGGCTTCGAGCGTTCGAGTCGCAACAATCGCGGCACGGCGGTTGGGCGCCAGAGCGGCATCTTCGAGTATGCGTCCACCATCAACAACGGACGTATCATGCGGCTGTCGAGCACCCTGCGCTGGTAGATTCGTCTTCTAGTAGCTGGCACGACGCGCCGGCGGAGGCTCCTGCCTCCGCCGGCGTTTTTTTTGGCGCGTGCTGATTCGTGGTTTGTCGGCGGCCGGTCGATCGTGAAACGCTATCACCACGGGCGTGGTGTGATGGCCGCGGGATGATGCACAGTGTCGCCCCTTGGCGCCAGGGCGGCCCGATCGTCGGAGCACCGCCATGTCATCTGCACGTCGACGCGGTACGCGGCAGGGGCGCCGACCGAAGACCGACGCTGGATCGGTTCGTCCCCGAGACCTGACGTCCGGACAGCGCGGGCGCGCCTCGGCCGTCGGACTGTCGGGGCGTCGGGTGCTCTGGGCGCCGCTGGCGGCGACGTTCGGGCTGCTGCTGGTGTCGTTCGTCCCTCGCGTCCAACAACACGTCGTTCTCACACGGTCGTTCTGGGTGGCGGTGGCGGCTCTGCTGGGGTGGCAGGCGTGGCTGTTTTTCCGACTCGAGAACGCCTCGGTTCCGCGCTCGTTCCACACGCTCCTTCGCCCCCAGCACTACCTCCAGGCGACGCTTCACACCTCGGTCTTCGTCTACTGGGGCTACTTCTGGCCGCCGGTCTACGACCATGCCTGGCTGCTGGTCGGCCAACTCTTCTTTGCCTACGCCTTCGACATGCTGCTGTCCTGGTCTCGGCGCGACAGCTACGGCCTGGGTTTCGGACCGTTCCCGATCATTTTCAGCACGAACCTGTTTCTCTGGTTCCGCGACGACTGGTTTTACCTGCAGTTCCTCATGCTCGCGGTCGGGTTCCTGGGCAAAGAGTTCGTGCGATGGAACCGCGACGGGCGGCGCGTGCACATCTTCAATCCGTCCGCCTTTTCGCTGGGCCTGTTCTCGGTCGTCCTCATCGTCACCGGTACGACCAACATCACCTGGGGAGACCCGATCGCGACGACGCTCAATCTTGCGCCAAACCCGTTCTTGTTTCTGTTCGTCATCGGACTGTTCGCGATGTATTTCTTCTCGATCACGCTGGTGGCCGCCGGCGCGGCCGCGGCGCTGTTCGGGCTGAGCGCGTTGTACATGGCGCTGACCGGGGTCCCCTTTTTCATCGATTCGGAGATTCCCATCGCCGTGTTCCTCGGCCTTCATCTGTTGGTGACGGATCCGTCCACGTCGCCACGGACCGCACCGGGCAAGCTCATCTTCGGGTTGCTGTACGGCGCGGCGGTGTTTGGCCTCTACGAGTTACTCGGTCTGTTGTCCCTGCCGACGTTCTACGACAAACTCCTGTGCGTGCCGCTCCTGAACCTGAGCGTGCAACGGATCGACCGGATGGCTCGCGCGCTGCCGCAGACGTTGCTCGTGGGACGCGGGGCGGGGCAGGCGATCCCCAGGCTATCCAACCTGGCCCACATGGCGATTTGGATTCTGCTGTTCGGCGTGATGGCCACCCGCGGCGCGGCCGACGGGACGCACACCGGGGACAGTATCCCGTTCTGGCAGACCGCCTGCGACGAAGACCGGCGCAAGGCCTGCTCGACCATGGCTCTCCTCGAGGTCGTCTATTGCCGCGATGGGTCGGGATGGGCCTGTAACGAGGTCGGCGTGCACTACACGGAGGGCTTTACCCGGCTAGGGTTCGTCCTGGCTCCCAACCCCGAATTCGCCGGAGCCTCGTTCTCGAGGGCCTGTGAGTTGGGGTTCCAGCCCGGGTGCACGAATCTCCAGTCCACGGGCGCGTCGACGCGTGACGATCCGACCCTGAGCGACCTCCGGGTGTTGTTGCGCCAGGGACGGCTGACCTTGCAGGAGATGTCCGAGGCGGACCTGCGCACCCGCGCCTGCGAGCACGGGTGGACGTTCGCTTGTACCGGAGGCGCCCCGTAGCCGGGCGACAGCAAGTTGCCGAAAAACGTCCGAGGGGATTTTCTGACGAGGCGTCTGTCTGGCCAGGCGCGAGGAGGGAGCAGCCAGGTGGGCTGTGACCGACGAAGTAACGCCGCCAGACGAGCGCCTCGTCGGAAAACTAGGTGACTATCCAAGAGTTTCTCGTGTTCGCCGGCCAGTATCCCATGGCCATCCTCGCTGTGTTCGTGAGCGTGCCGGTCGCGACCTGGGTGGCGGGCCGATGCCACGGGCCCCGACGGGGCGGGACGACGCCCTGGAAGTACCTCTACGCGACGCTGGTCTACATCAGTTGTGTGCCCGGGCTGTTTGCCGCCGTGGTGACCGCCTATTCGCTCTTCTTTACCTCCGCCAATCTGCTGGAGGTCAAGGCGCTCGTGTATCTGCTGCCGGTCGTCTCGATGGTCGTCACCCTGGCGCTGCTCGGTCAGAACGTGGACTTTGCCGAGGTTCCCGGATTTCACCGGCTCTCGGGGCTGATGACGCTGATCGGGGTCAGTTTTGCCCTCGCCCTGGCCATTTCGAAGACTCGGGTGTGGCTGTTCTTCGGCGGGTCGATCTTTCTGCTGTTCGCGATCGCCGCCGTGGCGTTGGTCTTCATGAAGTGGGGAATACGCGCGTTGTTTCGTCGTAGTAGTGCACAGAAAGAGCGCCCGCCTGACTTCATGGACGAACTGGGGCGTCACCGGTAGTCGTTCGCGGGGTGGCCAGGGAATTGCGGGTCGTATTGTTTCCTGCTACTGTCGTGTCCTAGATGTTCGTTTGTTGGGCTCCGGGGCGTGGCGCCTGGCAGATACGCGCGATGAGGGAGCGAATGGGCCCATGGGTTTGAGAGATCGGATTTTCGGAAAAAAGACCGCGGACGAGGCACCGGATCCGCTGGCTGACCTGGTGCTGGAGAAGCTCAAGGTCGGCTATCTCGTCGACTACGACATGCAGACCTGGCAGGTCACCGGCTATTGCCGCTACAACTTCTCGGGGAAGGACGACAGTGTCGAGGAGTGGGAGATCAGCGCGGCCGGTGAGCAGCGATTCCTTGAGCGGGCCGACGGTGCCTGGTCTCTTTCGAGAAAAATCTCCGTCGGCGACATCGCCGGCGACGTGCGGCAGCATATTCTCGACCACGAGGATCCGCCCGAGCGAATCGTCTTCGAGGGGACGGAGTTCAATCTGGACGCCTCCTACTCCGGTCAGATGCTGCCCGAGGGCACCGGCCCCGGACAGGACGTGATTCGTTGGGAGTTTCTGGACGGGACAGAAACGACCTTTGTCGGCGTCGAACAGTGGAGCGAGACCGAATTCGCGGCGGCCGCCGGGTTCGTCGTGGAAGACTATCAGTTCACCCACATTTTGCCGGGGAGTCTCTAGTGAAGCGCCGTTACTCGTTCGTCGTCGCCCCGCTCGGAGTGCTGGCCGTGCTGGCCACCCTCGGGTGCGACAGCACGACGCCGCTCGAACGCCTGCAGGCGGAGTTGGAACAGTACCCGGAGTATTCCGTCTCCTTGCAAGACATGCGTGAGGATGGGTACTACCATCAGTACCGAGTGGTCCTCGGCGAGCCGCAAGCCGGGTCTGAGGACCTCGTCTTCCGCGACTCCCTCTTGGACTGGCAGAAGGTCGGTCGACGGGCCTACGACCAGTATCGGCCCCATCTCGGTATGGTCATCCTGTCGAAGGGCGCCGATGGTGCGGTCGACAGCAGCCAGCACCCGCCCGGCTACCAGCAGGTCGGCAACGAGCGGTATGGTCAATGGCGTGACGAGGGCGGCGGGCGATCGTTCTGGGTGTTCTACGGTCAGTACGCTCTGCTGAGTCACATGATCGGCGGCTTCGGACGCCCCATCTACCGGAACGACTGGAGCGGATATCAGACCGCGCGCGGGCGTGGACAGACCTACTACGGTTCCGGCGGCGAGTATGGTTCGAACGGTTCTGTCACCAGACAGACCAACCCCAACTTTTTTCGCCGGCAACAGGCGCGACAGGCCGCGAGCAGCCGGTCATTTGGGGAGCGGGTCAGGAGTCGCACGTCCGGTGGCACCCGCTTCGGCGGGAAATAGGGGGGGCGATATGTCGCTGGAACAGATCGGAACGGGCTTCATCTATCTGGCGGTCGTGCTCGGCCTGCTGGTCCTCGGCAAGTGGCTCTACGACGCGTTGCACCGGCGCTTCGTGCTGCGGACGGAGTTGGTCGAGAAGGACAACCTCGCCGTCGCCCTCGCCGTGTCCGGCTACTACCTGGGCCTGGTGATCGTGCTGGGAGGCGTGGTGTCAGGTCCCGCGTCCTTCAGCGTGGTCGATGACGTGATCGGTCTTGTCATCTTCGGTCTGTTGGGGATTGTGCTGCTCAATCTGTCGGCCTGGGTCAATGACACCGTGGTCTTTTCGAAATTCGACAACGAGCGAGAGATTATCGAGGACCGCAACAGCGGGATGGGTGCCGTCGAAGGCGGCAACTATGTCGCGGTCGGGCTCATCACCGCCGGCGCGATGTCGGGCGAGGGCGGATTGGTCCCCGGCCTCGTCTATTGGCTCGCGGGTCTGGCGGCCCTGGTCGTGGCCGGGCTGCTGTACGACAAGATCACGTCATACGATTTGCACGATGAGATCGAAAAGGACAATACCGCGGTCGGTGTCGCGTTCGCCGGGGTGTTGATCGGTTTCGGGAACATCATTCGCTTGGCGGGTGACGGCGACTTTGTGTCGTGGAACGAGAGCCTGGCTGAGTTCGGGTACTACACTGTGGTGGGGTTGATCTTGTTGCCCCTGGTCCGGCTGTTCGCCGACAAGGTGCTGCTGCCGGGCGCGAGCTTGAGCGACGAGCTCGTGAAGACCAAGCCCAACCTGGGGGCCGGAGTCCTTGAGGCGGTGTCCTACCTCGCCGCCTCGATGCTGATCGGATTGACGCTCTAACTCGCTCAGCAGTGGGCAACGTATTCCTGAGCCGGTCCGCACGACGGCCGGGCGCGTCGGACCCATGACGACACCTGCCATCGATCACCGGGCCCCGCCCCACGGCCTGGTGCTCAAGGCCTGCATCTTCGTCACCGGCCTGGCTGGCATCGTGGCCGAGTATGTGATGGCCACGCTGGCCAGCTACCTCCTCGGGGATGCCGTGCTGCAGTGGACGCTCACGGTGTCCCTCATGCTCTTTGCCATGGGGGTGGGGAGCCGACTCAGTCGGTTCGTGCGTGGCTCCATACTGGACGCGTTCGTCACCGTCGAGCTCCTCCTCTCGGTGGTCTGCGCCATCAGCGCCACCCTGGCCTACTTCCTGTCCGGGTGGACGGCGAACCTGGCGCCGGTGATCTATGGTTTCGCCTTCGCGATCGGACTGCTGATCGGGGTCGAGATTCCGCTCGCCACGCGGCTCAATCAGGAGTTCGACGAGCTGCGGGTGAATATCAGCTCGGTGCTCGAATATGACTACTACGGGGCGCTGCTGGGTGGTGTGCTGTTCGCTTTTGTCGCGCTGCCGTTCCTCGGACTCACCTACACCCCGATCGCGGTCGGCGCCCTCAATCTTGTCGTGGCCGGGGTGTTGTTCGCGCGGCATCGTCGGGCGTTTTTCCGGCGCCGTCTCCTGAGCGTGTCATTCGCCGGGGTGTCGGTCTGTCTGATCGCGTTGGCCGTGTTCGCCGAACCGATCGTGTTGTTCGGCGAACAACGCAAGTACCGCGACCAGGTGATCTACCAGGACCAGACCCGCTACCAGCGGATCGTGATGACACGGTTCCAAGAACATCACTGGCTCTACCTCGACGGTCACACGCAGTTCAGCTCCTACGACGAGGAGCGATATCACGAGCCGCTCGTGCACC
>CAUZAY010000256.1:0-6328 GCA_963577695.1 Vicinamibacteria bacterium | reverse complement strand
TGAAAAGCTGCGGGCGCGGATCGTCGACGCGGTGGCAGCGGCCCCGCGCGCGCGCCAGGGGCTGTTCGCCTGGGCCGTCGGGGTCGGCCATGCCGCCGCGACCGCGCGGCTGGCGGGACGCGAGCCGGGCGCGTTGACGCGGTTGCAGCTGCCGTTGGCCGATCGGCTCGTGCTGTCCAAGATTCGCGCTCGGACCGGCGGCCGACTCCGGTTCGTCGTGTCCGGCAGTGCCCCGCTCGGACGTGATGTCGCCGAGTTCCTGTTTGCGATCGGGCTGCCCGTGCTCGAGGGCTACGGGCTGACCGAGACCTCGCCGGCGCTCACTGCCAATCCGCTCGAAGCGCCGCGGCTCGGATCGGTCGGCAAAGGGCTGCCCAGTGTCCAGCTGCGGATCGCGGATGACGGCGAGATTCTAGCCAGAGGGCCGAACGTAATGGTCGGGTACTACGACAACCCCGAGGCGACGGCGGCCACCATTCGGGACGGATGGTTTCACACCGGCGACATCGGGCAGCTCGACGCCGACGGCTATCTGTCGATCACCGACCGCAAGAAAGAGCTGCTGGTCACGGCCGGTGGGAAGAATGTGGCCCCCCAACCGATCGAGGCGCTGCTCAAGCGGGACGCGATCGTGGCCGAAGCGGTACTGGTTGGTGACCGCCAGCGTTTCGTGGCCGCACTGCTGATCCCTGATTTCGCCCTCCTCGAACAACGGCTGTCTGGGCAGGGAGCCGGCGTCAGCCGCGAGGCGCTGGTGGCGCGCGCGGATGTACGCGAGCTGTTTCAACCGATCGTCGACCGCGCCAACAGTGAGTTGGCAAGTTTCGAGCAGGTGAAGTCGTTCGCGCTGCTCCCGGCCGAGTTCACGGTCGAAGGCGGCGAATTGACCCCCACGCTGAAGGTGAAGCGCCGCGTGGTGGCAGACCGCTGGAAGGATGTCATCGAAGCCCTCTACGCCGCGCCACCTCCGCCTGAAGCCTGACTCCGGAAGGTGGTCGGTCCGGCGGTGGGAGCGTGCACCTCGGTCCGCGAACCGGTCGACGAGCCTAGCTCTATTCACCTTGGCCCGCAGGGCCCTTGGCGCGGGCTAACGGGTGCCTGATCCTGGCACCGAGGGAAAAGCGAGCGCGGAGCTGGTCCCGGACCCGGCGCTAAGACTCCGCGCCCGCGCACGGTCCCCACCGGCGGCGGCACCGCCACCCCGGCTCGTCTCCGACGGTTCGCGGACCGAGGTGCACGCTCCCACCGGACCTCTTCCGACGGGGCTCCGCCCCGTCTAAAAAACTGTCGCGTGCGTCAGTGGCCACCAGCGCAGATGCACCTTGCCGATGACGTACTTCTCCGGCACCTGGCCCCAGTACCGGCTGTCCGAGCTGTTATTCCGGTTGTCGCCCATCACAAAATAGTGGGCTTCCTGCACGACCTCTGGGCCGTGGTTCTCGTGGCTCCGGTAGTCGGGAGGCACATACTCGTCCGGCAGCAAGACCTCGTTGACATACACCCGCCCGTCTTCGATCCGGACCGTGTCACCTTCTCCGGCGATGACCCGCTTGACGAAGGACTTGTCCGGGTCGCGGGGGTAATACAGCATCACGATATCGCCTGGTTCCGGTAGGCCGAAGAAGCGATAGAGCGCCTTGTTGACAATCAGCCGGTCTTGGTCCTCCAGGGTGGGTTCCATGCTCTTGCCTTCGACCCGCGCCACCTGAAAGCCAAACGTCACGATGAGCGTCGCATACACCGCGGCCGAGGCGAACGTCTTCAACCACGCGACTACCTCTTCGCCGATCCGGGCCAGCAACACCGAGCGACGCGAGCTGCGCTCGAGGTCGTAGGCCTGGCTCGGCGACAGCAGATAGGCTGGCGTCTCCTCGGCGTCATCTGGCGACGATGGCCGATACCCGGAATCGGCGGGGACTACAGGCTCAGATACTCCCGGAAGCGCTTGGTCTGCGCCCGGCTGACCGGAATCTCCGTCCCTTTCCCGTCTTTCATCCTCAGGATGTAATTGCGACTGAACCAGGGCACTATCTCCTTGATTTTGTTGATGTTGACCAGGTGCGACCGGTGTACCCGCCAGAATACCGCAGGGTCGAGGTGTGAGTGCAGCTCATCGAGAGTTCTGTAATTTGAAGTACCGGTCACCGTGCCGGTCACGATCGTGATCACGTCGTCGGCGAGCGAGGCGCAGACGATGTCGTCGGCCTGCACCAGCAGCAGGCGGTCGCCCGTTTTCACCGCCAACCGCTCTCGGCGACTGTGCCGCTCGGCTACATATTCTACGATCCGTTCGAGTTCTTTGTTCGCCTCCGTCAGATCCCGGGAGTCCGATGTTGTCACCAAACGCCGGACACGTTCAATCGTGCGCGTCAGCCGCGGGGGCTCCACCGGTTTCAGCAAGTAGTCGACCGCGTTTACCTCGAACGCCTCTATGGCGTATTGATCGAAGGCGGTAACGAACACGACATGGCTCGGCACCTCGCGATCGAGCAGTTGCCGGGCGACCTCGAAACCGGTGAGCCCGGGCATCTGAATGTCGAGCAGCACCAGGTCCGGCTTGAGCGTCTGGGCCAGCGACACGGCCTGCGGTCCGTCCGCCGCCTGCTCTATCACCTCGACATCGTCGAGTTGCTCGAGCTGAAAACACAGCTCGTTGCGTGCGAGCTGTTCATCGTCGGCGACCAAGACTCTGAGGGCCATTCTATCAAGACCGTGCACTGGCCACTACTCCGCGGTTGCGCTCGTCCGCCCCACACGGGCGCTGTCAGGCCGAGACTGGCTGCGGGGCCGCCAGTTCCGGAATTTCGATTCGGGCGCAGGTGCCCTCGCCGGGCACGCTGCTGATCTGTAGCTGATAATTCGCGCCGTAAATCACGCGGAGCCGTTCATCGACGTTGCGCAGGCCGATGCCTCCGGGCCGGCCGAACTCGGGCCCGTCGGCGACCATACCCAGCCCGTCGTCGACCACCTTGATCACCGTATGTCCGTGTACGCGCTCGCTTGAGATGGTAATGCGCCCGCCGCCCACCTTGCGCGTCAGTCCGTGCTTGATGGAGTTCTCGACCAGTGGTTGCAGCAGCATGCTGGGCACCAATTGGTCGAGGGTGTCCGGCGCGATCTGCTTCTCGACCGCCAGCGTGGGGCCGAAGCGCACCGTCTCGATATACAGATATTGGTCGATGGACGCCAACTCCTCCCGGAGCGTCACGAAATGATCCTGACTCCGCAGCAGCTGGCGCAGCAAGCCCGAGAGCTTGCCGATCAGCATCCGGGCTGTCTCGGGGCGCGACCGGATCAAAGACGAGATTGACGTGAGCGTGTTGAACAAAAAGTGCGGGTTGATCTGACTCGCCAACGCCTCTAACCGCGCCGTCAGTAGCAGCTTTTCCTGCTCCTCGAGCCGGTGCTCGATGCGGGCGGTGTTCCAGATTTTGATCGGAACCGCCACCGACAGCACCGTGGTCAGCACGACCAATCCCAACAACCAGGCGGTTGGTGATTGCAAATAGAACAACCGGGCGTCGGCCACCGTGGTGAAGCGAGCGCCGAGGGCCTGGCGCAAGAGTTCGAGGCCAATGGGGGCGGCCAGCAACGTGAATTGCCAATCGACACGAAAACGGCCAAACAGTTTCCACGAGTGCTTGTGCAGCGCCGTGACGAGCAACGGCGACACATGCCAGATCGCCTCTTTGGGGGACAGTTCCCGTAGCCCGCCGCCAGCGAACCCGGCGCCCACGGTCAGCAGGATCGCAATCCACTCACCGACGGCCAGGGCCGGCAACCCGGCCAGACAGCCGACGATGGCGCCCGCGTAGGGTCCCGCGATGAGACCGGCGAGGAACGAGCCAGACACCGACAGGTCGGCCGCGTCGTAGTTGAGCAGCAGGCGTGACCCGACGCCGAGCATGACCGGGATACCGAAAGCAATCGCGAAGGTGAGGCGCTCACGCCAGGCCCGCTTTTCGGTGAGCAGGATACGGCGGAACTGACCAAACCGGACCAGCATGGTCGCCAGCACCGCCGCCACCGCCACCTTGACGACAAGGATGATCAGCAGCTGCGACTCGAGCGAGAGAAGCCTGACTTCGGGCGTCACAGAAGACATTATATTGGAAGGAGTTATCACCGGGGCGTCTTGCCCGGCGGGATGCGAACCGCTATAGTCGCAAGGTTGTCTACTCGTCCGCACCCCAACATTTGAGCCCGTGCCCTATGCCTCCACAGTTGCCACACCCGGACGCCAAGCGGATACTGGCGACCGGCGACGCGGCCACCCGCGCTCTCTCAGTCACGCCGGTCGAGACTGATTTCGTCGAGGAAGTCTACGAAGACATCTCGTCCTGGTATGACTGGTGGTTCGGACCCACGCTCCATGCGGGGCGGCTCGAATCGATCGGCCGGCTCGGTGTTCGGCCCGGCGATCAGGTGCTGGAGGTAGGCGTTGGCACCGGCATCAACGCCGCGCTCTACCCGAAAGGCTGTCACGTCACTGGGATCGACCTCTCGGCGTCGATGCTCGCGAAGGGCGCGAAGCGTCTCGCCAAGCGCGGCGTGCGCAACGTCCGCCTGATACAGATGGATGCCGAGTCGCTGACCTTTCCCGACGATTCGTTCGACATCGTCTATGCCCCGTACACGATCAGCGTCGTGTCAGACCCGATCAAGGTGGTGCATGAGATGAGGCGGGTGTGTCGCCCCGGCGGGCGGTTCGTGTTCCTGAATCACTTCTTGAGCTCGCACCCGTTCGGCGCCAAGGTCGAACGGTTGATTTCGCCGCTGACGGTGTATGCCGGCTTCAAGGCCGACCTCGACCTGCCGGCGTTTCTCGTGCAGGCCGGCCTCGAGCCGGTGTCCATCGAGAAGGTCAACATCCCCCGCATCTGGTCTCTGGTCACCTGTCAGAAAGACTGAAGTAGGCGGTCGGCGACCACCTGCGCCCCATCGCAGCGCGGGCGGGCGACCGCCGGCTGGTCCAGCACCCGCCGCACCGTGGGCGTCCAGCGACCCGCGAACAGATCGTCCTGATCGAGATGGGCGCAGCGCACCAGCCGCGGCATCGCGTCCACCAGCACCGCATATTCGGCAAAGTCGCCCCGCGACGTGTAGATCAGCGCCGTGTCGTTCGCGGCACATTCGGCGATGATGCCGTATCCTGGCTTTGTCAACACGACGTCGGCGGCGGCGACGAGGTCTTCATACCGGATGCCGCGTACCTCCAGCGACGGGACGTCGAGTTGGAAGACGTTCCCCCCGAGGGCGGACAAGACCGGCCCGGCGTCTACCGAGTCACGAGTCACCATCACCGCGAGGTCCGGGTCTCGGGCCACGGCGTCCCAGTCGACGGACCCGAGTCCATACCGACCAAAGGAGAGGAGCGCCAGTGGGCGGTCTCTCGGGAGGCCTAGCTCGTCGCGGGTCTCCGCCGCGGGTCGCCGGGCGTGCCGGGCGACCAGCGGGACATCGACGATGTTGGCGAACGGTTCAAAGCCGCTCGCCATCGGAAGCCGAAGGGCCGTACCGGCCGACTGGTAAGCCGTGCGAATGACGGGCAGCAGCTGGGGTGTATCGGCGAGCCACCGCGCGTAGTGCGCATAGATCCAGTCCCACGTGAAGTTGCTGACGACGACCGACGGGATGCCGGCCCTCAGGGCGGCGGCGCACGCCAGTGGAGGGACGTCGCCCACGACCAGCCGGGCGTCGTGTTCAGCGAGGAGTCTCGCCTCCTCGGCGGCACGCGTGTCGAGCTCGCGATGGAACGCCCAGGCCCGCGCGATGGAGGCGGGCACATCGACGTTCAAGCTGTCGACCTGGACGACCCCGGTGTCCGTGTCGCCGGCAACGAACGTGAACGGCTGCGTCAACGACCGGTCGAACAGCCATCGCGGGGCGCCGGTGCGGACGACCACCCGACCGGTCGGCCGAAGGACTGAGAGCGCATTGATGATTTCGACCTGCCGTGACGCGTGCCCGAAGCCGTGCCCGGAGATGTAGAAGACGACCGCGCCGGTGTGAGTCACGCGTATGATCTTCACATGCCGCGCGACGCGCGGTCGCACGGATATAATCGAGGCATCCATGGAACCGATGAGCCGTCGTGGTTGGAACTCCCGCCGTCTCCGTGCGCCGGCGCTCGGGGCGCTGGCGTGTGTGGCGCTGCTGTGGCCCCATCCGGTGTCGGGGCAGTCGCCGACCCGCGCGCAAGAGACGGAGTTTCATCGCGCGGTGACCGGTGCGCTCGCCCACGGGGATTACGACGAAGTGCGCCGCCTGGCCGAGGCGCGCGATGCCGCCGATCCGTCCGCCGCGGCGGTGCTGGCGCGGCTCGACA
>CAUZAY010000255.1:0-6342 GCA_963577695.1 Vicinamibacteria bacterium | reverse complement strand
CGCGGGTCGGTGTCGCCATCACTGACTATCTGGCCGGGTTGTATGCCATGAACGGCATTCTCCTGGCGCTGCGCAATCGCGATGAGACCGGACTGGGCCAGCACGTGGACATCGCGCTGCTCGACGCCATGACCACGGCGCTGGCGCTGCCGGCGAACGTGTTGTTCGCCACGGGACAGGAGTTGGGACGGGAGGGGAATGACCATCACATGCTGACCCCGTACGAGACGGTGGAGGTCAGCGACGGTCTGGTCATGGTGGCGGTCGGCAACCAGCGCCTGTGGCACCAGTTCTGCCGGGCCATCGGTCAGCCACAACTCGACACCGACCCTCGGTTCGTTACAAACACCGAGCGGATGCGGCATCGGGCCGGGCTCAAGTCTGTGCTGGATGGTTGCCTTGGAGGCCTGACGCGCGACCAGCTCATTGGACGGCTGCGCGCCCACGCGGTGCCGTGCGGTGAAGTCCGAACGCTGGCCGAGGCGTTAGAGGACCCCCAGATGGCGGCCCGTGAGATGGTCGTCGAACTCGCGCACCCCGAACTGGGCCCGATTCGGTCGCTCGGGAACCCGATCAAGCTGTCGCGCACCCCGCCGGTGCTCGACCGTCCGCCGCCGTCGCTGGGTCAGCACACGGCGGAGATCCTCGGCGCACTCGGTCTCGCCACCGCCACGGGTGCCGGCACCGGCGACGATGAGGAGGGCGGGAACACGGTCGGGCGGGGGCAGCCGGATACCCCCCCCGGACAGGATTCGGGGTGACGGTGGCGCTGACTCGACGGCCGGGAACGGGCGGCATGATCCGCGGGCTTGCGGTGTGGGGGGTGCTGAGTCTCTTCGTGGGCACACCACACGCGCAAGACGAGGAACAGTTCCGGGGACGTCTCTCGGTGTTGCCCGTCGACTTCGCGACGGCGCCCACGATGTCTGGTTCGGGGGAAGCTCACGCCACCTTCGCGGACGGCACGCTCGTCGTGACCGGACGGTTCGAGGGTCTGAGCTCGCGGGCGACCGTGGCACACCTTCACCGTGCGCCCCCGGCGCGACGGGGCCCCGTCGCCTTCACCCTCGAGGTCACGTCTGATGTCAGCGGGGCAGTCGGCGGCACGTTCGAACTGAACGCCTCAGAAACCCGTACGCTGCGCGAGAGTGGGTTTTACGTGCAGATTCACACCGAAACGAACGACGCCGGCGAGATCCGCGGGTGGTTGATGCCGAGGCGACCATGATGCGCATGGTACACACGACGCCCCGGCGACGGCTCAGGATTGTGGCTGGCTGTCTCCTCTGCCTGGGCGCAGCCGCGCAGCCCCGTGAGCGAGCGTTGGCGTCCTATACCACTACTCAGGCCGAAGCGGGCGCGGAGACGTATCAGGATGTCTGCGCCTCCTGCCACAAGCCTGACCTGGCCGGCGCCTCGGACACGCCGCAGCTAGCCGGCGACACGTTCCTCGGCATGTGGGGCGGCCGCCCGGCCACCGAGCTCTTCGCCTATGTGAACGCGGCCATGCCACCCGCCGGCCGGAAGCCGGACGCGGATGCCTTGATGGACGTGGTTGCCTACATTCTGCGAAAAAACGGGATGCCATCCGGGTCCTCGCGGCTCGACGCCACCGCTCCGGGAGTCATCACCCCCGCGACAGGCGGACGGTGATTCGTCGCCCGAGATGGGCGCGCCGCCGCCGTGCGCACCGAGGGCGACCGTTGCTTTCTGCACCGACCGCCACTACCATTGCACCCTTTGTTCACTCGGCCTGACGCGACACAGGCGTCCGGGCGACTGCCTCGGACAACTTTCGTGACGGACTCCCAGATGGGCCCGTCACCTCTCCAACCGATCTACTCTGATGATGTACGCCCGGCTGCATCTGAGTGCGCTCGCAGCGATCATCCTGGCCGCAGGATGCTCCAATGACCCTCCCACCGCACCGACTCCGGTACCGACACCCGGCGCCCCGGTGTCGGCACTGATATCCTGTCCCGCCTCGGTGCAACGCCAGTCGCTGGACGCCCTACCGGTCAACATCACCTGGAACATGGCGACGGTGGCCGGCATCCCGGTGGACAAGGGCTCCTGCGCCCCGGTGTCCGGCACGTCGTTCCCGATCGGCACGTCGACCGTCACCTGTAGCGCGGACTTACCGGAATTCGCCGAATCGTGCTCCTTTTCGATCACCATCGCCCCGCCGGACGAGAAGCTGCGTTTCACTCGTTTCATGGCATTCGGCGACAGCATTACGGAAGGATTCGTCGGCGCCAGCTTCCTCCCCGCCGGGGTCTCGCCGGGCGACATCTCCGCGATGCTACGCACCGGCGCTCGCACCATACCGGGTATCGCACGGGCGGTCGAGCCACTGAGTTCGTATCCGGCGCAGCTCCAGAACATGCTCACACCGGCGTATCCGACCCAGCAATTCGTCATGGCAAATGAAGGCCTCTCTGGAGAACGCGCGCTGCAGGGCGTCTCGCGCATCAACTCGTCGCTGCTGGCGACGCAGCCCGACGTGATGATGCTGTTCGAGGGATTCAATGACATCGACCTTGCGATCTTGAATCAAACCCTGGGGAATACGTCGAACATCAACATCACCCCCATCGCCGCCGCGCTCCGCACCATGGTGCTCACCGCGCAGGGGCTCGGGGTGGAGGTCCTGCTCGCCACGCTCACTCCGGTGACCGAGGCGCGTGAAGTGTCGGACCCGGGCACCCGCGCCGCGGTCCTCGCCTTGAACGCCGAAATCCGCGTCATGGCAAGTCAACTCGGTCTGGGCGGCGTCATCGATCTGTACGCGGCGCTCAACGGCGTACCAGGCACCATCGGCGCCGACGGATTCCATCCGACAGCGGCCGGATACCGCCGCATGGCGGACCTCTTCTTCGCCGAAATCGTCGCCCGATACGACATCACGCCACGGGCGCCCGCCTTCCGGGGACCCCCCTAAGGCCTCTGTTGGTACCAGGGTCCTTTGGACCCGCGTCTGGCGGGCGGACGCCGTCTGTCCTATGATCGCTGTGCGAGGTCGGTAGGGTCCTTATGACCGCCGGCGGGCCAGCTGACGCGTCGCTGCGCAGCTGGGCAGGAGTAGTGCACTGTGACACCAGCCTCACCGTTCCGCCCAGGTGGTCAGTACTTCGCGCCGTTGCTTGGCGTTATCGCCGTCGCCATCGTGGCCGGCCTCGCATCGTTCTACATACTCGGCC
This sequence comes from Vicinamibacteria bacterium, assembly GCA_963577695.1. Classification (GTDB taxonomy): domain Bacteria; phylum Acidobacteriota; class Vicinamibacteria; order Vicinamibacterales; family UBA8438; genus UBA8438. The sequence goes on along the minus strand of CAUZAY010000255.1, from coordinate 3,142 downwards.
GGCAGGATGCGCCGGCAGACCCGGAGTCGGTCGTCGAGGCTCCCGCGTTCTCCGCGACCCCTCGGCCCGCCGATGAGCCGCCTCCCCCGGTTCCGTTGCCACCGCTCGCCGAGAGCGATGCCCTCGTGCGCGACCTCGTCTCCGCGCTCACCTCGCACTCGGCGGTCGCGGCCTGGCTGATTCCGGACCAGCTCGTGCGGCTATTCGTGCTCGCCGTGGAGAACCTGGCCGACGGCAACAATCCGTCGGCCCGACTCACGCCGCTGCGACCGACCCAGCGGTTCCAGACGACGGGCGATGCGTCACAACCGTCTATCGACCCGGCCAGCTACGCACGGTACAACACGCATGCCGAGATCGTCGCCTCGATCGACCCAGTCGGCGCCGCCTCGCTCTACCGTCGACTCTACCCCTTGATCACCGAGGCCTACGCCGAGCTCGGACACCCAGATGGTGGATTCGACGATACCTTGCGTCGCGCTTTGGAGAATCTGCTCCGGACTCCGGTTCTCGAACGCGAGGTGACCCTTGTACCCCGGGCCGCCTTCTTCGAATACGCCGATCCCGAACTGGAAGCGCTATTGCCGGTCCAGAAGCAGTTCTTGGGTATGGGACCGCGCAACGTGCGCGCCGTGCAGGCCAGTGTCCGCGACATCGCGCGCGAGCTGGGGGTCGCCCCGTCCGGCCTGCCAACGCCGGTGGTCGTCCGATAAGGCTGGTGGTGACCCGTGGAGCTCCGCATCAAACGTCTGACTCCGTCCGCCATGGTCCCCAAGCGCGCCCACCCAGGCGATGCTGGACTGGATCTGTGCGCCGACGTCGACCTCGATATGGCGCCCGGCGACACCTGCCTGGTCAGCACCGGCCTGTCGCTTGAGCTCCCACGCGGCACTGAGGCCCAGGTACGGCCTCGGAGCGGATTGGCGTTGAAACACAGCGTGACCGTGCTCAATACCCCTGGCACCATCGACGAAGGCTACCGCGGAGAGATCGGCATTATTCTCATCAACCACGGCCGCACGGTCTTCGAGGTCCGACGGGGGATGAAGGTGGCGCAGCTCGTCGTACAGCCGACGCTCGCGGTCGACGTGACCGAGACCCAGACGCTGTCCGAGACCCACCGCGGCGACGGCGGCTTCGGGTCGACGGGCGGGTAGGCGCGCCGCCGCCCCTCCTGGGCAGTCGCGGTTGCGCACCGCTGCGCGGAACGACACCCCCCGCCGCCCGGCCGCTCAACCCCGCCGGCGACGAGTGATAAGGTGAGAAACGGGTCGGTACGTTCACGCCGGCTGATCGCAGCATATGACCAACACCGCAGACGACATGACGACGAACCGCCCGTTGCGCGTCGCGTTGTGTCAATGCAATCTCCCGGTTGGCGACATCGACGGGAATCTGCACCGTATCAGCGAACTGATCGACCAGGCGTGCGCACGGGGGGCGGACCTGACGGTGTTTCCGGAGCTCTCGGTGACCGGGTATCCACCTGAGGACCTGCTGCTCAACCCGCGTTTCGCTGACGCCGCCGCGGCCGGTGTCCAGGATCTCGCACGCTCGGTCACGGAGACGGTGGTTCTGGTCGGACTCCCGGATCTCACGGACGATCTCTATAACGCGGCGGCGGTGCTAGCCGACGGCGCGGTCGCGGCGACCTATCGGAAGCATTTCCTCCCGAACTACGGAGTCTTTGACGAACAGCGCTACTTCGCCCGGGGCACGGATGGTCTTGTAATTGACGTCGGTGGCGGGAGCGGCGCGGGCAGCGTTCGGGTCGGCGTCACGATTTGCGAGGACCTGTGGTACCCGGGGGGACCCGGCCAGTGGGCCGCGACCGAGGGCGGCGCCGAACTCGTCGTGAACCTGTCTGGTTCTCCGTATCACCGTGGGAAGGGCGTCGAGCGAGAACGGATGCTTGCCCAGCGCGCCGCCGACTACGGATGTTTCATTGCGTTCTGTAACGCTGTTGGAGGCCAGGACGAGTTGGTGTTCGATGGCCACAGTCTGGTGCTTGACCCAACCGGCGCGGTGCTGGCGCGTGGGCGCCAGTTCGAAGAAGACATGCTGCTGGTGGCGATCGACGCCATCAGTGCGTCGCGGCGGCGTCTGCACGACCCCCGATGGCGACAACCGGCGGACGACGGCCGTCAGCGGCTCCGCGCGGTCGCGGTGTCGGCCACGGCGCGCCCTGCGGGCCCGGTCGACTCAGCCGACGGGTCGATCCCACCCATTCTCGACGAGGAGGCCGAGGTCTATCGCGCGCTGACCCTCGGCACCGCGGACTATTTCCGGAAGAACGGATTTCGGCACGCCGTACTCGGACTCTCGGGTGGCATCGACTCGGCCCTCGCGTTGACTGTGGCCGCGGACGCGCTCGGTCCTGACGCGGTGACCGCAGTCTCCATGCCGTCGCGTTTCACGGCCGACATGAACCAGGAAGACGGTCGCGACCTCGCCGCGCGGCTCGGGGTGGCACTGCTGGAACTTCCGATCGCCGACCTGGCGACCGCCTACGATCAGGCGCTGGCCGGCCCGTTCGCCGACACCGACCCCGGCGTGGCCGAAGAGAACCTGCAGGCCCGTATTCGCGGCAACCTGCTCATGGCGTTGTCAAACAAATTCGGGTGGCTGGTCCTGACCACGGGAAACAAGAGCGAGATGAGTGTCGGCTACGCAACGCTCTACGGCGACATGGCCGGCGGATTCGCCGTGCTCAAGGACGTCCTGAAAACCTGGGTCTATCGCCTGTCCCGGTGGCGCAATAGCGACCACGAGGTCATTCCGGTTCGCATCATCGAGAAAGCGCCGACCGCGGAACTGCGTGCGGACCAGCTCGACAGCGACAGCCTGCCCCCCTATGACACGCTCGACGCCGTGCTCGAGGCGTATGTCGAAGAGGACCGAAGCCCCGACGACGTGACGCGCCTCGGCTTCGACGCGGCCCTGGTCGCGCGCATCGTGACCATGGTCGATCGGGCCGAATACAAGCGTCGCCAGGCCCCGCCCGGTATCCGAATCTCGGTCCGGGCCTTCGGTCGAGATCGACGGCTCCCGATCACCAACGGTTATCGCCCCCGCTAGTGTCCGGTCTGGCCGCGGTAGTGACACTTCTCGGGTGTCGTCCTACGGAACCGGAGGAAGAGAT
>CAUZAY010000254.1:0-6343 GCA_963577695.1 Vicinamibacteria bacterium | reverse complement strand
GGCGGTATCGCACTGCTGAGCGGGGTGTTGATTCTCGTCGGTTCCGTGGCCATGACGAAGTATCAGCGTCTGTACGACACCGCTATATTCAAGACCCTCGGGGCGACGAGTCGCACCATCATCGTGACGCTGGTGGTCGAGTACGGGACGCTGGGCGTCGTGGCCGGGTTGGTCGGGTCCGTGGGGGCGCTCGGGCTGACCTGGGGGGTCACCCGCTTCCTGCTGGAGATCAACTGGGACCCGGCGCCCTGGATCAACGTGGGCGGTCTGGTCTTGACCGCGCTGATCGTCGGTATCGTGGGGGTCGTGTCGAGTCTCGATGTGCTGCGGAAGAAGCCGCTCAGCACGCTCCGGGCTGAGTGAAACCTGCGCGGCCTTTCTGATATTATTCGTAGTTTGTCCCCCACGATGTATGGCAGCGCCCTGGGGTTGGGGGGCCAACGTCGCAACGCGGACCGAGGCCGCTGGTTCGTGTCGACGTGGGGGAGTTTCGATGGACGTGGCACGGTACAAAGACTCGCTGTTGAACAAGCGTGCGGACATCGTGTCTGGCGTCGCCGGTGCAAACCCGGTTCAAGCGACCGAAGGGACGAGCAGTCGTCAGGGAGACCTGGCGGACCAGGCGACCGGCAACAACGAAGTCCACATTCAGTTGAAGCTAAAACAAACAGACGCCAAGATCCTGCAAGCCATAGAAGAGGCGTTATCGCGGATCGAGTTGGGCACGTACGGCGTGTGCCGGGATTGCGGGGAACCGGTGGCCGCGGCCCGGCTGAACGCGATTCCCTGGACTCGCTCCTGCATCACCTGTAAGGAAAAACAGAGCGCGAAGTGATCCCTCCGCTGATGGCTCCTCCGACGCAAGGCGGGGCGCCCGGCGAGAGCGGCATGGAGCGCCCGGTCCGCCGGGTGGCGGTGGCGTTGGGCAGCAACCTGGGCGATCGGGCTTCGCACCTCGCGTTCGCGGCCGATGAACTCAGACTCGTCCTGCAGGACGTCGTGGTCTCGACGTTGATGGAGACCCTACCTGAGGACGGTACCCCGCAGCCGCTATTTCTGAATGGTGCGCTGGTCGGCCTGACGCGCGAGGGACCGGAGCGTCTCCTCGCGGTGCTGCTCGACATCGAGCAGCGCCGCGGCCGGGTGCGTAGCTACACTGGGGCGCCGCGGACGCTTGATCTGGACCTCGTGTTGGTCGGAGCGATGATGGTCGAGTCGTCGACCCTGTGTCTGCCGCATCCCCGGTTCCGCTCACGGTCGTTCGTGCTCGAACCGTTAGCCGAGATTGCTCCGACCATGGTGGACCCGGTGACCGGCTTGTCCGTTCGAACCCTACTCGAGCGGCTCCGGCATCCATGAGGACGTGTGTCTACCACCGAGAAGGCTCGGATCGAGACCGGCAGCGACGTGCGCGGGTGACATAGGCGACGGCCAAGTCCTGGAACCGTCCGAAGAGCCGCTGCGCCGCTATTGTATGCTCCGGTAGACCAACGTCGTGGTCCGCTCACCTCTCGGTGTGCCGCGCGTGGACTCGATGACCAGCGTCTGGCCGTCCGCGCTGAGGGTTCGCAGCTCGTTCAGCGATATCGAGAAGTTGCCACGTGGGGTTTCCAACTCCTGGCTCCCGGAGATGACGAGGGTTCCGCCGTCCCACGTGGCGGTGACGGTGAGCACGCCGCCCCGGCCTTGCTCTATGGCGGTTTCGCTGCCATCGAGCGCATACTCCACCGTTTGACTGCGGTCGTCGCCGCTTTGCTGGATGGTGAGGGTGGAGGCGGACTGGGTAATCACCAAGGTGTCGGCCAGCCGTGCTCCGAAGCCGCCGCGACCCCCGCCACTTCCGCCGCCACGGCCCTGCGGGATGTCGCTGGCGTCGCGATCAAGGGTCCAGCTTCCAGAGAAGTCCGTATCCTGGGCCGAGACGAACGCGGTCGGCGCGCCGACTAACGCGAGAATCGCCGTGAAGATCAGCGCGGGTCGCATGTCGTCTCTCCTTGAGAACGTGAGTCACTTCCGGTTGTCGCAACGGCAGATCGTTTGACGAAGCCCCTGGGCAAGAAAGCCGCCATCTTGCCGCCCGCACGCTTTTTCGACCAGTTGTCCAGACCGCGGACTACTCGAAACGCAGCGACTCGATCGGGTCGAGCTGGGCGCCCTTCCACGCGGGGTAGAAGCCGAACACGATCCCGATCACGGCGGCAAATCCCACCGAGACGGCCACCGCGTCCGCCGGCACGTTGGTCGGCCACTGCAGGAACTGCGTGAGGCCTTCGGAGATGCCGAAGCCCAGACCGACGCCCACCAGTCCGCCCACCAGGCTGAGCGCCATCGCTTCGACCAAGAACTGCCACAAGACGTCCTGCCCCTTGGCGCCGACAGCCATCCGAAGGCCGATCTCGCGGGTGCGTTCAGTCACCGAGACCAACATGATGTTCATGATCCCGATGCCGCCGACGACCAGGGACACAACCGCGATCGCCAGCGTAAACATGGTCATGGTCTGGGTCGTGCTGGTGAGCATGCTCATCATGTCGTCCTGCGTGCGCACCATGAAGTCGTTGTCCTGACCCGGGATCAGTTCGTGTTCGGCGCGCAAGACCTCTTCGATCTGGGCGGTCGTCTGTTCGATCCGATCCGCGTCGCGTGCGGAGATCGTGATGCCGGAGATGTTCGTGCCATCCCGTCCACGCAGCTTCCGCTGCACGGTCGTATACGGTGCGAAGATGACATCGTCCTGGTCTTCGCCGAACGATCCGGAGCCCTTCAGGGCCATCACGCCAACGATCTTGAATGATTGACTCCTGATCCGAACCGTCTGCCCGACCGGATCGACGCCTTCCCCGAACAGGTTGTCTCGTACTACTGATCCCAGGACGGCCACCTTGGCCGCGCTGTTGACGTCGGTCTCCGAGAAAAATTCTCCGAATTGGATGTCCCAAAATCGGATGAGCGGAAGCTCGACATCGACGCCGTCGATGCGTGAGAACCAGTTCTGTCCGCCAGCCACCACTTGGTCACGAGTGCCGACACTCGCCGACAAGTACTGCGCACCTGGCACCTGTTCGCGCAGCGCGGCCACGTCCTTGGCCTTGAGCTTGGGAGAGGTCCCCATGCCGCCGCTCACCCCGCCTCGGCTGTAGTTGCCGGCGCGCACCATGATGAGGTTCGTGCCGCCCGACTGGACCTGTTCTTCGATCTGCTGCTGCGCGCCGTTGCCCAACGCGACCATCGTGATGACCGAGGCCACGCCGATAATCATCCCCAGCATCGTCAGCAGAGTCCGCATCTTGTTGCGGCCCAGCGCTTTCAACGCGACCCGAAAAATCATGAAGAAAGACATGCGTCGTTTACTCCGTCGGCTGCGGACGATGATCGTCGATTTCCAGGTCGAGTTCGATGGGCCGGGCCGACGGGGCGGTATGCCCCTGGCCTTCGTTGTCGTCATCGTCGAGCGGCAAGGCGGCCAGCTCGTCGGCGGCCAAGCGACGCACCTCGTTCTGCTCGTCACTGACGATCTTCCCGTCGCGAAAGGCGATGATCCGGGTGCCGTATTCGGCGATATCCCGCTCGTGGGTGATCAGCAGCACGGTGATACCGCGCTCGGTGTTCAACCGCTGAAAGATATCCATAACCTCGATACTGGTGCGGGTGTCGAGGTTGCCGGTTGGCTCGTCAGCCAGCAGAATCGCTGGCTCGTTGATGAGCGCCCGCGCAATCGCCACGCGTTGTTGCTGTCCACCGGAGAGCTGGTTGGGGTGATGACCGGCCCGGTCGCTGAGCCCGACCGACTCGAGCGCCGCTTTGGCCCGCCGGTGTCGTTCCTTGCCACGCATGCCGTCGCCGTTGTACAGCAACGGAAGCTCGACGTTGTCCAGGGCCGTGGTGCGGGAGAGCAGATTGAAGCCCTGAAAGACGAAACCGATCTTCTTGTTTCGCACCGAGGCCAGGGCGTTCTTCGACAGCTTTGAGACGTCGTCCCCGTCGAGCATGTATTTCCCGGTGCTGGGTCGATCCAGGCATCCGAGAATGTGCATGAAGGTGGACTTCCCTGACCCGGAGGGCCCGATCACGGCCAAAAATTCGCCTTCGTGGATGTCGACCGTCACCCCGCGCAGGGCGCGCACCTTCACCTCGCCCAGGTCATAGACCTTCGTGAGTTCCCGAACGGAGATGCTTGCGGCCATCGTTGTCTACCGGCGGCGGCCGCGGCCGAACTGCGGCATGAGCGGCGAACTGCCCCCTCCCGACGCACCGGCCACTGATCCACCTTCGGGAGTCGTGACACCGGTCACCAACAAGGCCCCTTCGGAGAGTGTCGCCGTCGCCCTCATCGGGGCCGCCTCAGGCGCGGGGGCGTCGGCATCGAGTCCTTCCAGCAGCCGCTCGAGATTCTGGCGTGCCTCGCTTTCCTCGAGCGCGGCGATTTGCTGGCGCAGCTCGGCGATTTGCGGATCGCCCGTCTGGCGCGCTGCGCGCCGCCCGCCGCCACCGCGTACGCCGAGCAACTCTGTGGAGGTGCCGTCAGTGAGACCGAGGCGCACGTCGACGGGGCGCAGCATGTCTCCGTCGAGTGTCCAGACCGTCGCGGAGGTTTCCGTGACCTCAAGCGGTGCGAACAGCGCGTCGATCGTCGTGGCCCCGCGGTCGACGGTGGCCACCGTCTCAGTACTTTGGTTGCCGCGCTGACGGGCAGCGCCACCACCTCCACGGCCGCCGCCACGTCCACCTCCGCCGCGACCGGCGAAGAACTCCGCGCGTTGCTCGGGCGTCATGCTCTGCATCCGCTCTCGCATCGCTTGTCGGTCGGCGTCGCTCATGTTGGCGAACCCGCCCCCGGGGCCTCCTGGCCCGCCTCCTGGACCAGCCCCGCCACCACCGCGCCCCTCGCCACTACGGGCGGTGCGGCCTGCCCCGTCTCCGCCGCCACGCTGCAGAATCTCAGGGACGGGCTGGTTCAGTGCCGCGAACATGTCGGGCGTGGGCCGAAACCGCAACGCGGCGTTGGGCACCCTGAGCACGTTCTCGCTCCGGGCGATTTCCAATGTCACCGTGGCCGTCATGCCAGGTTTCAGTTTGAGCTCGTTGTTTGGCACGTCAATGACCGTCGCGTAGGTCACGACGTTCTGCACGACCACCGGTTCGAGCCGGATCTGCGACACCGTGCCCTCGAACTCCTCGGCCGCGTAGGCATCGACCGTGAAGGTGACCGGCTGGCCCCGACGGATCCGTCCAACATCCGACTCGTCGATGTTCGCGATGACCTGCATTTTGGTCAGGTCTTCCGCGATGATGAATAACTCCGGAGCTGACATGCCGGCGGCCACGGTTTGACCGGCGTCCACCTGGCGGGCGATGACGATACCGTCGATCGGCGCCGTGATCACCGTGTGGCCAAGATTGACTTCGTTCTGGTTCAGCGATGCCTGCGACTGAATCACGCTGGCGTCCGCCGACTTGAGCTGCGCCGCGGCGGACCGCACCGCGACCTGTGCCGCCTCCAGTTCGGTGGTCGAGATGAGCTCACGGGACGATAGCTCTTCCGAACGCGCCAGCTGGGTCTCGGTATCTTCCAGGGCGACTTGCAGCCGTTCGACGTCCGCTTCCGAGCGGGCCAGATTGGCGCGCCCCTGTTCGACCTGCGTTTCGAACAACGACGGTTCGAGCCGGGCGATGACGTCGCCGGCGCGGACAATCGAATTGAAGTCGGCGTTGAGCTCCTCAATGATGCCGGACACCTGACTACCGACCTGCACCGTGGTGACGGCTTCGAGCGCGCCGGTCGCGCCGACCGTGTCGACGACGTCACCCCGGACCAGGGTCACGGTGCTGACATCGGGCACGAACTCCGTGGTGTTGAAGCCCAGATACCCGTAGGCGGTGATGCCGGCGCCGACCAGGACGATGATTACGAGAAATTTCTTCATGACAGTGCCTACTGGATGATCGAGATTCCGGCGTTCGACAGCGATGTCCGCTGCACCCGGTCCAGCTCGACCAGCGCCTTCTGTTGGTCGAGAATCGCCCGTAACTCCGTGTCCTGAGCCGTCGACAGGTCTCGCTGCGCCTGGACGACGAAGAAGTTGGTCGTGAGCCCGGCTTCGAACCGGCTCTGCTCGGCGTCGAGCTGCTCTTGGGCCAACTCTCGGGCGGCGATTGCGGCGTCGATCCGCCGGGCGATCGCCTCAATCTGGACCACCGCGTTGGTCACTTCGGTGGCGACCTGCAACTGCAGTTGACGCAGCTGCGCCTGCACCTGCTGGGTCTGTAGTTGGGCCCGGGCCAGTGCGGCGTCGGCGGCGCTCTGTCCCAGCGGGTAGCTCACGTTGAGCTGCACGGTCCAGAC
>CAUZAY010000253.1:0-6396 GCA_963577695.1 Vicinamibacteria bacterium | reverse complement strand
GCTCGCAGCCCGCGTCGCATCCTTCAACGATCGACTGCAGCCGATCTTCTGGGACGACGACGCCCGGCTCTACGAGCTGGTGACCGACGGGACGTAGTGTCCGCAACTTGCGACGTGCGAGTCGCCGGTGGTACGTTTACGTCTCTGGTGACGAACACGCCCCCGACCGCCGCCGGTGGTCTGACCATCTTCTTCCCGGCCTACAACGACGCCGGCACAATCGCCAGCATGGTGATCGGCGCGGTGATCACGGCCCGGGAGTTGACCGACGACTTCGAGGTGGTGGTGGTCAACGACGGCAGCCGTGACGGCACGGGGCAGGTGCTGGAGGAGTTGGCACGCGTGTGCCCTGCCCTCCGCGTCGTCACGCATCCCCAGAATCGCGGGTACGGGGCCGCGCTGCGCACCGGCTTCGCCTCCGCGACGAAGGAATTCGTGTTCTACACGGACGGAGACGCCCAATACGACCCGCGGGAACTGAAGGACCTCTGGGCCCGCATGACACCCGATGTCGACCTGGTCAACGGCTACAAGATCAGCCGGTCCGATCCGCTGCATCGAATCGTCATCGGCCGCCTGTATCACCACGCGGTCAAACTGTTGTTTGGACTCCGTGTCAGAGATGTCGACTGCGATTTCCGGCTCATGCGCCGGTCAATCTTCGAACGCGTGCACCTGGAGAAAAGCAGCGGCGTGATCTGTCTCGAGTTGATGAAGAAGGTGCACGACGCAGGCTGCCGGATTGTCGAAGCGCCAGTGCATCATTTTCATCGCGCCTACGGCACGTCGCAGTTCTTCAACTTCCCGCGCATCGCGCGCACGCTCGTCGACATCGCGAAGTTGTGGACGGCGCTCGTCTGGCACAAGACGCACCAGACCCCCGCGACCCGACCGGAGTCGCCGCCGGATGCGTCACCGGTGCCGGGGGCAAAGGGGACGGAGGAACGGTCATAGCGACCCAGGGTGCGCGGCCCAGGCGCATCGGTGGCTCAGCCCGGACCGCCGGCGGCCGGTTTTCTGGCCATGGCCAACAGCGAACTGCCGCATGGCAAGTCGACGTGGCGCACGAGGGCTGCCTCGACGGCCAGCATCCGGTCCAGCAGGGCGTTGACCGGCCGGGACGGCACTTGCATTTCTCGCTGGGCGTCCTCGTCGTCCTCCCGGGCCAAACCGAGCGCACGCTGCATGAGGCGCAATGGCACCAGAATCGGCAGCATCGCGGTGTTGGTATAGGTCATCCGCTCGACCCCAAAGCCAGCCCGCTCGAGCAAGACCCTCAGCCCCGGCGCCGTGTAACGTCGCACCTCGTGGGCCAGGACCGAATGGTTCCCAGTCAGGATCGGCATCGCGGCGACGTTGACGATGACCCGACCGCCGGGGCGCAGGACGCGAAACATCTCCGACACGGCGGACCGTTCGTCCCCGCTGTCGAGACAGTAGAGGACGTCAAAGGAGGTCACCAGGTGGAATCGCGCGTCAGGAAACGGCAGCTGGGTCACCGTCGCCTGACCGACGTGACGCCCGGCGGCGCGGGCCCGTCGCACCCCAGCCCAGGTTCGGTCGATGCCGCGGGACAGTCCGTAGTCGGCCAGGACCCCAAGATTGGTGCCGGTGCCGCAGCCGCAATCCAGAATATCGGGATGGGGGGTGTCCTCGGTGGCCCGAACCAGGAGCGGACGCACGAACCGCCGGAGCCCGCGGAACCAGAAGTGCCGCTGTTCCGCCCGCGCCGTCGCATCCAGCAGCCGTTCCATCGGTCAAGTCCTCCCCACCGGGCAGCGTCCCTTCACGCACGACCGACCCTGTAACGAGATGGGCGAGATCAACGAAATCAGCATGGACGACGACAACGCGTCATTCTACAAGGGCCGACGGGTCCTGATCACCGGTGGACTCGGATTCATCGGGAGTAACCTCGCGGCCCGACTGGTGGCGTTGGGCGCCGACGTGCTGCTCGTCGACTCGCTCACCCCGGACTACGGCGGCAACCTGTTCAACATCGATGCAATCCGGCACGCGGTCCAGGTCAACGTGTCCGACGTGCGGGATGCCAACTCCATGCAGTATCTGGTGCGTGACCAGCAGGTCATCTTCAATCTTGCCGGACAGGTCAGCCACGTCGACAGCATGCGGGATCCGTATACGGACCTCGAGATCAACTGTCGCAGCCAGTTGTCGATTCTGGAGGCCTGCCGGCACCACAACCCCGCGGTCAAGGTGGTCTTCGCGGGCACCCGGCAGATCTACGGGAAGCCGGACGTCCTCCCGGTGACCGAGGAGCACCTGGTCCGCCCCATCGACGTCAACGGCATCAACAAGGCGGCCGGCGAGTACTACCATCTGGTCTACAACAACGTGTTCGGCGTTCGGTCGTGCGTCCTGCGTCTGACCAATGTATATGGGCCCCGGCAACTCCTGAAGCACAACCGCCAGGGATTCATCGGCTGGTTCATCCGACTGGCCGTCGAAGATCGGGAGATACAGCTCTTCGGCGACGGGTCGCAGCTACGCGACTTCGTGTATGTGGACGACGTCGTGGAGGCATTTCTGCTGGCTGGCGCCTCCGACGCCTGCAACGGCGAGGTCTTCAACGTGGGGGGCAGCGGACCCGTGTCACTGGGCGAGCTCGCCAAGCTCCTGGTCGAGGTGGCAGGCACGGGCCGGGTGCGCTTTGCCGACTGGCCGGCCGAGCGCCGCGCCATCGACATTGGAGACTTCTACGCCGACTCGTCGAAATTCAAGAGGGCGGTCGGATGGACCGGCGCGGTGACGTTGCGTAGCGGACTCGACCGTACCGTCCGCTACTACCGCGACCACCTGTCCGAGTATGTCGAGGCGCCGCTCGACGCTCCGCCGGAGACGCCATGACCGGCCAGGCCGTGCGTTGGATCGATTTGCGCCCCCGGGAGGACGCCACCGATGTCGACGCGGCCATCCGGCGTGTCGTCGAGCGGGGTTGGTTCGTGCTGGGACCGGAGGTGGAGGGCTTCGAGGCGGAGTTCACGACGGCCACCCGCTCTGAGCACACGATCGCGGTCGCCTCCGGGACCGACGCGTTGACCCTGACACTCCGTGGGCTGGGCATCGGCGCTGGTGATGACGTGATCACCACGGCGCTGTCCGCCGTGTTTACCGCGCAAGCCATCATGATGGCCGGGGCGCGACCGGTCTTCGCCGATATCGACCCGGACCGCCTCACGGTGGACCCGGCCGCGGTGGAAGCGCTTGTCGGCCCCCGGACGGCGGCGGTGATACCGGTACACGTGTACGGGCAGCCGGCCGACCTCCCGGCCCTCGCGGCCGTGGCGGACCGCCACGGGCTGGCGCTGATTGAAGACTGCTGTCAAGCGCATCTAGCCACCTGCGGCGGAGTCCCGGTCGGCACCACGGGCATCGCCGCCGCCTACAGTTTCTATCCGACCAAGAACCTGGGGGCATTGGGGGACGGCGGAGCCGTCTGCACGCGCGACGCCTCACTGGACGCCCGGCTACGCAGGCTGCGCAACGGCGGCCAGACGAGCCGGGACCACCACACGGAACCGGCGGCGCATTCGCGACTCGACGAGATCCAGGCCGCAGTGCTGCGCGCGAGACTGCCGTACTTGCGTGAATGGACCACGCGACGACGGGCGCTGGCCACACGGTATCGAGACGGGCTGCGTGAAGCGCCCATTCGCGTGCCACCAGAATCCGATCCCGGACATGTCTACCACCTGTTTCCGATCAGAACCGCCGCTCGCGACCGGGTCCGCGACCACTTGCGCGCCCAGGGCATCGAGACGCTGGTGCACTACCCCTCCCCGCTCCCAGCCCAACCGGCCTTTGCCGACATGGAGCCCAACCACTCCCCGGTAGCTGCGGCCGTGTGCGATGAACTGCTCTCGCTGCCGCTCTACCCGTCGCTGACCGAAGCGGCCGTCACGCGCGTGGTCGGCGCCGTGGCCAGCAGCAACATTGGCGTGGTCCCATGAAATCAAGCACGCCCGCGGCCGACACTGAAGACGCCAGCCCGCATGGCCGACGTGACACATGCCCTCCGTGAGGCGCGCGGGGGAGCAGACTGATGCAGAAGGACGACGACACAACCTATCGGGTGGTGGCCAACCACGAGGAGCATTACTCTATCTGGCCCGACCTCGAAGACAACCCACCCGGCTGGCGCGACGCGGGCCGGAGTGGCACGCATGCAGAGTGTCTCGCCTACATCAACGAGGCGTGGATCGACATGCGGCCACTCAGCCTCCGCCGGCGGATGGACGCCTCGACGGAAGAAACCGACTCCTGACATGCCCCCCCCGGATACGGGCCCGACGCTGTCGCTGACGGCCGGCCACGCGCATCTGTGGTGGGCCGTGCCCGAACGATTCACCGACCCGGCCGAACTCGCGCGCTATCGCTCGGCGCTGACGGACGAGGAACGCCGGAAGACCGATCGTTTTCGTTTTGCGCGAGACCGTCAGCTCTGCCTCATCGCGCGCGTCCTCGTCAGGACGACGTTGTCCCGGTATGACCCTGTCCGGGCGTCCCAGTGGCGATTCCAAGCCAACCGATATGGTCGACCCGCAATCGAGACGCCGGCATCGTCACTGCGCTTCAACCTCTCGCACACGTCGGGGCTGGTGGTCTGTCTGGTGAGCCGCGACCGTGAGGTCGGCGTAGACGTCGAACCGCGTAGTCGCACGGGAGAATGGCTCGACCTGGCGAACCGCTTTTTCTCAGCCGCCGAAGCCGCCGCGCTCCGTCAGGTAGACGCGATGGACCGCTCGCGCCGTTTCCTCGAATACTGGACCCTGAAAGAGGCGTACATCAAGGCTCGAGGCATGGGTCTGGCCATCCCGCTGGGCGATTTCTCGTTCGACCTGCCGCCCGGTCATCCGGACGACGTGCGGATTCGATTCGCCCCGGCGCTGAATGACAACCCGGCGCGATGGCAGTTTGGCGTGCGCCGGCTCGGCGAGCACCATCTCGTCGCGACCGCGGTAGAGGCCGAGGCCGGTGCCCCGGTGACCATCACGCCACACGAGGCGGTCGGCCCGCTTCTGTGACCCGCCCCGCGCCCCCTCTTGGGCAGCGCGGGGCCTGACCGGCGACCGCCCGCGGTGCCCCCTGGTCGGCCACCCGCGGCCATCACCGGTGATACTCGGGCCCTCCCGTCTGCTGCAGGGTGACCGGCCCCGGAAGAATCTCGCGAAGATATCCGTCGATCCCCCGCTCGCGACGCCAGTGCTTGGGATACCCGAGCGACACCTCTTCGAAACGGACCCCGTCGATCCAGTCGGTCGTGCGGATATGCAGGTGCCCGGACACCACGACCCGGGCCCCGAAACGTGTGTGCCACCGTTCGGTCAGGTGGGTCCCGCACCAGGGCGAAAACCTGGGAATGCGGTGCAGGCGGACGAGTTCCTGCCTGAGCGGAAAGTGATTCACCAGCACCGACGGGGCGTTGGTGCAGGTCTCCCTCAGCCGTCGCTCTGAATACTCGACCCGAGCATGACACCAGGCCGTGCGGCTCGGGTAGGGATCGGGCGCCAGGAACCGTTCGTCGGCACTGAGAATGCCATCGGCCGAGGCCCACGTCACGGCGTCCTCCGGCGCGACACTATCCGGCCGGAAGGTGTAGTCGAACAAGACGAACAACGGGGCTATGACACACGCCGGCTGCCCCGGCCAGATCACATACGGATCCTCGGGGGTCAGGACACCGAACCGACGACACACCTCGACCGCGGCCTCGTATTTCGCGACGCCCCGGGGGCCCTCGGTCCGGTGACTCCACAGCTCGTGGTTGCCCGGTACCCAGAACACCTGCGGGAACCGATCGGTGGCAGCGGCCAGCCCCAGCTCCAGGTGCGCCAGGGTTTCGCCGACGTCTCCAGCGAGAATCAACCAGTCATCGGGATGCGCCGGCCACTCCCCCAAGGCCTCCCGGTTCTGTCGATAGCCGAGGTGGAGGTCGGCGAGCGCGTAGAGTCTCATACGTCGCGAGCCGGGCGCCTCGGCGCCCGAGGCGGTGTCGTACTTCTGCGGCGCACTCTTACGGATGGCAGGGAATGGGGGGTCGACTCACCCACGTGGTAGATCGCGCAATCGAGGCCACCGGAGGGAGACACCGACACCAGACCGAACTGATTGACGATGTTGTTCGGCGGCATGAACGCGCCCTGCGACACATCCGCCCACCCGCTCAGATCCCAGCCCCGCGCGGCGAAATCGCGGTTCGGGTCCGAGACCCGTCTGGCCAGACGACTCCCACCGGACGTCCCCGATACATTCACGCTCAACATGACACGTGCTCCGCGAGCAAGACGCAACACCTCGTAGGTGTGGGTATGCCCGGTCAACACCACGTCCACGCCACCGTCGATCAAAATCTCCGGCAACGTGCGATCGCCGTGC
>CAUZAY010000252.1:0-6463 GCA_963577695.1 Vicinamibacteria bacterium | reverse complement strand
GGCATCTCCCCCCCGCCTTGCGTGCCTGCCTGCGCCGCGCGGAGCCGTTCGATCACCCCATCGGCCGATTGCACGAGTTCGGCTCTCGACTCGCGCCAACGGGTGGAGATCTCACCGAGGATGTCCATGAACCCGGGGCGACCCCCTCGAGCCGACGGCGGAAAATACGTGCCGCCATAGAACGGCTTGAGGTCAGGTGTCAGCCAGACGCTCATCGGCCACCCCCCTGACCCGGTCGTCGCCTGCACGAACGTCATGTAGACGCGGTCGACGTCTGGGCGTTCTTCTCGGTCCACTTTGATTGGCACGAATTGGGTGTTGAGCAGCTCGGCAATCTCGGCGTGCTCGAACGACTCGTGCTCCATCACGTGGCACCAGTGACACGTGGAGTAGCCGATAGAGAGAAAAATCGGCCGGTCCCTGTCAACCGCCAGCGCGAACGCCTCGTCACCCCAGGGATACCAATCCACCGGGTTGTGGGCATGTTGCAGCAGATACGGACTGGGTTCCTGCGCGAGTCGGTTGGGCATGGTCGTGGGCACGGCCGCGGGGGCCGGCCCTCACTCCGGTGTTGGATCCGGATCGGGCTCCTGCCAGCGAGGGTATGACCCGAGCGTTCGTAGCAAGGGGGCGAATTCGGCCAGATGCACCAAGGCGCGCGCACAGGGCAAGTCCTCACGCGCGGCCGCCAGGTCGGCGTAGAACAGATACTCAAACGCGCGGTCCGGAATGGGACGCGATTCGAGCTTCGTCAGGTCGATGTCACGAAGCGCGAAGACACTCAGAGCTTTGAAGAGCGCGCCAGCGTCGTTCGGCACGGTGAACACAATGGTCGTCTTGTCCGCCGACGCAATCTCGCTCTTGGCGCGACCAATGACGAGGAAACGCGTGGTGTTGTCGGCGTAGTCCTGCACTCCTGCGTCGAGCACCGCCAAGCCAAACACCTCGGAGGCACGCCGGGACGCAATCGCGCCGGTGTCGCGCAACTGTCCGTCCCGAATCATCTTGGCACTGCCGGCCGTGTCGTAGGTGGCGACGATCTCCACGCCCTCGAGCGTGCGGAGAAATCGCTCACATTGGGCCAAGCCCTGCGGGTGTGAATACACCCGTTTCAACATCGACCGGGTGGTACCCTTGAGCGCCAGCAGGTTGTGCACGATCGAGAGCTTGACCTCGCCCACGATCGGCAATTCGTGCCGCAGGAGAAGATCGTAGTTTTCGTGAATCGTCCCCCCGATGGTGTTCTCGATCGGCAGAATCCCGTGGGTAGCCCCGCCCTCTTGGACCGCCGCGAACACACCCTCGAAGGTGGCCCGGGGGAGCGGATCGGCCGACGCCTTGAACCGCAATGCAGCGGCCTCCGAATAGGCGCCAGGTTCACCCTGATACGCGATACGCATTCGTCAAGGATACCAGCAGGCAGGGGCTTCGTCGCGACGGAGTCGGGCGTAGGCGGCGCTGAACTCGACGCCGTAGATCAGGATCACCGCCGACACGTAGACCCAGAGTAGGAACACCACAATGGCTGCCACTGAGCCGTGGACACTCACCACGCCCAGGGCCAGATACCAGGAGAAGCCGTCGAGTGCGAGTCGCCAGAGCACCCCAGTCAGGATGGCTCCGAGCCAGACGTCGCCGAGTTGCACCGCGGTGTTGGGCACGAAATACAGAATCAACGCCACGACCGCAATCAAGAACAGCGTCGCCGGGTATCGCAGGGTGAGATCGGCGGCTTGCGTCAACCCGGGTACGTCGTCGAGCAACTGGCCAAACCAGCTGGTGGCCATCACCTCGGCCACGCTCGCCAGCACCAGCGCGGCGAGCATGAGTCCCCCAGCCGTCAGCAGCATCAGAAACGCGGACGCCTGATGCTTGAGAAAACTGCGGCGCCGCTCGACATTCCACGCGTGGTTGACGGCCGAGCTGATCGCTCGAAAGACGCCCAGTGCGGTCCAGAAGAGGACCACGGTGCCGGCCACACCCAGCCCAACGCTCGCGCTTTCCACCTCATTCAACTGGGTGGTGATGAAATCAACGCGCCGCGGAAAGTAATGGAGCAGCAGGTCCACCACGGCCGCGCGATCCGCCGGGTCGGAGGTGACGCGGCCAAGAAACGAGAACAGCAGGAGCAGCAGTGGAAAGAACGAGAGGAGCGTGTAGTACGCGATGGACGACGCGAACGTCAGGTCGTCACTTTGTCCCAGGCGGCGAAACGCCACCCAGGCCGAGCGGGCCGCGCGACTGGCGTCCCGAGCCACGGCGCGCCCCAGCCGACCCAGCGCTTGCTGGACCCGACGGGGCACACCGCCGGGCGCCGGCCCGGCCGCGTTCACTTGGCGGCTTGACGGTAGGTGGAATCCCAGGCGCCCCGCGCCCGGCCTTCACCGACCAGACTGTTCAGCGTCTGCTGTCCCTCTCTGGCCACGTCTTTCACCTTCTCTCCCGCCACGCGAGCCTTCTGCAGTTCCGCGCCGATCGCGTCGAGCGCCGGGTCGATCTGCTCGCGGACACGCTGACCGCTCTCGGTCATGTACAGATACCCGACGACGCCACCCAAGGCGGCGCCGAGCAGCGACGTCAACAACACGCGTGATCGTTCGTCCATGCCGTCAGCATACCGGATCGGAGGCTGCGGCCGGAAGGTTTGAACTGGGGGCGGCGCGGCTGTCGGCGAGGACCCGCGTCAGGGCATGGCGCCCATCTTTCTGAGCGGGTCCTGGTCCCGCTGAACGCTATAATCCCGCCATGCCGAATCCACCGGTCACCCCCCTCCTGAACCAGGCCCAACCCACGTCCGACACCCGGCGGCACCCCGAAGCGGTGCTCTGCGAACGCTGCGGAGAAGAGATGTTCCGGATGCATGCCGTCTGGCGATGTCCCAAGTGCCGATACAAGACCGACTGCTGCGGCTGGTAACGCCATCATGCACGTGCTCCCGAGCAGTATTGACATCACCAGCGACGAGTTTCGCGACAACGAGACCGCGATGCGCGCGCTCGAAGACGAACTGGAGGCACGGCGCGACCAAGCGCGGCAGGGTGGCGACGAGGCGGCCCACCGCCGGCATCAGGACCGTGGAAAACTCCCGGTGCGCGAACGGCTCACGCACCTGCTGGACCCCCAGACGCCGTTTCTCGAACTGTCGGCGCTGGCTGCGTACGGGATGTATGACGGCGCGGCGCCGGGGGCCGGGCTGGTCGCAGGCATCGGGCGCGTCTCGGACCGGGAAGTGATGGTGGTCGCCAACGACGCGACCGTCAAAGGCGGCACCTACTTCCCCATCACCGTCAAGAAACACCTGCGCGCGCAGCAGATTGCGCTCGAGAACCGACTCCCCTGTGTGTATCTGGTGGACTCCGGTGGCGCCTATCTGTCGATGCAGGCAGAGGTCTTTCCCGACCGCGAGCACTTTGGTCGCATCTTCTTCAATCAGGCACGATTGTCGGCCGAAGGCATCGCACAAATCGCGGTGGTGATGGGCTCGTGCACCGCCGGCGGCGCCTACGTGCCGGCGATGGCCGACGAAACGATCATCGTCACCGGCACCGGCACGATCTTTCTGGGCGGACCGCCGCTGGTCAAGGCGGCTACCGGGGAGACGGTGACGGCCGAGGAGCTGGGCGGCGCCGACGTGCACACCCGCCTGTCCGGCGTCGCCGACTACCTGGCGGCGGACGACGCCGACGCCCTGGAGACGGCGCGGACAGTGGTGTCGACCCTGCACACGGTGAAGCCGCCACCGCTCGATGTCACGTCACCGGAAGAGCCGCGGTATGACCCGCGGGAACTCGGTGGCATCGTGGGCGCCGACCTCCGACGGCAATACGACGCGCGCGAAGTGATCGCGCGGCTCGTGGACGACTCGCGGTTTGACGAGTTCAAGGCTCGGTACGGGCCCACAGTCGTCACCGGTTTCGCCCGGCTCCACGGCTATCTCGTCGGGATCATCGCGAACAACGGGGTGCTCTTCTCAGAATCGGCGTTGAAGGCGACCCACTTCATCCAGTTGTGCACGCTGCGGCGGGTGCCACTGATATTCCTGCAGAACATCACCGGCTTCATGGTCGGGCGCGACTACGAGCGCGGCGGTATCGCCAAGGACGGCGCCAAGATGGTGCACGCGGTGGCCAACACCGTCGTCCCGAAATTCACCGTCGTGCTCGGGGGGTCCTTTGGCGCGGGCAACTACGGTATGTGTGGCCGGGCCTACGACCCGAGGCTGCTCTGGATGTGGCCCGGCAGCCGCATCTCGGTCATGGGGGGGCCACAGGCCGCCGACGTACTCGTGTCGGTCAAGCGCGACCAGCAGGCCCGCCGCGGAGACGCGCTGTCTGAGGCCGACGAGGCCGCCATTCGCGAACCGATTCTGCGGCGATACGACGACGAGGGATCGCCGTACTACTCGACCGCTCGACTCTGGGACGACGGTGTCATCATGACGACCGAGACCCGCAGCGCCCTCGCGCTGGGTCTGTCAGCCGCGGCCAATGCGCCGGTACGCGACCCGTCCTTCGGTGTCTTCAGAATGTGAGGGCCGGTCACCATGGATAACTCGTATGACGTGATCGATGTGCGGCGCGAGGACTGTATCGACTATGTGACCCTCAACCGCCCCGGGGTCAGGAACGCCATCGACGACCACGTCATCGAAG
Source organism: Vicinamibacteria bacterium (assembly GCA_963577695.1). Lineage (GTDB taxonomy): Bacteria > Acidobacteriota > Vicinamibacteria > Vicinamibacterales > UBA8438 > UBA8438. The sequence continues at coordinate 1,811 of CAUZAY010000252.1, read as the reverse complement.
AACTGACGCCGTGGGCGGAAATCGCAACGCATGACCGCACTCTGCGCATGGCGGTGCTGGGCGGGGCCGGTCCGAGCTTCTGCTCGGGGGCCGACCTCGGCTGGAGATCACGCACGGTCGATGTCGACTACGAGGAGAACTTTCGCCATGCGTGGGCGCTGGCGCGCCTGTTCGTCACGCTCGACACGTTGCCCGTGCCACTGGTGGGGCGCGTGCACGGCGCCGCATTGGCGGGCGGGGTCAGCTTGGTCGCGGTCTGTGACATCGTCGTGGCCACTGAGGATGCCGTGTTCGGGTTCACGGACGTCAAATTCGGTCTGGTCCCCGCCGTCATCTCCCCCTACGCGGTCGCCAAGATCGGCTCGTCGGCTTCCCGTTACCTCTTCTTGACCGGCGAGTCGTTCTCGGCGCGTCGAGCCCATGAATTGGGGCTCGTGCATGTGCTGGCGCCCCCGGTCGACCTGGACGCCGCGGTGGCCCGTGTCGTGGAGGACCTCAAGACTCCCGGACCGCGGGCTCTCGCGGCCACCAAGACGCTGATTGCCTTCGTCATGGATCGGCCGCCAGCGACGGTCACCCAGCTCACCGTCGAAACGATCGCAGACTTGCGGATCACGGACGAAGCGAAGGAGGGCATCCGCGCGTTTCTCGACAAGCGCTCGCTCAGCTGGGTCGAGGACGACTGTCCGTGAGTATCCGTCGGCTGCTCATTGCCAACCGCGGCGAGATCGCCCTTCGCGTCGTGCGCGCGTGTCGCGAGCTCGAGATTGAGAGCGTCGCCGTCTGCTCGACGATCGACGCGCGAGCACCCCATGCCCGCGCCGCTGACCGATGCATCACCATCGGCCCACCGCGCCCCAGCGAGAGTTACCTCTCCATCGGCGCCCTCATCGACGCGGCCCGGCAGACCGGCGCCGACGCCGTACATCCCGGCTACGGATTTCTGTCGGAGAGCCCGGAGATGGCGGAGGCCTGTGTCGAGGCCGGGCTGACCTGGGTAGGGCCGCCGGCCGACGTGATCGCCCGGCTCGGTTCGAAGATCGAAGCACGCCGTCTCATGGAGGCCGCCGGAGTGCCAGTCGTGCCAGGTGACACCCCGAGTGACCAGTCCGACGACGGCCTGGCCGAGGCGGCACGCCGGTTGGGATATCCGCTGCTCGTCAAGGCCTCGGCCGGCGGCGGCGGTCGCGGAATGCGCGCGGTCAGAGACGCGCTCCAGCTCGACGACGCCGTCCGCGCGTCGCGTCGCGAGGCCGAGGCCGCATTTGGCGACGGCACGCTGTATGTCGAGCGATTGTTGACGCAACCGCGCCATATCGAAGTGCAGGTCATGGCCGACCACGAGGGTGGGGTCGTGCACCTCTACGAGCGTGAATGCTCGGTGCAGCGCCGCCACCAGAAAGTCATCGAAGAGAGCCCGGCGCCACACTTGTCATCGACGCTACGCGCCAGGCTGACGCAAGCCGCGGTGAGGGCAGCCGGGGCGGCCGGCTACCGCAACGCCGGCACAGTCGAGTTTCTGGTTGGCGGCATTGACCCCGCCGGGGACGGCGACCGTGTTCACAATGACGATGATGCCGTGGTGGCGTTTCTCGAGATGAACACCCGGCTGCAAGTCGAGCACCCGATCACTGAGGCCGTGACCGGACGTGACCTCGTCCACGCCCAGCTCGCCGTTGCCGGCGGGGCGCCGTTGCCCTGGACCCAAGCTGACATCCAGACGCGGGGTCACGCCATCGAGTGCCGTCTCTATGCCGAGCGGCCGGACGACGGCTTCACTCCGGATGCCGGACGCCTGCTGTGCTATCGGG
>CAUZAY010000251.1:0-6465 GCA_963577695.1 Vicinamibacteria bacterium | reverse complement strand
CAGTTGCAGACCATCGCGAAGCAGATCATGCATCCGAAGGGCTAGCAGCCCGTGGTGAAAGTGCCGCTGCATTCGACATGAAGCCTGAGCCCGCCCTGGTTGATGCCATGTTCGAGACGCACGGGGTACCAGGCCCGTGGGAGGTCCTGCCGGCAACCGGCGTCGCCAATCACATCTTCGCAACTCGGGACGTCGTCCTCCGAGTCGCCACTGGCCACCGCGATGGGTTCTCGGACGCTCGGACCGAGTCAATCGCGGCGCCGGTGGCTCGAGCGGCAGGGATTCTGACGCCGCAATTGATCGCCTTCGATGACACGCGAACGCTGGTGGACCACCCGTTCTCATTGTGGGAGCGCGTCCACGGAGAGACCCTGGGCGCAGCCACCCTGTCGGACTTCGCGACAGCCAGGGTCTGGCGTAGCGTCGGTCGCGAACTGGCGCGGCTCCACGTGAGGGTCCGAGCGTGTCCCGACCCGAACGATTACCTCGACGAACCGGCACGACAGCACAACCTCGATCGCTCCCTGAACCGTCTGACTGAGGCGGGAACGCTCGACCTTGACACGGCGACGCGGGTCGAGGAATTGGCCAAGGAACTCGACTCACGGGCTGCCGAGCCCGTTGGGTGTCGCTTCATCCATGACGACGTGAGTCCAATGAACGTCATGTGCACGACCGCTGGCGAGCTGCTGGCGACCATCGATTGGGGAGACGCCGGCTGGGGCGATCCGAGCTTGGACTTCGCGGCGACGCCTCTCGCCGCAGTGCCAGCTGCACTCGCGGGGCACGAGGAAGAGGCGCCGGGGTTGTTGGGTCCTTGTCCGCAGGCCTTCGTCGCACGGCACAAGCTGATTGACGTTGTCGACGACCTCTTGGACACTCCGGGACAGACCCTGGATCTGGAAGCGCTTCGTCAGCTTGGTCACCACGAGTGACCAGCTAAGCCGGCGACACGGTGACCCGCCTCATCCTCTGAGGAACTCCAGCACGACCCGGTTGAACTGGTCCGGTATTTCCCAGTACGGTGAGTGACCGGACTCATCGAAGGTCACCAGAGTCGAGCCGGTCATCTTGGCCTGCAGCGCCTTGGTGACGGTTGGCGCGGCGACGGTGTCTCGCTCGCCCACCAGAAACAGGGTGCGCACGCCGGCGTCCGCGATCCGCTGGATATCCGGCACCGGGGTGTCCGGAGGCGTGGCGTCCGGGTCGACCACGGTCAGGAGCCGGTTGGTCCGACTGACCATCTGGTAGAGAAACGCACCTTCGGGGTCCCGTTCGGCATAGGCGGACGCCACAGCGCTCCGTGGCCCCAGGTCCGGCGCCTCGGCCCGAAGCGCATCGAGATCCGCGTCGCGGTAGCCGCCGGTGGTACCCGACAGGACCAGTGCCTCGACACGCTCCGGGTGGGCGGCGGCGAACCCGAGCACACTCCGACCGCCCATGGACTGTCCCACCAGTGCCGTGCGCTCGATCCCCAGGTCGTCGAGCAGCGATCGGAGATCGTCCACGAACGCACCGCGCCCCGGGCCACCCGGCACGTCTGGCGACAGCCCGAAGCCTCGTTGGGAGTAGGTGATGCACCGAAACTCGCGCGAAAATGTCGGCAGCTGTTTCCACCAACTCATGTGTGTGCCGCCAGCGCCATGGGCGAACACGACCGGTGGCCCGTCGCCGTGGACCTCGTGGTACAGGTTGAAGGCAGGCGGCGGTGTAGTGGTGGCGACGGGGTCCGGCTCGATAACTTCTGCCGGCTCGGTGGCGGAAGACCCGCACGCGGTGACTGCCAGACCGCCCCCGGCCAGCGCGAGACCCTGAAGCACGTGTCGTCGGGTTACCGGGCGTCGTCGACGCAATTCCAGATCGGACATCTTGTCTCCTCCCACAGTCAGGCTCTACCTTGCCACAGTTCGCACGGAGCCCGTCACGCTCCAACCGGAGCGCGCGACAATGCGCGCCCCGCGGCCACGGAGTGGGGCACTCGGGGTCCCCGCGGAGTGGCCGCGGGGGGGGTGCGGGGCGCAGCCCCGTCTGAGTACTAAACGCCGGCTGGCGCCGGCGAACGACGCCGCAAGAACCATCGCCATGCGGAGCGTGAAATGACGCCCAGGAAGCACACAATGAGCAGGATCAGCACACTGGCGACGACGAACGCGGCGACCGGATAACCGATCGCCAGCGTCCCCAGGCCGACCACGAAGAGGTCCTCGGAGACGCTCAGCACCCAGTTCGAGACCGGCTCTGGGCTGGTGTTGACAGCGGCGCGAGTGCTGGCCTTGGTGAGGTGGGCGCCGGCCGCCACCGATCCGCCCAGCACGGCCATCAAGACCTCGGACATGGGGACACCGGCGCCCATGTCACCCAATGACGCGACCGCGATGAGCGCGCCGCCGACGGGACGAATGACGGTGTGAATCGCGTCCCAGGCAGAGTCGACCCACGGAATCTTGTCAGCGAAGAACTCCACGATGTAGAGCACCGCCGCCACCGCGATGACAACGTTGCTGTCGAACACGGCGAAACGTTCCGGGAGGTCAACCCAGCCGAACCGGGACGCCAGACCGAGGATCGCCACGGTGGCATAGAGGTTCACGCCGGCCGCCAGCGAGAAACCAAGCGCGTGACCGAGCGTCGCGATGAGTGTCATGAGGCTGCCTCTGTCATCAGATACGAGGCTGCGCTACGCAGGTTCCACCGGTTTCACCGGCGAGCCGACGAACGGGCACACCGGATGAGATGAGTCGGACGGGACCCAGCAAGTGTCCGAAACGATGACGGGGGTTTCCGGGCCAGGCGTTCGGCTCCTGAGGAAACGGCGCCCGTGGGATCGTAGCAAGCCCCTTCAGGGGCGCTGATCGTTCAGCGGGCCTAAAGGCCCTGGCTACGGCCGCCAGCTGAGCGTGACCCGTTTCCTGCCCGAGGCTTCACGCCCCGCGTGTGACGGGCTGGCAAGGCGCGAGGAGCGAGCAGCCAGGCTGTGATCCCGCTGAGCCGATGCAGCGACGTCCGCCCAGACGGACGCCTCGCTCGGAAACCTACCAGCCGGCGCTCGCGAATGCCCCCTCAGTTTCCAGATACGTCGCGACGGTCTTCAGCCTGGCGGACCGGGCGCCGTCGAGCGCCGTACGCCCGTCGGCGTCGGTGGCATTCAGATCGGCTCCAAGTTCCACGAGCAACTGCGCCGCCTTGAGCGCCCGCATCTCGGCTTCACCCCGAGGAGGCGGGAACCACCCGCGCAGGCGGCCGCCCCCCATCCCGGTGATGGCCATCAGCGCGGTCGTCTCCTCCAGGCGGGGCTGGAAGTAGGTGGGTTCCTTGTAGTCTGGATGATGCACGAAGGCCGGGTCTGCCCCATGTTCGGCCAGGAGCCGCATGATGGATGGCGCGGTAAAACGAGCCGCCAGCCAGAACGGCGTGGCCCCGACCAGCGGGGGCGCAAAGTTGAAATCGCGCGACGCGCGACGGGTCGGGGTCCACGTGCGAAGCGTCGCATTCGGGTCGGCCCCGTGCTCCAACAGGACCGTCACCAGCCGCTCGTCCTGTCGCATGACGGCGGCGTGAATCGGAGCAAAACCGGCGTCGGCCGCGTTCGCGTCGGCGCCAGCCTCCAGGACCAGTTCGACCAGGTCAGTGAAGCCGGCGTGGGCCGCCACGGTCGTCGCGCTGACGCCCCAGGCGTCGGTGTCATCGACATTGGCGCCAGCGGCGATCAACACACGGGCCGTCGCCAGAGCCCCACCGCGAGCCGCGAACATCAAGGCGGTGTTCCCACCGTGTGGAATCTCTCGCTTGTATTCGGGCAGGCTGTGTGGCGGCACCGCCATGACCTGACTCCACACGTCTGACCTTGCGTGGATATCGGCGCCTCCGGCCACCAGGGCGTTCACCACGTCCGCATGCTGCTGCGCCGCGGCCCACATCAGCGCCGTCTGCCCGCGGGCCGCTCGCGCGTCGGTCTCGGCCCCGTGCTCGAGCAATAGTTCAACAACGCCGGTCGCGCCGGCGCGTGACCCGACCATCAGGGGCGTCTCGCCGCTCCACAGGGCCAGGTTCGGATCGGCGCCAGATTCCAGCAGCCGACGCACCATCGCCGCGCTCCCGTTCTGGCTCGCCGACCAGAGTGGTGTCGCGCCGAGATCGTTCGCGACGTTCACCCCGGCCCCGGCATCCAGCAGCAACGCCACCACGTCGATGTCGTCGCGATAGCTCGCCCAGTGCAGTGCGGTCGTACCGTCCCCTTCAGCGGCATCCACGGCCGTACCCTGGTCGAGCAAGGTCCGCACGGCCCCGGTCTCGCCCTGCTTCGCGGCTGTGACCAGCGCCGGCGTTTCGGCGGCCCGAGCCGCACCTGCCGCGGTCAGGCACAAAGCCAGCGCTGCGAGACACGCACGAGTGATGTGGATACACATGGCGGAAGCTAGAGTAACCCTGTCAACGTGTCGATCGGGAGCGCGCCCGTGCTGCCGCCGATCCGTTCCACCGGCACGTCCATCTTGTCCATGAGCGTGACCAGCAGGTTCGCCATGGACGGCTCGTCCGTGAACCTCAGATGCCGCCCGCTGGGCAGTCGGCCCGCGCCACCACCCACCAGCATCAGTGGCAGATCGACGCCCGAGTGGCGTGTACTGTTCGAGATGCCGGAACCGTACAGGATGGTCATATGGTCGAGCAACGACCCGTCGCCGTCCGGTGTGGCGCGGAGCTTCGTCAGATATCGCGAGAACAGGTCTGTATGGTACGTGTTGATCTTCGACATGTGCAGGACCAACTCGGGCACATCGTTGTGATGCGACAGCGGGTGGTGGGCCTCCGGCACGCCAATCTGCGGATACGGCCGGGCGCTCTGTTCCTTGCCGATCATGAAGGAGATGACCCGCGTCAGATCGGACTGCATCGCCAGCAGTTGCAGGTCGAGCATCAGCTCGAGGTGGTCCTCGAACCCCGACGGAGCCCCCTGGGGCTGGTCGATGGTCGGCAGCTCGAGATCGCTCTGCTCCTCCGCCCGCTGGATACGTCGCTCGACGTCTCGGATCGCCTCGGTGTACTCCTCCACCTTGCTCTGGTCGCCAGGTCCGAGCTCGCGGCTCAACGCCGCCAGCTTGTCGCCCACCGAATCGAGCAGACTCTTGTGCTGCCGCAACCGGCTCTCACGGGCCGCCCGGTCGGTGGTGCCGCTGTCACCGAACAACGTCTCGAACACCGCCCGCGGATTCCACGCGGTTGGCAGTGGTTGCGTGGCGCTGCGCCACGACAGGGTGTGGGTATACACGCAGCTCAGATTGCCCGTGCAGGCCCCGGCGTTGTTCGGCGGGTCGAGCGAGAGCTCGAGCGACGGCACCTGCGTCTCCTCCGCGAAGTGCCGGGCCAGCAACTGGTCCATCGACACGTCGGCGACGATCTCGATCTCGTTGCGCCCCCCACGCGTGGTGCCGGTCAAAAACGACCCGGACGCCCCGGCGTGGATGTAGTTCCAACTCGCGTTCAAACCGGACAGCACGATCATCTGGTCCTTGAACTCGGCCAGCGGGGCCAGAATCGGCGACAGCTCGAAGCCGGTCCCTTCACCCTTGGGTGTCCAGTATTCCATCGCCATGCCGTTGGGCACGTAGAACGCCTGGAACCGGTGCGGCGCCGTCGTCGCGGCACGGGCACGCGCCGAAAATGCCGGATGCATCGCATCGAGAAACGGCAGCGCGACGGTCGCGCCCAAGCCTCGGATTACCGTTCGACGCGGCAGGGTCTTGGTCAGGAAGGTCATAAGGGCTCTTTCTAGTTTGTTGCGATCTCGGCCGCTCGTGTCAGAAACGTCGGGCTCTTCACAATACCTACAATCAGCGACGACCACCGGTAGTCTTCGGCCGCGGCCGCGCGGACAATCTGGCGGACCGTGGGACGGTCGTAGTAGCCCAACGGCCGGCCCAGGGCGTAGGCGAGCAGCTTTTCGGTCACGGTCCGGGGAAACTGCTCCGGGTCATCCAACAACAACGCCCGTAGCCCAGCTAGCCCCTCGACCCGAGCGCCGCTCGTGGTGGTTCCGGTCGCATCCACCGGCTGACCCGCCTCGTCGATGTCGCGCCACCCGCCGATAACGTCGAAGTTCTCGAGTGCGAAGCCGAGCGGGTCGATGACCGAGTGGCAGCTTGCGCATGTGGGACTGCGCCGGTGCTGCGCCAGCCGCTCCCGAATGGTGGGTGGCCGGGTGCCCGGTTGTTCCTCGAGCGTGGTGTCGACGCCGGGCGGCGGCGGCGGCACGGGCAAACCAAAGATGTTGTCCAGCAGCCACTTGCCGCGTAGCACGGGCGACGTCCTATCCGGATACGAGGTGGTCGCCAGCAGCGCCCCCTCCCCGAGCAATCCCCCGCGTTCATCCGGATTCGACAGCGGTACCCGTCGGAAGCGAGTGCCATAGATCCCGGGGATACCGTAGTGCCGGGCGAGTCGCTCGTTCACGAAGGTGTAGTCGGCGTT
>CAUZAY010000250.1:0-6469 GCA_963577695.1 Vicinamibacteria bacterium | reverse complement strand
CCGGAAATCGACGTTGATCGCCGGAGGGGTCAGCCGAGGGACGTCCGAAACCGCTGTCGGCTCCGCGTAGCACGATCGCCGGGACCTGAATCGGGGGCCGCTCGGCCAGCTCGCGCTCGACGTCGAGGAAGCGCGCCTCGCCCGGCGCGTTCACGTGACGGTGGCGATACGAGTGAATGACGACGTCGACGAAGTCGGGGTTGTCGAACGACGGCGCCGAGCGGTCATATTGGGCATCGGTGTATTGAAAATCCGGCGACCACGTATCCCACAGATGACGAATGATGTCGTGCCGGTTCGACTCGAGCCCCGCGCGGCCCCGTTCCGTATTGAAATACCACTGATACCAGAGGCGCGCCTCGGCCACCGCTGGCGCCGGGCGGCCCGGGGTCACGGTGTCCTGCACCGAATAGCCCCCGCAGGCCACCTGCGCCCGCACACGCTCGGGATGACGGATCGCGGTGATACACGCGGCGCGGTTGCCCCAGTCGAACCCTGCCAACGCGACTTGGTCGAGTCCGAGGGCGTCGGCGAAGTCGACGACATCCTGAGCGATCGCCGCCTGCTCCGCCATGCGCGGCGCGGCGGGGTCGCGGAACCGTGTGGGGCCATAGCCGCGCAGATACGGCACGAGCACCCGATGCCCCGCCTCAGCCAGAGGCGCCACTGCCCCATCAAACGACCGCACGTCGTAGGGAAAGCCGTGCAGCAACAGGATCGGGAACCCGGCACTCGGTCCGTGTTCCTCGTAGCCAATATCGAGCACCGGGGTCTGGACCCGGCGCAGGGTCGGTGAGCCCTGTATCCGAGCACCTGCACCCAACTCCACCGGGGGGCCACCCATGGCCACCGCACCTACCACCCCCGCGCTCTTCAGGAAGTCTCTCCGACTCTGGGACATGCCAAGCCTCCGTCGTGCCTCGTATGGCGCCTATCGTGACACACTCGGCCACGCTCCAAACAGAGCGTTCGCGTTGCTAAGTCATGTCTCTATGGGCAGTTGACGCCGGATGAGCTGCACTGGAACAATGCCGACACCTCACGCGTCCCTCGGCAACCCACGCGGGCGGCCCCCGCGACCCAACGCTGGAGCCACCGAATGACCTTCGACACGCTTCGTTTGCAGATTGACGATGGTGTTGCCCGCATCACCCTGTGCCGACCGGACAACGCCAATGCGATGAACCCGACCCTGGCCAGAGAGCTCCTGGACGCCGCCATCGCCTGTGACGTCGATCCCTCGGTGAGAGCCGTGCTGATCGACGCGGAGGGGAGGATGTTCTGCGCCGGAGGCGACCTTGACACGTTTCGGCGGGCCGGCGACGACTTGGCCCGGCTGCTCAGGCACATGACGGTGGACCTGCATGGCGCCATCGCCCGCCTGGCCAGAATGCGAGCCCCCGTGATCGCCGCGGTGCACGGGGCCGCCGCCGGGGCTGGATTCTCACTCACCTGCGCGTGCGACCTCGTGGTGGCCGCGCGATCGGCCAAATTCACGATGGCGTACACGCGCGCAGGTCTCGCGCCTGACGGCAGTTCGACGTTCTTCCTGCCCCGATTGCTCGGTCGGCGCCGGGCCCTCGAACTGATGTTGCTGAATCCCGTGCTCACCGCGAATGACGCGCACGCGTGGGGACTGGTGACACGGGTGGTGGACGATGAGGAACTGGCGGAGACAGCGCTCGATCTGGCCAGAACGCTGGCGAGAGGGCCGACCGGAGCCTATGCCGCGGCGAAACGTCTGGTGCTGGCCAGCGCGAACGAGACGCTCGAGAGCCAAATGGAACTGGAGTCGGCGGCGATCACCGAGGCGGCCACCGGCCCCGATGGACAGGAAGGGATTGTCGCATTCCTCGAAAAACGCACACCGACGTTCCAGGGTCGGTAGCCACCCGTCAGAGTCGTCCGGGCCAACGCCACGCGCGCGTCAGACCGGGAGACGGTGTCAGTTCGTATACGTCGTGCGCGCAAACACGGTCCCCTGCCCTCCCACCAGAGCCACCTCGATCGCATGGATGCCAGGATCTAGCTCGGGAGCGTCCGTGAACAGCACGTAGTGCCCGACAAGCGCGTCGGCTACCTGCGCGATGGCCCGCCGCGCCCGGTTGCGCGTACGCACGAAGAATCCACCGGTCTCGGTGGAGACCGCCTCGAGACCGTGCTCGAACGTGTGATAGTCGACATCGGTCACATCGAGACTGAAGACCGCCGCCCGCGCCGCGTGCAGGGCGTCGCGGGCCTCCCCATACCCGGGGTTCTCTCTGGAGCCGACGATGCCAAGCGAGACCGTCATCTCGCCAAAACCGTAGCCGATTAGGACGACCGACTTGGCCCCGGGGAGCGGTTCGAGCGCGTGCCCGAGCCGCGCCAGCGCATCTTCCATCGCGTAGGTCGACCGGCCGGCGTCGCGGCTGAGACCAGCCATCATCGACACCCCGCCGCCGCCCTCGAGGGGGCCGGGCTCGCTGAACATGATCTCGTCGGTGAGGACGGTCCGCACCCGGTCCAGGTCGTCGGTGAAGTCGAGCCAGATCTTGAGGTGCGAATCAAACGACAGCACCGCCACGCGGTCGTCCGGTGTCAAGGCCTCCAACAGGCGCCCGCTGTCGTGCAAGATTCGCAGCAACCCGGCCAGCCGATCGCGCTGCAGACTCTTCTGCACCACGAACACCACCAGGCGTCCGCGTGGCCCGGTGCCGACGACGCCACCCAGGCTCGTCGCCGCCAACGGGCCAGCTTCCGGCTCCGCTCCGCCAATCCACTGCGCGGACTCCACCCGCACCGATCGGCCGTCGATACGCACGTCGAAGTCGTCGGCGTCGAGCCCCGTCATGGCGTGCCCGTCGTCATCAACCACTCGTGCGTCCACGATCAGCCGAGCCACGTCGACCTGCTCGCTCCGCTGCGGCGGCTGCGCCGACACCGGGTCGGCCGGCCACACGAGCGCCATGCACAACGCCAGGCACCAGACCCATTCGGTGCGAAGCGCGGCCGTCATGACATACCCGCCGCCATCTCAGGGAGCACGCGGGCCAAGCGCTCCAAGGCGCGAACAATGTCGTCGTGGTCGACCGCAAAGGAGAACCGCAGGAACCCTTCGGCAATCTCACCAAAATCGCGACCGGGCCCCAGCGCCACATGCGCGCGGTCGAGGATCTCAAATGCCAGCGCGAGCGAGTCGCGACCCCGAGTGAGGTGACGCGCGTCGGCCAGCACGTAGAAAGCACCGGTCGGTGTCACCGGCACTGACAATCCCAGGCCGCGGACCGCGTCGACCAACAGGGTTCGCCGAGTGGCGTACTCCCGGCGCATCATCTCGAGGTGCGCATCCCCCTGTGCGAGCGCGGTCAGTCCGACGGTCTGCACGAAGTGGGCGGTCGAAATGAAGAGATTCTGCTGCAGCCTGACGAGTGCGTCGATGGCGCTTCCCGGCGCGATGACGTAGCCCAGCCGGAAACCGGTCATCGCGTAGCGCTTGGAAAACCCGTCGAACACGAAGCACTGGTCGGACATGCCCAGCGGTGAGGTATTCGTGACACCGTCGTAGAGCAGGCCGTCGTAGACCTCATCCGAAAGCACCGGCACCCCCAGCGCGGACAGGGCTTGCATGACCTCCGAGGGCTGGACGGCTCCCGTCGGGTTCGCCGGTGAGGCAACCAGAATCCCCTTCGTTCGCGGGGTCACCACCGCCCGCACCCGATCCACGTCAATCCGATATCCATCAACCGGCGACGTCGGGACGAAGACCGATCGTCCGCCACACACCTCCACCATATTTGGGTAACAGGGGTAGTGCGGGGTCGGGATGATGATCTCGTCGCCGGGATCCAGCAACAAGTTGCACACCAGGAGCAGCGCCGCGGACGAACCACTGGTCACCACGATTCGCTCCGGGTCGACGCCCACCCCTCGCCGACGCTCACAATCGGCGGCGATCGCCTCGCGCAGCGCGTACAGACCACGGCTGTCGGTGTAGTGCGTGTGACCCGCACGCACGGCCGCCGCGACCGCCTCTACCACCTCGAGTGGCGGCGGGAATCCCGGCTCGCCGACACCCAGTTGGACGATGTCGATGCCCGAGCGGGCCATCACCATGCCTCGCTCCATGACCTCCATGGCGAGGAACGGCGAAATGGACTGCGAACGCAACGAGTACGAGACGGCCATCAGCAGATTGTGACCCGCAGGGGGTAGGTGGCGTCCAGTGGCAGTCCCAATCTCATCGCCGGTACGCGGGGTGGCTCGTAGTTGACCTCGGAGACCAGACGCCGCACCCTGGAACGGGACACACGGAGATTTGCGGGCATCGGATACCCTGCGAACCGCGCGCCAGTCGAGACCCCGAATGCCGATCGTACCTGTCGACGATCCAGCCGACCCGCGCCTCGCGGACTACCGTGACGTGCCGGACCCGGTCCTGCTTCGCGAGCGCGGGCTCTTCGTGGCGGAGAGCCGGCTGGTGGTGCAGGCGTTGCTGGCGCATACGCGCATGCAGACCCGCTCACTCTTTGTGACCCAGGCCGCGCTGGCCAGTCTTGAGGGTCTCCTGTCCGGGCGAACGGACGACCTCCCCGTCTACCTGGGCGCCCATCAGTTGCTGCGACAAGTCGTCGGATTCAAGGTACACCGAGGGTGCCTGGCCCTTGGCGAGCGGTCGGCGGCGGTGACCGACGGAGGGTTGTCCGCGCTCGCCACGGCCCGTCTGGTGGTCGTGCTCGAGCACGTGGCCAACCCGGACAACGTTGGGAGTATTTTTCGCAACGCTGCGGCCTTCGGGGCCGAATGCGTGCTTCTCAGCCCCCACTGCTGCGACCCGCTCTACCGCAAAGCGATCCGGACGTCGCTTGGCGCGACGCTCCGTCTTCCCTACGGCGAGATCGTGGACTGGCCCGAGGGACTGCGTCGCCTGCGCGAGCGGGGCTACACGACCGTGGCACTCACCCCCGAACCGGATGCGTCATCGCTGGCAGCATTCGCGGCCACCGCGCCACAACGGATCGCACTGCTCCTGGGTACCGAGGGTCCCGGGCTCAGCGACCGCGCCGCTGCCACCGTCGACCGCCGCGTCCGGATACCGATGGCGCCTAACGTCGATTCACTCAACGTGGCGACCGCGGCCGGCATCGCCCTCTACGCGTTCTCGCAAGGGCACCGCCCCGACGGTCCGCCGTAACCACTGGGGCCCGGGCCCTGGCGATTTCTTCCCGCCACCCCATCCGTACGCACGACAGGCCGAGGCAATGACGCCTCGGCCCTTCGGTCGTACTCGGGTGAACGTGGACCGAGGTCCTACGCGTTCATTGGTTCGTCGCGGAGAGACCGCTTCACCAGGTTCTTCATCAGGTTCACCTTGAACCCATTGTGCGTCAGCGGAGCCACGCCCTGGATGGCGACATTGCCCGCCTGCTCGGCCGTCTGCTCGTTCATCGACTGACCGATGATGGCGTTCTCTACCGCCGTCAGTCGGACCGGCGTCGGAGCCACCCCGTTGACCACGACGCGCGCATCCTGGATGGTACCGCCGCTCTCCTGCACCGCCGTGGCCACGTTGACTATCGGAAAGTCCCAGCTATCGCGGTCGCGGACCTTCTCGAAGTAGACCCGCGCGCCGGCCCACTTGGACGGCACTCGAATCGACATCAGCAGGTCGCCCGGCTCCAGCGCCGTCATCCGTTCGATGTCAATCTCCGGGCCGACAAAGAACTCTTCGGCCGGAACGACCCGTTCGGCGCTGCCACGCCGGATGACCATCTCCGCTTCGAGCGCCACCAACACCGGTGCGGTGTCGGACGGATTCACTGCCACGCACCGGCTGGCCCCGAGAATACAGTGCTCTCGGTTCATGGCCGTCGGCGGGCTCGCATAGCAGATGTTGCCGCCAGCTCGGTAGCAGGTCCATCCGTCGCGGTAATACCAGCACCGGGTATCCTGCCCGATGTTGCCGCCGATGGTGCCCACGTTACGGATTTGCGGAGACGCCGCCGACTTGGCCGCGAAGGCCAGCGCCGGGTATTGCGCCTTGATGTCCGCATGGTTGACGACATCGATCAAGCGGGCCATCGCCCCGATCTCGATACCGTCGGCGGTGGCCCGAATCTCGCGAAGCGAGTCGATGCCCCCGATGTCCACGACCACCTTCGGTCGTTTCACTCGGTCTTTGAACCAGTCGAGGGTATCGAGCCCACCGGCAAACACCCAGGCATCAGACCCATGCTCCGACAGCAACGCCAGTGCGTCGTCCGCGCTGCCGGGCTGGAACAGCTCAAGCTGAGGTATTACGTCGCGAATTACGGCCATTGTTCTCGCCTCCCCTTAGACGTGCGCCGTCAGCCGGTCGTGGCCTGTCGGTGCCTGCTCGAGCTTCGTCAGAATCATGTCGCGCGTGATTGGTGAACGATAGAAGTCGCCGTTGCCTTCACCCAACGACTCCAACGCGTCCGCGATGGCGCTCACAACCGCGCCCGAACCG
>CAUZAY010000249.1:0-6482 GCA_963577695.1 Vicinamibacteria bacterium | reverse complement strand
TATTCCCCCTCATACAGATCGCCCGCGTCGACAATCCGCTGCACGAGTGTGGTGACGGCGGCCCGGTGGCGGTCTTCCGTGGTCCGGATGAAGTCGTCGAACGACACGTCGAGCTTGGCCCAGACCTGACGGAACACCTGTTCCATCTGGTCACAGAACGCGAGCGGTTCGAGCCCCCGCTCGGTCGCGCGTTGGTAGACGTTCTGAGAATGCTCATCGTTGCCCATGACGAAATGGGTCGGCACGCCGCAGAGCCGCCGATATCGGGCAATCACGTCGGCCGCGATCTTTTCGTACGCGGTCCCCAGGTGGGGACGGCTGTTGACGTAGTCGATCGCGGTGGTCAGGTAGAAACGCGACATCATGACACCCGATACGCCTGGATGCCGGCGGCCTGCACATCCTTCACCGGCACGCCGTGCTGGTCCGCCAGCCGGACGCAGTCATCGAACTCCGGCGCGACATTGGTCACCGCCCCGTCCTGCCGCGCCACTTTGCAGCGCACGTCGCCGAATCGCGTGGACACCGACACCAGTTCTCGCGACAACGTGTTGCGGGCCACCTCGCTGTAGCGCAGCCCGATGGTCGTGGAGTCCCGAAACAGCGCGGTCGAGACAGCCTCTCGGCGACCCGGCGGCACCAGGACGGTGACGTGCGTCCCTGGCCGGTTCTTCTTCATCTGCACCGCCGTATAGAACACGTCCACCGCACCGGCGTCGTACAGGCGGTCCATGAGCACCCCGAAAATCTGCGGGTTCATATCGTCGATCTCACATTCGACGACCGTGATCCGATCCGAGAGGATCGGCGCGTCACTGTCTCCAACCGGGTCTCCAACCAGGTCTCCAACAAGCACCCGTAAGACGTTGGGATAGTCCTTCGGGTCCCGAGTGCCGGCACCGTAGCCGATCCGTTCCACCCGCATCGGCGGCATGACGCCGTACTCGTGAGCGAATTCCGTGACCAGCAACGCTCCGGTCGGTGTCAACTTCTCTCCGGACGGCCCGGCCGCATACACGGGGACCCCTTTGATCAGTGCGGCGGTCGCCGGCGCCGGCACCGGTAGGGTGCCGTGCTCGCATACCACTGTGCCGCTGCCCACGTTGAGCGGCGAGGCGACAATCCGCTCCGCCCCGAACCACTCGAGCCCGAAGACCCCGCCGACGATGTCCACGATCGAGTCGAGCGCACCCACTTCGTGAAGGTGCACCTTCTCGACCGGCATCTGGTGGATGGCCGCCTCGATCTCCGCCAACCGCCGAAACAGTCGGTTGGCCCGGGCCTTGGCGTCCACCGACAGCGCCGAGCGGTCCACCAATTTGGTGATGCCCGAGAGATGTCGATGCCTATGGCTGCCGGCGTCGGCGGCCGTCTGGGTCACGATGAACTGCGCGGCACCTACACCCGAGCGACTCACGCGCTCGACTGACACGGCGCATTCGTCGTCGATCGCCAGGCTGCCCAGGGCCTCCCGCAACAGGTCGAACGGAAGACCGGCGTCAAGGAGCGCGCCAATCAGCATGTCGCCGGAGGCGCCCGAAAAGCAGTCGAGGTACAACACACGAGCCATAGACTCT
This sequence comes from Vicinamibacteria bacterium, assembly GCA_963577695.1. Lineage (GTDB taxonomy): Bacteria > Acidobacteriota > Vicinamibacteria > Vicinamibacterales > UBA8438 > UBA8438. The sequence continues at coordinate 4,905 of CAUZAY010000249.1, read as the reverse complement.
GGTCGCCGGCTAGAGCCGACCCATCTCCTTGAAGCTACAGTATCTCGCGTCGGCCAGTACGAGGTGGTCCACGACGTCGATCCCCATGACGCGCCCGGCTTCGACCAATCTCGCCGTCAGCGTCAGATCCTCGGCGCTCGGGGTCGGGTCGCCGGAGGGATGGTTATGAAACAGCACGATCGCGGCGGCGCCGCCCCCTGCCGCCTCACGAAACACCTCCCGGGGGTGCACCAGACTCGCGTCGAGGGTCCCCACCGACAAGACCGCCGTCTTCAGAACCCGGTGCTTGGTGTCCAGGAGCACGATGCCGAACTGCTCGACCGGGCGGGCCCCGTACCGCGGAAGAAGATACGACGCCACGTCGCGCGGCGACCCCAGCTTCTCACGCCGTTCCGGCGCCCGCACGAGGGTCCGACGGCCCAGTTCCACGGCGGCCAGAATCTGCGACGCCTTGACTACCCCGATGCCCTGGAGACGACGCAGACCGGCCTGTGACTGGCGTGTCAACCCCTGGACGCCGCGCACTGTGTCCAGCACGTCGTTCGCGACGTCGATCGCACTTGCGGCCCGAAAGCCATGGCCCAAAATGACAACCAATAGCTCATTGTCACCCAGACCTGCCGGCCCGAGACGGTCGAGCTTTTCACGGGGTCGGTCGTGAGGAGCGAGTGCCTTCATCGTACCATACCGGCGATTCCTCCCCTGGCGTGTCGGGCAAGCGCGTCACGCACACAGCTGGAATCACTGGTGAATCGCCAGGACGATGCCCGGGTACGAAGAACCTGCATTGCTGGAGGGCAAACGAGGCAGCAACGTCTGCGGACGGCAGTCTGTGGCAGGACGCTAGCCGTGCCAACGGCCGACCATGACCACCTCGGCCCAACCGGTCAGCAGGATGCCATCGTCCGTCCATGTGACATGCTGCGTTCCACCGGGTGAGACGACATCCACATCGCGCGACGCGCCGCCATACGCGGCCGCGACGACAGCGCTGGCACAGGCGCCGGTGCCGGACGCCTCGGTGGGGCCGACCCCACGCTCCCAGATCAGGATGCGAATTCTTGACGGAGACTCCACCTCGACCAGTTCCACGTTCGACCCGGCCGGAAACGCAGGATGCGTCGCCAGCGCCGGGCCGAGGCGACGCAACTGGGCCTCGTTCACGGGCAGGTCAGGCCGGCCGAGCACGATACACTGCGGGTTCCCGACCGACAGTTCCACCACGTCGACCATCTCGCCCGCCGCCTCCAACGTCCGCGGACGGATACCGGTTGGACTTCGCATGAGCGCCTCAAACGTCAACCGCTCCCCCTCCGTCTCCACGAGACGCAACGGGATGGCGCCAGCCGCGGTCCGCACGACCATCTCACGCAGATCAGGCCGCCCCCGGGCCACAAGCGCCGCCAAGCAGCGCACCGCGTTCCCTGACACCTCGGCCTCGCCACCGTCGGCGTTGAACAGGGTCATGTCCGCACCGGCAGCGGTTGGCGCATACAATACCAGTCCGTCCGCGCCGATTCCGGTGTGGCGATGACACACACCCCGGGCCAATCCGGAGCGCTGGTCCTCAATGGTCTGGTCGATCGGCGCAAAGAGAAAATCGTTCCCGTACGCGTGCGCCTTCACGATGTCTATTGGCATGTCGCGACACTCAGGCCCCTGATCGTGCCCAGCCCCGCCATGGTCAAGGCTGTAAGGGGCTGGCGAATACCCAGGTCACCCCGCCGGTAATCCCCACCTTCGCGTCTCGCGACGTGAAGCCAGTAAACACCCCGCCGTCGATCCGTACCGCGCTGCGGGTGTAACGCACCCCGAACGTCATCTGGCCTTTGCTGTCGGTGCCAGGGGGCGCCACGCCGCGCCGCGTACTCGCGCGACCGTTGATCTCACCGACGATCTCCGCCCCGGGCGCGAACGCCCTGGCCAGCGAGAAACCGTAGGTGAGTAGATCGTTCTGCCGATCGCCACGGGTCGGGTCCCCGAGGATGGCCATGCCGACGTTGCCGACGATGCGGACCGACTGCACCGTCTTGCCGACGAGCAGCGACTGGAAGAAATCGAACGTGTCGAGTCCCAGACCGCTCTCGTTGCTGGCGTTCGGCAGCCGGGTGGCGAAACGGAGCGCCACCGCCGGCCGCCAGCCGACCTCACTCACGATCTTCACTTTGGTCCCGATAACGACGTCGTCAAAGCTCCTGGTGCTGTCGCCAGGCACTTCGAGCATCCCCGACAACGGCGCCTCGACCCGTTCATTGATCAGCAACCGGCTCGTCGAGATGCCGTCGATCTGGACCTCGGCCGACGGGCCGAGTCCGAAGCTGAGTCCCACCAATGGCCCCCGCAGGAGGCTACCCTCCAGCCCGGACACCGGGAACGGGTGTGACCACGAGTGGTCGAACCCAGCCTCCAGCAAAATGAGCCCGTCTCCGATCGACTCAGGGTCTTCGGTGAGGAGCGGCCGCTGCTGGGCGCCCGCAGGGACTGCTATCAGACACCCCGCCAGCAGCCAACCCGCCATAGTTGATATCCGTCGTTTCGCCATTGTCACGGCTGGTTACTCCTCGTCCATGCCTCGTCGCACTGCTTGACGCTGTGTCTGATTGAGCCGAGTTCGTCACGCCCAGCCACGTCTTTGCACGGCCGATGCCACCGACGGGTCTACACCGGGCTCTCGCGGCGCGTTGTCGCGTCCCAGTGGATATAGGCAATGGCAGCCGCATCGTAGACGACATGGGCAACGATCGGAGCCAGGAGCCCGCCACCGAGGTGGGCCAGACCGCCCAACCCGAACCCCATGGCCACGACCCAGCCCCCAAACACCAACGAGTCGCGGCCCCAGACGTGGGCCAGGCCGAACAACAGACTGGCCGCGACCACGCCGAATTCCACCTGCACCGCCCCGCGGAACAACAGCTCCTCGCCAAGTCCCGCGGCCAGACTCACCAGGACGATATCGACGCGGGTGGCCGTCGTGAACACCGGGCGCAGCGTGTCCACATAGACACGCCGGATCGCACGCACCGGCGCAATTGGCGGCACCAGTCGGAGCACACCAAAGTTCACCGCCGCGAAGAGGGCGGCCGCACCGAGGCCGAGCCCAACGCCCACTCCCGGGTCTCCGAGCTGGACGACAAGGCCCCGCGCGCGGATCCAGACCACGCCCACCGTCGCCAGCACGGTCTCGCCGACGAGGGCCACGACCACCAATCGGCTCGGCTGCATCCGTGTCAGAAGTCCCGGCCACTGTCGAGCAACAGGGTCACCGGACCGTCGTTAGTCGACGCGACCGTCATGTGGGCCTGGAACTCGCCGAGACGCACCGACACACCACGCTCCCGCAGCGCGTCGGCAAGTCCTTCGTACACCGCCCTGGCCGCGTCAGGCGTGGCGGCCTTGTCGAACGACGGACGACGTCCACGGCGGCAGTCACCGTAGAGGGCGAACTGCGATACCAGAAGCACGGCACCGCCGACATCGCGCACGGATCGGCTGAAACGACCGTCCGCGTCCGCGAACACGCGCAACCCTACGATCTTGTTCGCCATGTAGGCGGTCTCGCCCACTCCGTCAGCGTGCGTGATCCCGACGTAGACCAGCAGCCCGAGCTCGATCGCACCGACCAGCCGGTTCTCGACAGTCACGATCGCGGAGGTCACCCGCTGGATCACGGCTCGCATACGTGTAGGATTCAGCGGGGGCTGCGCCCCCGGCTCACACAGCCGCCGTTGGTGCCGTGTCATCGGGTCGCAGCGCGACCGCTCTGCGGAGCTCTGCCACCGGGTTGAGGCGGCGGTCGAGCAGATGGCGTTCACCGACATTCCCCAGGGCCTTCAGCATCGACTGTTTGACCCCAGGATGCTCCCGTTCCAGGTCGATCAGTAGCCGCTTCATCCGTTGCCGCTGCAGGCTCAAATCTCCACACACCGGGCAGCAACAGCCGATCACCGGCAACTCGGCCTGCTGGGTATACTCGCGCGCCTCCTCCTCGCTGACATACACCAGCGGCCGAATGACGACGTGCTGCCCGTCATCAGACACCAACCGGGCCGGCATCGCCTTGAGCGACCCGGAGAAAAACAGATTCAGCAGGAGCGTCTCAATGAAGTCGTCGGCGTGATGCCCAAGCGCAATTTTCGTGGCTCCCACGTCGCTCGCGATGCGATACAATACGCCGCGCCGGAGCCGCGCGCAGAGCGAACACGGGGTCGCTCTCTCGTCCAGCTTGTCGTCGATGATCTCGCCGATCTTGGTGTGCTCAATCCGATACTCCCAGTCGCGCGCCTCGCAGGTCCGAGCAATCGTCTCGTGCTTGTAGTCGACGTAGCCGGAGTCTACATTCACGGCGACGAGCGAGAAGTCGATCGGGGCGCGTCGCCGCAAAGCGTCCAACACCTGCATCAGCGCCCAGCTGTCCTTGCCGCCGGACAAGCCAACCATCACCCGGTCGCCGTCTTCGATCATGTCGAAGTCGACAATCGCCCGGGTCGTCTTCCGGGCCAGCTTCTTCTCGAGTGCGCTGCCGTATGCCATCGTGTCAGTCTAATCTTAGACGGGGCGGCGGTGCCGCCCCACTTCAGGGCTTGGACCCGGGTCCTTATCCGCCGAGCAGGCGGGGAATCGTCCGGGCCCAGGTAAAATCCGCCGCTCGCGTGCTGCCCGCCCCGCCCAAACGCTCGGCCAGGGCCTGGTCGTCCATGACCCGGCGCATGGCCTGCGCCAGCGATTCGGCGGTCGGATCGGCCACGAGGCCGTCCACCTCTGGTCGAACCATTTCCGCTGGACCTCCACTATCGGCGCACGTGATCACCGCCTTGGCGGAGGCGAACGCCTCCAGCGTCACCAGCCCGTAGTCTTCCGCGCTCGGCGGGTAGCAGACGGCCCGGCAGTTGGCAAGCCGGTCGACGA
>CAUZAY010000248.1:0-6526 GCA_963577695.1 Vicinamibacteria bacterium | reverse complement strand
CGACTCGCCCATTCTTGGCGCCGGTCTGTATGTCGACAACACGATCGGCGCCGCCGGCTCGACCGGTCGTGGCGAGGCCAACCTCTACAATCTCGCGTCGTTTCTGATCGTCGAGCAGTTGCGGCATGGCATGAGCCCCAAGGACGCGGGGCTGGCCGGTTTGCGGCGGATACAGGAGAACACCGTCGAACGACGGCTATTGAACGACCGCGGGTTGCCCAACTTCGGTGTCAACTTCTACGTGCTGAACGCCGCCGGTGAGTACGCGGGGGTCTCTATGTACGCCGGCCAGAACAGTCAGTACGCCGCGTGCACGGAGAACGGGGCCGAGCTGCTGCCGCTCGAGCCGCTACTCGACGGCTCGGCCCGTGACGCCTCGGGCAGGAAACGGGTCACGGCCAGCTGGCGGCCGTAGTAAGCCCCTTTAGGCCCGCTGAACGATCAGCGCCCCTGAAGGGGCTTGCTACGATCCCACGGCCGCCGTTTCCTCAGGAGACAGACGCCTCGTCAGAAAACCCCCTCGGACGTTTTGCAGCACCCCCCAGGTTTCCGAGCGAAGCGAACGCTTCGCCTCGAAACCAACCCGGAGCGTAACCGGTGCGACGACGTGACGGGGCTCATCGAGCGGTGGCTGACGCGCTCCACCGTCCGAGCGCCGACGCAATCTCGCGCCGGGCGGCGGCGGGACGGTCGGGGTGATGGTTGACGAAGTAGCAAAAGAAGATCGGCGTCCCGGAGTCGGCATCGACAATGCCGGCCAGCCCGACGGTGTGACGCAGCGTGCCGGTCTTGGCGGCCATCGGTGGCAACCGCGGCCACGCCGCAAGAGTGCCCTCAGCGGGCCCGGCCAGCGCCTCGACCAGGGTTGCGCCCCAGGGTTGCTCGACCGCGTGCATGAGCACGCGCACGAGGGTGGCGGGTGTCACCAGGTTGGAAGCCGACAGGCCGGAACCGTCCACGATCCACAAACCGGGCGTCCCACGGCTGTTCCCGTTCGCGTTCGGTCCAAGCCCCCGGACGAAGTCGGAGATCACTTCGACCCCGTCGTCGAAGCGGCCAGTGCCGGCGATGTCCCGCGCCAGCGTCAGCGCCAGCATGTCGGCGTACCAGTTGGTGCTGTGGGTCAGGGTCCGCTCGAGGAGGTCGCGCAGCGGGCGGGACCGGAACTCGGCCAGTACCGCTTCCGACTCGGCGGTCGCCACGCGCGGGCTTCCCCACCGCACGACGCCCTCGACCGTCACGCCAGCCGCGTCAAGCGCCTCGTGTAGTCGACGGGCGACGCGACGCTCCGGTACGGGGTCGCTGGCGGAGACGACGAACGGGCCCTCGCTGATGGGGTACTCACCCCGCAGCAACAGCGTGTTTGTACCCCACACCGGCACGAAGTCGAGCGTGCCGGCGCCGTGACGCCCTCGACCGACCGTCGTCGTGCGGTTGAGCACCTCGACGCCGTCGGGGGCGACCACGCGCGCTGGGTCGCCCACCGACGCCCCTGGGGCGACACGCACCGTGATCGTGGCGCTATCGAGAGCCAAGCCCGCGGTCGGCGTTCCATAGCGATACGGCAGGTCGCCGAAGCCACGATCAATCGGATGCGAGCGACCCGGAAACCGACCCGCGTCGACCACCAGATCGCCGGTGACCCGGGTGACGCCACGTTCGCGAACCTGGCGGGCCAACGCCGCCAACGGGTCGGCGGCGCCACCGTCGAAGAAGTCGTCATTCCAGGTCGGATCGCCGCCAGACTCGATGACCAGGTCGCCCCCGAGTACACCGGCGTCGAGGTCGATGCCACCCGTGGACGTCACGCGGGTGAGCCAGCGGTACTCCGCGCCGAGATGGTGGAGGGCCGAGGCGACCGTCACGACTTTGAGAACCGACGCCGGCACGAAGCGCCGATCGGCGTTCAGTTCGTCGACCACCTCCACCTCTCCCCCAACCAGCCGGCGCACGGCGAGGTAGCCACGATACGCGCCGTCGTCGACCGACGTCGATGGCTGCGCGCTGGCCTCTCGCAGCGACGACAGGGCCACCAGCGTCACCGCGACGCCGATCGAGAGGACTGGACGTATCCGCTTCATGGGGACGGTCTCCACGAGCCGGGCGCGGGAGAGAAACGGTGACTCGACACGGGGGCCAGCGCGGCCCAGGGTCTACGGCGTCGACGGCAAGGCGAGGGCCACCATCTGTGCGTTGACCAAGGTCAGCACGACGAACTGGCGCCCCTGCACCAGGTAGGTCATCGGTGTGCCCAGCGGGCGGGCCGGCAGCGCCACCTGTCCGAGCGGGACCCCGGTCGCCTTGTCGTAGGCCACCAGCTGCGCGCTATCGGTCGACCCGGCCGGCCCGAGGCCGAGCATCACCAGGGTCTTGGTGACGAGCGGACCGCTCGTCGTCATCTGCCCCCCGAGCGGTGGCAGATCGAGTCCGGCCAGCGCAGGGTGTTTGCGGATCCGGTCAGCGCCCCGACCGGTCGGAGTCTGCCAGGCGATCTCGCCGCGGTTCATGTCGTAGGCGGTCAACCGGCTGTACGGCGGTTTGATGAGCGGCAGCCCCTGCGGCCCCGTCACGGCCGGCGGCCGAGCCGGGTGGATGCTCTCGGGACCGAGCTTGCCGTTCGGGACGTACCGCAGGTTGGTGTAGCTGGGTTTCCCCTCTACCAGCACCATCCGGGTCAACCCCGTGCGGGAGGGCACGTAAAGCAACCCGGTCTCGGGGTCGGCGCCGGACCCGCTCCAATTGGCTCCGCCACCGGACCCCGGCACCTGCAAGGTGCCGTGGGTTCCGTTTTCGTCATACAACGTCTGCGGGGTGAACATCCCGCCGTGGGCGTACTGCTGCAGAATCTCGACCGCTTCGGCCCGCAACTCAGGCGTGAAGTCGATCAGCAGGTCCTCGGTCACCCCCTGGTACTCGAACGCGGGCGGCTTCGTCGGGTGCGGCTGGGTCGGCGCCAGTACCTCGCCGGGGACGTCGGATGGGGGCACGGCGCGCTCCTCGATCGGCCACACCGGTTCGCCGGTGGCGCGGTCGAACACATATGTGAACCCCTGCTTGCTGACCTGCGCCAGGGCCCGGATGTTCCGCCCGTCGACGGTGATGTCCATCAGCGTCGGCGCGGTCGGAAAATCCCAGTCCCAGACACCGTGATGAATCGCCTGGAAGTGCCAGACCCGTTCGCCGGTTTCAACATCCACCGCAATGATCGACTGCGAGAACAGGTTGTCACCCAGCCGCTCGCCGCCCCAGTAATCATTCGTTGGAGCGGTCGTCGCCAGATAGACATGACCGAGCTCGTCGTCGCCACTCAGCGTCGACCAGACGTTGGCGTTGCCCGTATACAGGTTCGACCCGTTCTCCCACGTGTCCTCACCAAACTGGCCGGCCTGGGGAATGGTGTGAAACACCCACTTGAGCTCGCCCGTGCGCACATCAAACCCCTGGACGGAGCCGGGCGGCCACTCTTTGAGGGTCGGCCGGTCAGACATCGCCGCCCCGGAAATGACCGTGTCGCGCACGACGACCGGGGGCGAATTGGGCGACACCGTGTGTCCCTCGTTGCTGAACAGCGGCAAGTTGCCGCGAGTCGCCCGTGGCACGGCGGTGTGCAGGTCAGACTTGCCGTCGACACCAAAGCTGTTGATCGGTCGGCCCGTGCGCGCATTGACCGCAATCAGGAACCCGTCGTGGGTGCCAAGCAGCAGCCGTTCGTCCGCATCGCCATCGGTCCAGTACGCCAGCCCCCGCGTCTGCCACGGCCCCACGATGCTGGCGTTCCCCCCAGTGGTATAGGCCTGCGGGTTGTAGACCCACAACGTCTCGCCCGTCACTGGATCGAGCGCGACGACCTGGGCCAGCCCGGTGCTGAGATACATCACGCCGTTGACGACCAGCGGGGTGGCCTTCAGCCCGTTGGCATCCAGTGGCGGCAGATACCTCCGTTGCAGGCTCTCGATGAGCGCAAGATCTTCCGATTCCCAGGTCCACGCAATGGCGAGGTCGTCGAAGTTAGCGGCGTCGATCTGATCGAGTGGCGAGTACTTCTGGCTCCAGTTCGTCCCGCCGTAACTGGGCCAGGCGCCCGTGTCGACCGAAGTTTGCCCGACGGCAGAGTCCGTCGCGCCACCGAGCACGGCGACGATTACTCCCACACGCGCCAACACACTGCTGGTTTGCATGCCACCCCCAAACCTGCGTCGGTGCACGGGCCGGTCCCACGCACGCGCGTAGATTAGGGTTGATCTTACTCGGTCGCCTGGACGGGCTGGTGGGTTGATTGCGCGGCTCGAACGCCGACGAACCGATGACGCGGGTAGCGTTTCGTAGGAAGGGCCTTTAGGCCCGTTGATCGATCAGCGCCCCTGAAGGGGCTTGCTACGCGTGGTAGACGGGCGAATCTCTCGCGAGATCAGTGCACGGAGGTGGTCGACGCGCCGGACGAGATCACTCGCGCGACCATCTGGGTCAGTTCGTCGGCGGCGAGGTCGAACGGCCCGGCGGCAATGGCGCCACTGGGAATCTCGATGGCGATCACGACGCCACCCTTCGTATCCGTCACGATCCAGCTCAGACCCCTCAGGGCCACGTCCCCGTCGGCGGTGTCGTCGCCGCTCGCCCGGGCGAACACCCGCAAGGTCGACAGCAACATCTCGCGGACGTCCGTGTCGGTCCACGCGGACGCATCCACTCCATCGTGCGTCACCGTCTCGGTCACGACGGCATCGGTCCCCTTGAGCAGCACTTCTACATCGAACGTCATGTCGTATGCCTTATCTTTCTGTGTGGTTGACCACCGTCTCGAGCTGGGCGCGGAACGCGTCAGGGTCGGTGACGGGCGCCTGACACGCAAAGTCGCGGCACAGATACGCCGTCGGCTCTCCGTCAACCGCTACCATGGCGCCGAGCCAGGGCAACCGCATGGCCACGGTGTTCTGGTGGACGCCAGGCTCCACGATCAGGCTGAGGGCGCCCGGCAAGTAGCTCTGGGCGAGCACACGCTGCAGGGCAATGGTGCCCGCCGCCGCGCGCGCACCCACGATGACGACCTGCGGCGCCCCCCACAGGAAGGTCGAGGCTGCCGCCGCCATCACGGGCACCACCCGCGCGGCCTGCGGCGACGTGGCCACTCGGCGAATCGCGCGCGCCGCCCGGGCGCCGTAGTCAGCCGCCTCGTCCCCGCCTGAGAGGTGACCCAGCGTCAGCAGATTGCCGACCGCAACCGAGCCGGCCGACGGCTCGGCGCCGTCGTAGTCCTCCTTCAAACGCAGCAACACGGTCGGATCGTCCCCGGTCGTGCTGAACCAGCCACCGGCGTCGTCGTCCCAAAACAGCTCGTTCTGGATTGCCTGGAGCTGACGTGCCCAGTCGAGCCACATCGGGTCGCCGCCGGCCTGAAACAGCTCCAGCAGCCCCCAGACGACAAACGCGTAGTCCTCGCTGTAGCCGTCGATATCCGACCGCCCGTCGCGAAAACGTCGAAGGAGCCGGCCCCGCTCCGCATCCCACAACCGATTCCGCAGAAACTGCGCCGCCCGCGCCGCGGTGTCGAGCGATGTCGTGGCCGCCTCGTCGTCGAGCGGTGCGACACGCGCGGCCCGCGCGAACGCGGCGATCATCAGCCCGTTCCACCCCGCCAATACCTTGTCGTCCAGATGGGGTCGAGGGCGGCCGCAGCGAGCCTCGAACAGACGCAACCGCGCGCCGTCCAAGACCGCGGTGACGTCATCGACCGACCGGCCTGACAGGCGCGCGACGTCGTCCAGGCCGTGGGCCACATACAAGAGGTTCTTTTGGGCGAACTCGTTGTGCGGATCCTGAGGCGCGTTCCCGCCCGGCTCGATGCCGTAGCGGAACCGAACCACATCGGCGTCAGCATCGAACAACTGATCGATTTCCGACTGACCCCAGATGTAGAACGCCCCCTCGGTCTTGGTAGCGCCCGGCACGTCAACCTGATCGGGGGGAATACTGTCGGCGTCTTCGGCGGAGAAGAACCCACCCTCCGCGTGCGTCAGCTCCCGTCGCACGTAGGACAACGTGTCGTCCGCCACGGCGCGGAACGTGGGGTCACCCGCGGCCTGGGCCGCCTCCAGGAACGCCAGCACCAGTTGGGCCTGGTCGTAGAGCATCTTCTCGAAGTGCGGCACTCGCCACCCGGCATCGACCGAGTAGCGGTGGAAGCCCCCGCCAACGTGGTCTCGCATGCCACCCGTGGCCATGGCCCGCAGGGTGTCGAGCACCATCTGGCGAGCCTCAAGGTCGCCTGTGCGTGCATGCTCGCGCAGCAAGAAGAGCAGTTCGCCCGGACGTGGAAACTTCGGGGCGCCGTCGAACCCGCCGTGGTGTCGATCGAATGTCTGGCCGTATTCACGCACCCCGGCGGTCAGCGTCGCGTCGCTCGGCATCTCCCCCCCGCCTTGCGTGCCTGCCTGCGCCGCGCGGAGCCGTTCGATCACCCCATCGGCCGATTGCACGAGTTCGGCTCTCGACTCGCGCCAACGGGTGGAGATCTCACCGAGGATGTCCA
>CAUZAY010000247.1:0-6535 GCA_963577695.1 Vicinamibacteria bacterium | reverse complement strand
AGCTCGCCGGCGTCCTGGCAAGCCGCGAGGCCGCCGGCGATGCGGCCGGATTTGATCGATTGCGGGCCGAGCGAGAACTTCTTGATGTTGAGACGGATCGCAGCGTTGCCGCGACCGACCGCGTCCGCGCCCAAGCGATCCTGGCGAGCTTCTTTGACAACATGCCCGACCCGTCGCGAATCGTCGCGGTTGGCCGGTCGCTATCACCGGCGCCTCTCCCGCCACTCGAGGCGTTGGTCGAGACCGCGGAGTCGGCCCGGGGCGAGCTCGTGGCGTTGCGGCACGAGCTCACGGCTGCCGATTTTGCCACTCGAGCGGCTGGTCGACGTCCTGTTCCTGAGCCGGAGATCGTCGGAGGGATCAAGTCCTCGACGGTCGGCGGGCGGGATTTTGGCGGTGTCATCGGGGTGCAGCTGACCCTTCCCCTGTTCGATCGCGCCGGCCCCGAGAAGGCGCGGGCGGTCGCGAGAAATGCTCAGGCTCGCGCTCGGCTTGACGCACTCAGACTCGTGTTGCGTGGCCAAATTGCCGCCCTTCGCGCGGCCGCGGTGGAACGGCGTGGGGCCGCCGAACGCTATCGGGCCCAGGCCATCGCCAGCGCTGATCTGATCGAGCGCATCGCGCAAGTCAGCTATGACGCTGGCGAGCGCGGCATCCTGGAATTGTTGGACGCCTATCGCATCGGATCGTCGGCCCGCATCCGTCAAGCGGTGCTGGACGCGACGGTGCGACAGGCGGAGATTGAACTGGCATTCGTTAGCGGCTGGGAGATTCCCCAATGACAACGAGACACGGACTGGTGTGCGCGGCATTTCTCGCCGCCTTCAGTGTGATGGGCTGCGTCCAGCAGGGCGACCCGCCACAGGTGGAGTCGCCGACGCTGGATGTGACCCACTGGACGGAGAAGACCGAGCTGTTCATGGAGTACCCGCCGCTTGTGGCGGGACAGACGGTGCTGTTTGCCGTTCACCTGACCACGATGGCCGATTTCCTCCCCGTCACGGCTGGCCAGGCGAGTGTCGAGTTCACACCAGAGGCCGGCGGGCCAACGGTGGAGCTCCTCGGGCCAGAGCCATCACGACCCGGGGTCTTTCGGGTCGAGGGTGCGCTTCCTGCACCAGGGCGGTATCGCTACGAGTTGGTCCTCGATGCGCCAGGCCTTCTCGATCGCCACGATCTCGGGATTGTGACCGTGTTCGCTGACGAAGCCCTCGCTCACGCGGACGCCGAGAACCGTCCGGCGGAGGATGCATCGGCCATCGCGTACCTCAAAGAACCGCAGTGGACGAATGGTTTTACCACCGCCCGTGTGCGAAAGGCAGAGATTCGGACCTCAGTTCGTGTGCCGGCGATGATTCACCCTCTTCCCGGCGGCGAAGCGATTGTCGCCGCCCCGGCGGCGGGCCGGCTCACGGCGGATGTGCTGCTGTCTATCGGCGATCGGGTCCGACCGAACCAGGTCCTCGCACACTTGGAGCCTCGGTTGTCGGCAGGCGTTGATCACGCCACGCTGACGGCTGAGGTGGCAGAGGCGCAGGTGGCGCTCGACGCCGCGCAGGTGGAACAGGCGCGGGCCGAGCGCCTCCTGAAGGAACGGGCCGTGCCAGCCCGTCGGGTGGAGGATGCGCATCGAGCGATCAGGGTTGCGGAGGCGCGCCTCGAAGCGGCGGACGCGCGGCTTGCGCAACGTAATCAAACGCTGCGGAGCGGCGGTGGCGCAGCGGCCGGCAACGCGTTCGCCCTGCGGGCCCCGATCGGCGGGCGGCTGGCTGAGGTCATGGGCACGCTGGGTGCCTCCTATGACGAAGGCGCACCGCTGTTCAGAATCGTGCGGACTGATCGCGTGGAGTTGGAGGTGCAGGTGCCGGCCGCGAGCGTGGCCGTCGCGCGCCAGGTCACCGGACTCGCGCTGGAATTTCCTGGCCAACCGGAGCCGATCGAACTCGAGCCCGACCACGTGCACGACGCCGGCGTCATCGACGCGACCACCCGCGCGTTGCCGCTCCAGATGGAAATCGAGAACCCCGGCGAACACTTGTTGATCGGTCAGGTCGGCACGGCGGTGCTGTATACGCACGAGCAACAGCAGTGGCTCGCGGTGCCTCAGGCCGCCGTGCTGATGGAAGCCGGTCGGCCGTACGTCTTCGTTCAGCTCGGGGGCGAGCGTTTCGCCCGGCGGTTCATTGACATCGCCGCCCGTGAGGCTGACCTCGTTGGGATCAGGAGCGGCGTCCTGCTGGGAGAGCGCGTTGTCACGCGGGGCGCGTACGACGTGCAGTTGGCGTCGGCCGCCACGGGACTCCCCACTGAAGGCCACGTCCATTGAGGTGGATCCAATGAAACGATTGATCCAATGGTCGATTGACCACCACTGGATGGTCCTGGCCCTTGCGATCTTACTGGCCGGGTCCGGTCTGTGGACCGCGCGCGAGATGCCCGTCGATGTCTTTCCTGACCTGACCGCTCCCACCGTGACGGTTCTGACGGAAGGACGTGGCATGGCGCCGGAAGAAATGGAAACGCTGGTGACGTTTCCCATCGAAGCGGCCCTCAACGGCGCATCGAACGTCCGACGGGTGCGGTCAGCGACGGCCGTGGGTATTGCGGTGGTCTGGGTCGAGTTCGACTGGGGCACGGACATCTTCCGCGCGCGACAAGTCGTCGCTGAGAAGCTGACGCTTGTGGCTGGGAGCCTGCCCCCCCAAGTGGAGCGTCCCATCCTGGCACCCATCTCGTCCATCATGGGCGAGATTCTCTTCTTCGCGGTCACGTCGGATCAAGACGACCCCCTCACGCTTCGGACGGTGGTCGATACCGTGGTGCGAAGGCGGCTCCTGGCGGTGGCGGGGGTCTCACAAGTGATGCCCATTGGCGGTGACAAGCGCCAGTTCCAGGTCATTGCGCACCCCGATCAGCTCCGCGCCAACAACATCTCCCTCTCAGAGCTCTTGGACGGCGTACGTGGTGCCAGCCAGAACACGTCCGCCGGCATCTACAGGGAGGGGCCACAGGAGTACGTGCTCCAGACCATCGGCCGGGTTCGCACGCCGGAAGAAATTGGCAACAGCGTCATCGCTCTTCGCGGTGCTCGGCCCGTGCTGATTCGCGACGTCGCCGATGTGCGCGAGGGCGGCGCGCTCAAACGGGGCGAGGGATCGCGAAACGGCGCGCCTGCGGTGATCGTGGCGGTCCAAAAACAGCCGGATGCCAACACGGTCGAGTTAACGGCACGACTCGATCGAGAACTCGATGCCCTGCAGGCCGAACTGCCGAGTGGCATGACGATCGACCGGCGGATCTTCCGGCAAGCGGACTTCATCGCCGTCGCGGTCGAGAACGTCATTGATGCGCTGCGCGATGGCGGCCTGCTCGTGGTGCTGATCGTCGTGCTGTTCCTGGCGAATATGCGGGCAGCCGCGATCACACTAACCGCGATGCCCCTGTCGCTGGCGACCGCCGTACTCGTGCTCTGGGGGTTCGACGCGACGATGAACACGATGACACTCGGCGGCATGGCTATCGCCATTGGGGCGCTCGTTGATGATGCGATCATCGATGTGGAGAATGTCGTCCGGCGACTGCGGGAGAACATCGCCAAACCACCCGCCGAACAGCAGTCTGCTGCGGTGATCGTCCGTGATGCCACGCTCGAAATCCGCACGTCCATCGTCTTTGCCACCCTCATCATCGTACTCGTGTTTCTACCCATGTTCGGTCTGTCCGGCGTCGAAGGACGACTACTGGCACCCCTCGCGGTCGCGTACATCGTGGCGATCCTCGCGTCCCTGGTCGTGGCCATGATTGTCACGCCCGCGCTCTGTTTCGCCTTTCTGCCGAAGGCGCGCTCGATCGTGCGCGGACATGACGGATGGTTGACGCGCATGCTCAAAGCCCCGTATGTGAGTTTTCTGCCCCACGCGCTCGACCATCCCCGACTCGTCATGGTGACGTCAGTGGCCATGCTGGTCGTGGCGGGGGCGGCCCTGACGCGGGCGGGCACAGCGTTTCTCCCAGAATTCAACGAGGGAACGCTGACGATCCAGGCCAACACGCTGCCGGGGACATCCCTCCCCACATCCGACGAGATTGGACGTCGCATCGAAGAGATCCTCCTCGCACAGCCCGAGGTCGTGGCGACGGCGCGTCGGACCGGTCGGGCCGAATACGACGAGCATGTGCAGGGCGTCGAGGCCGCCGAGATTGACGTGGGCTTGCGGGAGACTGGCCGCTCACGAGCCGAGCTTCTCGATGAGCTTCGGCGGCAGTTCTCGACGCTGCCGGGAACCAACGTGACGATTGGCCAACCGATCTCTCACCGGATCGACCACATGCTGTCCGGCACCCGTGCGAACATCGCCGTCAAGATCTTCGGCGACGATCTCCCGACGCTGCGCCGCTTGGGTGAACGGGTCAGGGAGGTGATGACGGACATTCCGGGCGCGGTGGACGTCTCCCTCGAGCAGCAAATGGACGTGCCCGTTGTTCGCTTCGTGCTGAATCGCTCGGCGATTGCTCAGTACGGTCTGCGGGCCAGTGATGTGGCCGCCGCCGTCGAAACGAGCTTCGCCGGCACCATCGTGGGACGGGTGTTCGACCGCGCGGCCGCATTCGACCTCGTCGTGAAATTCGATGCCGCCGCGCGGCACGACTTTGAGCGCCTCGCGGATTTGCCGATCGACACGCCGACCGGCGGGCCGGTGCCGATCAGGCTGCTGGCCGACGTCCGCCGCGAGGTCGGACCCAACATGATTCTGCGGGAGGGCGTGCAGCGCCGGATCGTGATTTCAAGCAACGTCGCCGGCCGCGACCTCGGTGGAGTCGTCGAGGACATGCGGTCAGCAGTCGCCCAGGCCGTGCCCATGCCGCCAGGGTACCGGGTTGAATATGGTGGCCAATTTGAGAGCGAGCAGAGCGCATCGCAGCGCCTCCTGCTCCTCACGATCGTCGTCCTCGCGGGCTTGTTCATGCTGCTGGTGGTGGCGTTCGGCCGCCCACGGGATGCGGTGCTCGTCATGCTCAACTTGCCGCTGGCGCTGATCGGCGGGGTGGCAGGCGTGTTCCTTGCCGGTGGGGTCATGAGCGTGGCGTCCATGATTGGATTCGTCACCCTCTTCGGCATCGCGACGCGCAACGGCATCATGCTGGTCTCGCACATTCATCACTTGAGCGAGAAGGAAGGCGTCACCAACTTTCGTGAAGCGGTTGAGCGAGGGGCGCGTGAACGACTCATCCCGATTCTGATGACCGCCCTCTCCACAGGATTGGCGTTAATCCCGTTGGCTCTCGCCGCCGGGCGAGCGGGCAGTGAAATTCAGACGCCGATGGCCATTGTGATTCTCTGCGGCTTGATGACCTCGACGCTCCTGAACATGGTGGTGGTCCCGACGATGTATTTGCGGTACGCACGCCCATCAGGGCTGACGCCGACCGGGGGCGAGTAGATGACTTCTGGGTTGTCGACGGGCGCGGAGTCACTCGTCCGAAGACGTTCACGAATGTAGACCGACGATGACAAGGTCGATATGGACCTGGAGGAGATCGTCGAGACGGCGTCTCGGATAGGTCGGGCCACCGTCGACCAGCTCTTCTCTCCGGACGGGGAGGGGTCGCTCATCCACCCCCGAGAGCTACCCGCAGACATCCGTGAGGCGGTGTCCAGCGTGGACGTCGTCGTCGGCCCTGACGGGAATACCCACTACAAATACCGGCTCTGGCCCAAGCTCGCCGCCCTCGACCTCATCGCGAAGTTACGCGGTCTGGTCACCAAGAAGACGGAGGTGGACGTGGTCCTGACCTGGCGACAGGTCCTCGAAAAGATGGACGCGGAAGACGCAGAGGCACGGGCCATCGAAGCCGAGGTCAAGGACGTCGGCAGTCCATCGGGAACAACGACGGCCGGCGACCGAGCGCAATGAAATCTGGAGCATGGACTGCTATCTGTCTCGCGACGGTTCGGTGATCACGACTCGTCCTCTCGTCCCGTTCGGAGGATGAGAAGGACGGCCACCGCCGCGGTGAAGATGACCGTAACCTCTCCCAACGTGTCGAAGCTCCGGTAGTCGGCCAGGACAGCCGTCACCATGTTGGGCACGGCGGTCTCCTCGAAACCCTGTTCGATGTATCGCGGGGACACGTGGAGACTTGGCGGCGACGCCGGATCCCCCGTATCGGGCATGTCCAGCGATCCGAAGATCAACAGGAGCCCGGTCATCCCCGTCGCGACCAGGTGGAGATACTTCAATCTTTGCTGGCCCTTTCTGTCTTGAACACGGCGATATCGAAGAACACGATGGTGCCCCCGCCCTACGGGGCCTTGACTGGAATCGACTCAGTTCTGCCTATCCGTGCCCTGCAGCTGCTCGAGCACTTCGCCCAGCTGCTCGATCTCCTCGCCGTACAGAGCCCAGTCGCCCTCGCGCCGAGCCTGGAGGGCTCGTGCGTAGTGACCCTGGGCTTGCTGCGCAAGCGTGGTCGATGAGCCAGGCTGAGTCGCCGTGTCACCCGGGGATGCCTCCGGAGCCGTCGGGGCCACGTC
>CAUZAY010000246.1:0-6535 GCA_963577695.1 Vicinamibacteria bacterium | reverse complement strand
CCCTACTGGTCGTTCATCCCGACCATCCCGTCGAGGCGAGCTTTCTCTCATTCGACCCCGAGGTCATCATGCGCACATTTGACCGTGGTCGAGAACAAGGCCGTCGTCTGCTCGAGGCCGAGTCGATGCGCCGGTTCCTGTCGGGCGCGGCCGACACGGTGCCGCCGGTCGATTGAGACGCGCCTCGTTCCGTGGGTTGAGTGCCGAGCCAGGACCTGTCATCGTTGGCGCGTCGCGAAAGGAGTCCCCATGTGTCGTCGCCGCGTCCTCGTATTCGCACTCCTTGCGGCCATGGCCGCATATCACAGCCTGAATCCAGTTCGGGCCGCCGGTCAGACCCCACGAGCAGCCGACGGCCAGCCTGACCTCCAAGGGCTCTGGACCAACTCGACCACGACGCCGCTCGAACGCCCGCCGGACATGGCGGACCGGGCCGTGCTCACGGCCGAAGAGGTGGCCGCGCTCGACGCTCAGGCCGTGGGGCGCAACGACCGGCCACCACGCGCTGGAGACCCGGGCACCTACAACGAGTTCTGGTGGGAGCGGGGCACCCGGCTCACGCAGGCCTCGCTCGTGGTCGACCCACCTGACGGCCGGATTCCAGCCTTGACGGCCGACGGCCAGACGCGCGCCGGGTGGGCGCGGGGCTCCGATTCCTGGACGAACCGCAATCTGGCCGAGCGCTGCGTGACACGAGGCGCGCCGAAACGCCCGGGCGGCTACAACAACAACTTCTTGATCCTGCAGACGCCCGGCTACGTGACGATTCTGCAGGAGATGATCCACGAGGTTCGGATCATCCCGCTCGACGACCGCCCGCACATCGATGACGACATCCGCCTCTGGATGGGCGACTCTCGGGGACGATGGGACGGCGAGACGCTGGTGGTCGAGACGACAAACTTCGGGACTCAGATCGTCTTCAATTCGTACAACTGCTGCCCCGGCGCCGGCGCAAAACTGCGCCTGGTGGAACGTTTCACACGTGTGAATGCCACCACGCTGGACCATCGCTACACGGTCGAAGACCCCAGCACCTACGCTGGCCCCTGGACCGCGTCGATTCCGCTCGTGCAGTTCGACGGACCGATTTACGAATACGCCTGCCACGAGGGGAACTACGGCATGGAGAACCTGCTGCGCGGCGCCCGCGTTCAGGAGCAGGATGTCGTCCGAGCGAAATAGCCAGTCCAGAGCTGCAAGGGAGTACGTTCATGAATTCCGCGAAGTACATGCTGACAGCCGCCTGTGTGTTTCTTCTCACCCTGACCCTGACCGAAGGCGGCGGGTGGATGGAGGCTGTGGCCCAAACGACCGAGCCGTCCCGTTTCCCGTCAGGTATTCGGGGACTCGCTGACGGACAGGACGAGCCGCCGAGCAACCGGTGGTTGCTGGGCGCCCGGGACGACGACGAGCGGTTCCGGCGCCTGCAGATCTACGCCGGCGGGACCGACCAGCAGATGTGGCAGATCGGATATCGCTACGAGCAGGTCTACCAGGCCATCATCGACGAGAACTGGGAACTCGGCGCGCATCACTGGGGCAAACTGCGGAACGTCTTCAACGTGGCCTTGATGAAGCGGCCCAATCGGACGCCAAACGCCGAAGCTCTGTTTCTGGACAATGACTGGCAACTTCTGGCCGGGGCACTAGCCGCCGGAGATGCGGCCGAAGCGCGGGAAACCTTCCTTCAAGAGCGGCAGGCCTGCATCGTCTGTCACGTGGCGGAAGGATTCGACTTCATCAACCAGACGCCGATGTTCGAGGAAACCACCGCCTTCCCCGCCAACTAGCCAGCAAGACACGCGTCGCCGTCGAATGGCTCCCAGCGGGGTGGATTCGCAAGATCCGCGCCGCGGAGCCGTCCGCCGCGAGCCGTGAGCCAACCGGCAGCCGCATCTCTGACAAGGGGCGACGAGGCCCATGCCGTCTGCGGCGCAACGGCGCCGAACGAGGCACGGGCGGCGAAGAAGTCCGTGGTCGCGACGACCAGCGACTCGGCCGGGTCGATCGGATCTCCCGAGGGTCTCACGATCTCCACCTCCGGGCTCTCCCCCTGGCAGTTCACGCGCACACGCAGCCCCGACACGCTCGGGAGCCCGCGACGCCCGCGAACCACCTGAGCGGCCAGCACTTGCCGCAACTGCGCGCCGGTCAACACCAGCGTGACGACACGATTGTCGAACGCGAAGACGTCATAGAGCGACCCGCGCGTGAGGGCACCGGCTGGCAAGTCGGTTCTCAGCCCGCCGCGCCGAGCCCCCATGCCAATCGCGACGTCCGCCTCCGGCACGGCGGCCAGTATGGCATCCGCAAACAGGTTCCCAAGTGGCGACTCCAGGCCATCTCGAGTCCGGGTGACGGGCGTCTCGAGCGTAATACCGAGCGGCGCCTCGCGCCAGCGACGAACCCGCTCGAGTTCCGGCTCCATCGCCGCCACCACGGACGCGTCGGGTTCGACCGGGGCAGATTCGTAGGGCGCCGGTGGAGCGCCACCAGCTTGGCAGGCGCCATCCCGGTCAACCGCCGCGCACAGTCCCTGGGGCGCAAAGACCCGAGAGGACACGACCCCGGCGCCGGGCTCGACGGTGAGATCCAGGCGAGCGAACGCCGCCCCCCTCGAATAGGCCTGGATGATGGGTATGCCGGCCACCACGTGCGCCACCGCCGCATGGGTGTGTCCGGCCACGATCGCATCCACGAGACGGGGCGGTAACTGCCTGGCCAGGCGGAAGATCTCGGCATCGTCGCCGCACGACGACAGGTCGGCGGGGTCGTCGAACCGCTCGCACCACCCACCGGCGTGCGCCAGCACGACGACCACATCGGCCCCTCGCTGGCGCAGTTGCCTCGCCTCGGCCTCGACGGTCGGCGCCAGCGCCGCGGTGGCGAGCCCCTGGATGTTGGCGGCCAGCGTGTTCCTGAGCCCACCGTAGGTCATGACTCCCACGATGCCCACCCGCAGCCCCGCCGCGTCGATCATGGTGGATGGCCGAACGTTCGGCCACGCCACCGGGTTCCCAGTGGTCTCGTCGATCAGGTTCGCCGCAAGAAACGGAAACCGGGCGCGGGCGGCCGCCATCTTGAGCGCGCCGCGCATGTCGGACGGATCGCCGTCACTGGATGCGGTGTCGAGCGCCCCGTATTCGAACTCATGATTGCCGATCGCGAGCGCATCGTAGCCCAGCGAGTTGTAGGCATCCACGACGAGCCCGCCCTCCGACAGGTTGGATTCAATCCCTCCCTGGAAGGTGTCACCGGCGTCCAACAACAGCACCCCTCCGCCGTCGGCGGCCCGCGCGGCGCGCAAATTGCGCAGATACCCACCGAGCTGAGCCACACCTCCCAACCCATTGCTCGGAAACGCGCGCCCGTGCAGGTCGGTGGTGCCCACAATCGAGAGCATGACCCGGTCGGTCGTGGCGCTGTCGGTGGACGCCGGCCGCTGCACGGCCCGAGCTGCCCCCACGAGCAGACCAGACATGGCGACGAGCGCCAGCCAACTGACCATCGAGACACGTAGCACGGGCATGGATGTCAAAAGTACAGTCTTGAATATACCCTGCGGGGCTCGTGGCCGCCTGGCTCATGCCCGGCCAGTGGCGAAGGCTACTCCCGTGTCGTTGCCACGAGACACGCGGGGGTATCATGTTGTGAGATGGCGCCGTGACTGTGGGAAGGTCTCGTCGGCATTTTCATTTGAACGCCAAATCGAGAGTAAGGAAAAACTAATGCCTCGTCGTCGTGTTCGCAGAATCGCCGTCGTGGCTTTGGTGTCGAGCTTCCTGGCCGCCCCGGCCTTGACCGAAGCGCAGGGTATTGGGATCGGGGTCAAGGGCGGTTTTCTGCACTCTTCGTTCGATGCCACCGAGGCGTTGGACAGCGGTGACGGATGGCAGGCGGGCCTGTTCTTCGGCGGCAACCGCCCGGGCACCATTGGTTTCATGGACGAGTTCAACATCCTCGCCAAGAAGAGCGATACCGCGGCCGGTACGTCGACCTTGTATTACGTTCAGGTTCCCGCGCTCTTGCGAGTCAACATCGGTTCCTCGGGCACCGGCGTCAACAATGCGATCGTCTACGGCATCGCGGGACCGGCGCTCGACTTGCTGTTCAAGGACGAGCTTGCGATCAGCACCGACGAGGTTGAGCGGGTCGACGTGAGTATCGTGGCCGGCGTCGGGTTTGAGATCTCGCGGTTCATCATCGAAGGTCATGGCACCTGGGGGTTCCGCAACATCGCGAAAGAGACGAGCGCGAGGGACGTCAGGAGCACCACCTTCGCTATCCTTGCGGGCCTGCGGTTTAATTAGTACGTCGTCCGGGGCATAATAGACCGATTTTCGCGCGGTTTCGTCCTGGCAGTGGTTGGCGTTTGGACGTTCATTGAGGGAGTGTGAAATGCGCACCAGACTGTTTGCGTACGTGGCGAGCTTGAGCGTCGCCGTTGTGATGCTTCTCCCTGCGGCCGCCCCGGCGCAGTCCATCGCCGGCAGCGACCCGCACCCGGCTGTCCATCTCTATGACGTGGCCGACTTCGGTATCGACCCGGCGGAGGTCACGTTCACCAAGCACATCGCGCCGATCCTGCAGCGAAGCTGTCAGAGTTGCCACCGGCCCGACGGCGGCGCCCCGATGTCGCTCATCGATTACCAACAGGTCAGGCCCTGGGCGCGGTCGATCAAGACCAGAACCTCGATCAGAGACCGACAGGGCGCCATGCCGCCTTTCTTCGTCGAGAAAGACCTCGGGATCCTCCGCTTCAAGGACGACCCCTCCCTGAGCGATGAGGAGCTCGCGCTGATTCAGGCGTGGGCCGACAACGGAGCTCCCCGCGGTGATCTCAACGACATGCCCGCGCCGATCGAATTTGCCAGCGGCAGCGAGTGGACCATCGGGGAACCGGACCTCGTGTTGCGGTCGCGAGACATGACCCGCCCCGCGATCGGGCCGGATCGTTGGGGCGACATCGGCCTGGTCCCGACCGGGCTCACCGAAGACCGCTATGTCAAGGCGGTGGAAGTGCGCGAGATCAACGACATTCCGCCGGGCGCTGGGGACAACACCGTGGGTGGACGCTACATCTTCCACCACATGACCTACTCGAGCGGAGTCCTGAACGAAGACGGGACCGACATCATCGATGACACCCGCGTCCGCTGGCCGATTCATGAAGTCGGGCGCAACGCGGACATCTTCCCGGAAAAATTCGGCACGCTGCTCCAAGCGAATTCCGCCTTGCATCTTGGCGCCAGCCACCTGCATTCGAACGGCATCGCGGAGACGACCGCCCACCTCGAATTCGGGTTTATCTTTCACCCGAAGGACTATGCGCCGGAGTATGGGAACCGAGCGCGTGTGGGGCTGGGCAACGGCAACGACATCGACGTCGCGCCTGGGCGCGCGGGCCAGGAAATGCATGCGTTCGCGGTGCTCAAACAACACACCAAACTCGTGGCCTTCGAGCCACATCTGCACGCGCCGGGGACGCGGATGTGCATCGAGGCGATCTGGGGTAAGAATCACTTCACCCTCAATTGCGTCGGCTACGACCACAGTTGGGTCAAGCAGTATGTCTATGAGGACGACGCGGCGCCTCTGCTGCCCAAAGGCACGATCTTGCACATCGTTGGCTTCCTGGACACGACACCGGGCAACAAGAACCTTGCAGACAGCCGAAACTGGGCCGGTGGCGGCCGGCGGTCTGTGGCCAACATGTTCATCGACCTCGGCTATGCGGTTGAACTGACCGAGGAGCAGTTCCAGGGCGAAATGGCGGAACGACGCGCGGCGATGAAGGACCGCAACGACTATGACGTCGGCTGTCCGTTGTGTTGGGCCGACGTGCCACCGATGGAGACCGCCACTGAAGACGGTGAGAGTGGCCAACAGTGAAGCAGTCGGTCTCACGCGCGGCGGTCGTGTGGATCCTGCTCGCCATGTTCGTGACGGCGCCGTTCGCGGCGCCCGGCGCGGATGCCCAAACACGATTCATGTATTTGAAGGGCCAAAGCATCCACCCGGCCTTCGAGGGCTGGTGGCCCAACGACGACGGGTCGTTCACGTTGTGGTTCGGGTACATGAACTCGAACTGGGAGGAGGAGTTCGATTTCCCGGTCGGGCCGAACAACTACTTCTCCATCGCCGACCCGAACAGCCTGGACAATCTCGAGGTGGACGTTTTTGTCGCCGCAACGGCCGACTACGGTCAGCCGACGCATTTCTATCCGCGACGCAATCCCTTCCTGTTTACCGTCGAAGTGCCCGCGGACTTCGGCGAGCAGGAAGTGGTCTGGACGCTCACGAGCCATGGGCGGACCAACCGCGCGTTCGCCACCCTAAGCGCCGACTACCGCATGGACCCACAGGTGATGTCCACGGAGGTCGGCGGCGCCTTCGGCAGCCTCGATGACCGTCTCCGGACCAATATGCCCCCAGAGCTCACGGTGGACGGCGACAAGCAGCGTAGTGCGACGGTCGGCCAGCCGGTGACGCTGGTGGCGTCGGCGATCGATCCGGACGACTTCCCGCCGCG
>CAUZAY010000245.1:0-6554 GCA_963577695.1 Vicinamibacteria bacterium | reverse complement strand
CGGGCAAGTGCACCGCCAGCCGGTAGTCGCCGGGGGGCACGTCCGCGATCTCGAACCGCCCCACGTCGTCGCTGCGGGTCGACCAGCGCGCGCGGTCCAGATGGAGAAAGGCGACATCGGCATCTTCCCCCAGACTGCGGCGCACGGCCACTTCGCGCTTGATCCGCACGACACCGTCCGCATCCTCGAGCTCCCGCTGGGTCCGTTCCTTCGTGGCCTGAGGGTCAGTGTCGCCGAGTTCAGCGTGCCCGCGGAAGACGATGGTGCGCGCCTCGCGCACCACCTCCGACCGGTCCAGCATCGTCCTCAAGGTCGTTTCTTCCTTGTCGAGCCCGGCTGACGACAACGTGACTCGGGAGCCCGTCCAGGGCTGACCGGTCGAGTCGACGATCGTGCCGCTCACAGTTCCTGGCCCTGATTGGGCCAGCACCGCGAGCGGGATGGTGACGGCCAGCGCGGCCGCGATGACCCCGAGGCGCGACCGACGAAGGAATGGCTGACGACGAAGGGTGGGATTCATCATGGCTGTGATTCTCCTTTCGAGACCGGATGGACGCGCCATCGCCATGCCCGGCGACAGCGCCAATGCGGGCGAGCGGAGCGCTTTCGCCAGGTCCAGTAGCTGGGTGGCGTACTCGGACCCATCGACACCGAGACCCAGCACGGTGTCATCGCAGGCCAGTTCGCTGTCGCGGCGCAGACAGCGCGTGGCGACCCACATCAACGGGTTGAACCAGAACAGCGTTCGGAGGACGTCGGCGCCAAGCTGCACGGCCCAATCGCCGCGCCGAATGTGGGCCAACTCATGCGCCAGCACCACACGGATCCGGTCCTCGTTCCACGCCTGTGCACCGGCCGGCACCATCACCTTCGGCCAAAGGAGGCCCCATGTGGCGAGCAGCGTGGGATGGTCGCTCTGCAGCAGACGCACGGGTCGGCGTAGGCCGAGCCGGGCCGCGGTGCGAGCGACCTGCTCCAACCAGCGGGGATCCGCCACTGCGGTGGCGCCCGCGCTCAACCAGGCCAGCCGCACGAGCCCAAGCAACAAGGCCGCCCCGAGGCCGGCGACGCCAATGATCCAGATCGGGAGCATCAGACGCGCGGTCGACGGCCGGCGGCCGCGTCGCGGCCCAGCCGCCGGGTTCCCCAGGGTCGCGTTCGGGTCCAACGTAGTCTCGCCGCTCTGTACCAGGGTGTCGGTTTCTCCGGCGAAGCGGACGGCCGTTGGGACGGTCACCGACCACGGCTGAGCCACCGGAACGTGCCAGGTGGGAGCCAACGCGCTCAGGACCGGCACCGCGAACGCACACCCGACCGCGACCGACAGCACCCAGTGCCGCGCGGCGGCG
Source organism: Vicinamibacteria bacterium (assembly GCA_963577695.1). GTDB lineage: Bacteria > Acidobacteriota > Vicinamibacteria > Vicinamibacterales > UBA8438 > UBA8438. The sequence goes on along the minus strand of CAUZAY010000245.1, from coordinate 5,205 downwards.
GACCGACGCCGCAGGCACCAGACCACCGCAAGCGCAAGCAGAACGACGAGCGAGACCTTCAAGGCGACCTCCGGCAGCACGCCCCAGAACGTCATTTGTCCTCCTCCTTGCGCGCCTGCGATACCAGATCGGCAATACGAGCCAGTTCGGCGTCGGAAAGGTGCCCGCCGTCGGAACCCAGCAGCGCGGCGACGACCTTCTCTCTCGATCCGTCGAAGAAGGTGTCGACCAGAGGCGTCAAGGCGGACCGTCGGGCCGTGCCCCGGGGCACGGTGGCGCTGTAGACGTAGCGGCGCCCCTCTTCGTCGTGCCGGGCATGGCCCTTCTGTTCCAGCACCCGAAGCTGCGTGCGCACAGTCGAGTAACTGAGGTCGGCCCAGACCTCGTACAACGATAGAATTGCGGGTTGGTCGAGCACTTGGGGAAGTGACAGGTATCGCGAACATGCAAAGTCGTCGGTGGAACACGTGGATACTTCGTGCAGTGGCGCCGCCGCTGACGTTGAGCCTCATCCTGCTGGCCGCGCCGGCCCGGTCGCAGCCGCAGGACAACGAGGCCGCCGGGTCGTCCGGCGGCGCGGCGCTCACCCTGCGCACGCGGGCACAGACGCCAAACGAGCGTTTCAACGTCGAGCCAAGCCGCACGCCGGAGCCGCCCACGCTCGACGGCGTGCTGGAGGACGCCGAGTGGGGACGCGCGACGGTGATTGACGAGTTCGTCCAGCAGGAGCCGTCGGAAGGAGACCCGGCGACCGAGCGCACCATCGTGCATCTGATGTACGACGAGCACGCGCTCTACGTCGGGGTCGAAGCCCACGACTCGCTGCCGAACGGCGTCATCGCGACCGAGATGCGCCGTGACTCGCGGCAACTGCTGGACGAGGACAACTTTCAACTGATCCTCGACACCTTCCACGACTCGCGCTCTGGGTACATGTTCGTGACGAGCCCGCTCGGCGCCAAGCTTGAACAGCAGATCGCCGAAGAGGGCGAGGGCGGCTACCGCCGGAGCAGCGCGAGTATCAACTCGAACGTCAACCTCGACTGGGACGGCGTGTGGGACGTGTCCGCGCGACGCACCGATCAGGGCTGGGTGGCCGAGATCGCGATCCCGATGGTGACGATGCGGTTCCCGGAGGCCGACCGGCAGGTCTGGGGCGTCAATTTCATGCGCAACATCCGGCGCAAGAACGAACAGGTCTTCTGGTCGCCGGTGCCGAAGGGGTACGACCTGACGCGGGTCAGTCGGGCCGGCACGATGACCGGACTCGGCGGTGTGGACCGGGGGCTGGATCTTCGGATCACGCCGTATGTCCTTACGGGCGGCCGCCAGGACCGCGACCTGACGGCGACACTGGACAACAACGGCTTCCGTGATTACGGCCTGGACATGAAATACGGCATCGCCTCGGGTCTCAACCTCGACCTCACGCTGAATACCGATTTCGCCCAGGTCGAGGTTGACCAGCAACAGGTCAACCTGACGCGGTTCCCGCTGTTCTTCCCCGAAAAACGAGATTTTTTTCTGGAGAACGCGGGGATGTTCAGCGTCAAAGAACAGGGCAGCAACCGGATCGCCGACCTGTTCTTCACGCGGCGAGTCGGACTTACCGGCGGACAGCCGGTCCCGATCATCGGCGGCACCAGACTGACCGGCAAGGTCAACCGAAACAACATCGCCGTGATGAACATTCAGACGCAGGAGATCGGGCGGGGTGACGACGTGCGGCTCGGCGAGAACTTCTTCGTCGCCCGGTACAGCCGGGACATCTTCGCCCGATCGAAGGTCGGCGGCGTTCTCATAAATAAGGAGGCGATCGGTGGTGCGAACTACAACCGTACGTTCGCGGTTGACACGTCTCTCACGCCGCACCCGTTCCTGTCGTTCACCGGATTCGTCGCCAAGACGGAATCACCGGACATTGCGAGTAACGACATGATGGGACACGTCATGATGTCGTGGCTGAGCCCGTCGGCGCGGATCTACAGCGAGTACTCCGACATCCAGGACAACTTCAACGCCGAAGTCGGCTTCGTGCCACGCATCGGCATTCGCCGGTCGAAGCTGCACGCGCAATGGAATCCCCGACCGGGGCGCTGGGGCATTCGGTCGATGAGCCCGATGATGAACGTCGAGTACACCACCGACCAGCAGAACCAGCTGCTGAGTCGCCGTGTGCATCACATGATCGGCTTTCAGTTCGAGGACGGGTCGAACGTCACCTTTATTACCAACAAGCAGTACGAGCGCCTTGAGGTGCCCTTCGAGATCACCGAGGACGTCGTCATTCCCGTCGGGGTCTATCGATACTGGCAACCCAGCGTGCGCTACAGAAGCGACCCGTCGCGCCGCCTGTCCGCCAATGCCAGCTACGCCCCGCAAGGATTCTTTGGCGGCACCCGAACCGACTGGGCCACCGGGTTCAACTTCCGCGCCACCAGCCGTGTCGCCCTTCAGGGCAGCTTCAGGCGGAGCGATGTCGTCCTCCCAGGCGGTGCGTTCGTCGCTGACTTGGCGTCGGCGACGTTCGACCTGGCGCTCTCGCCGGAGATGACGCTCCGCTCACTGACCCAGTACAACTCGACCACGGATTCCATCAGCACCAGTGTTCGGTTCAACTGGATCTATAGTCCCGGGAGCGACATCTACATCGCATATGACGAACTGCGGCAGGACGACTTTCTCACGCTGGACCCAGCGCTGCGGCACGCCGGCAGCGTACCGTGGATCCAGAACCGGCAGCTCGCCATCAAGATGACGTATCTGTTGTCGAGGTGACACCATGACCATCTATCGGGTAACGGCCCGGCTCAAAGCTGAAACGGCCGGGGCTCTGCGTCGCAAGCTCGACGACGGCTCAATCGCCGCCCAGCCGCCCGATGGCCAGGAGATGGTCGATGCGTTCGGACGGGCCACCGTGACGGAGTCCGGTGACGTGCGCTGGAGCGAGACCTGCTATTGCCCGACGCCGCTGGCACACGAACGCGCGACCGTCCTTGACCGATTCTTCGAGAACCTCACCACCGAGCCCATCGAGACCTATCAGCGCTACGAAGGGCGACCATTTCTGGAGTATCTTGGCGACATGGTCGACACGTCTTCGGATCGGCGAACTTGAGGCCCCGGGAATCGCGTCGTGACTGACGGAACCACCGAGCCCCGGTTCCCGTCTGTCGGTGTAGCTGGACTGGACCTCGGTTGGGGAAGGGTTGCGACGCGTACAGTTCCGTGCTCGACACCACCGAGCGCGGGGTTTACGATCGATCGACAGAGTTGAATATTGTGAGGAGCGTTTCCATGACGATGACATTGCGGGTCGGGTCTGTCGCTGCGCTGTCGCTGGCCCTCGTAGCGGGTCCTGAGGGTGCGACAGCACAAACCCAGCCCCACGACGACGTGACGTTCACGAAGGATATCGCGCCGATCTTGCAACGGAGCTGCCAGAAGTGCCACCGGCCCGACTCGCTGGCGCCGATGTCGCTCATCACCTACGAAGAGGTGCGGCCGTGGGCGCGCTCCATCAAACAACGGACGGGGCTCCGCAACCAGATGGGCGTGATGCCGCCCTGGTATATCGAAAAAGACATCGGCATCCAGCGGTTCAAGGACGATTGGTCGCTGAGCGATGACGAGATCGCTGCGATCGCCGCCTGGTCAGACGCAGGAGCACCGCGCGGCAACCCGAGCGACATGCCGACACCGCCGGCCTTCATCGATGTCGACGAATGGGAGATCGGTCAGCCGGACCTCATCGTGTCGTCCCCACCCATCGAGGTGGGGGCCGAGGCGCCGGACTGGTGGGGCATGCTCGGTCAGGTCGATTCCGGTCTGACTGAAGACCGGTATGTCGCGGCGATCGAGTACAGGGAACGGAACGACCTGCCCCGCGGCGTCAAATCTGACACCGTCGGAGGCCTGTTCGTCGTGCACCACTCGGCGCTGACGACCATGGGTCCGGACGATGGCCCCCGCGAGGCGTTCACGTGGCCCGTCCACGAGGTCGGGCGCAACGCGGACGTGTTTGACGCGGAGGCCGGGCCGATCCTCAAGGCGGGGGCGAAGCTGATCTTCCCGTCGACACACCTGCACGCGAACGGCACCGACACGAACGCCCGGCTGGAAGTCGGCTTCAAGTTCCACCCGAAGGAGTACGAACCCACGAAGGAGGTCGAGTTCCTCTTCTTTGGCAACGGCCCCGACATCGACATCCGTGGCAATGAAGACAACCAGCGGATGGATGCGTACTTCACGCTGCCGGAAAACACCAAGCTCAGCGTCTACGAGCCGCACATGCACGCGCCGGGGGTCAGGATGTGTCTCGAAGCGGTCTGGGGCACCACGGTCCAGGCGCTCAACTGCTCTGGCTACGACCACAACTGGGTTCGCGTGTACAAGTACGAGGACGACGCCGCGCCGCTGTTGCCGAAGGGCACGATCCTCCACCTGACCGGCTACTTCAACAACACGCTGACCAATCCCAACGTGGCGGACCCGCGCAACTGGTCCGGATCCGGGCACCGGTCCGTCGACAACATGTTCATCAACCTCCTGCAGGCGATCTACATGGACGATGAGGAGTTCGCGGTCGAGGTCGCCAAGCGAGACGGACAACTGCAACTCACCGGCGGTACCGACATCGGGTGTCTGACCTGCGGGACGTCCGCCCCTCCGGAGACCGCGGGTGGCGGCCAGTAACCGGACGGTGGGCTGATGAGCAACCAACGCGCGCGGCGCCCACGGGTAGCGGGCTGGGGACTGTTCCTCGTGGCCGGGGTGTCCCTGACGGTCGTGTCGGGCAGTCGCGCACAGCAGTCGTTCGCGACCGGGCAGAACATCGCCCCCGCCTACGAGGGCTGGGAAGAGAATGCCGACGGGTCGTTCGACCTGGTGTTCGGGTACATGAACCGGAACTGGGAAGAGGTCATCGACGTCCCGATCAGCCCCGACAACTCCATTGAACCGGGCGGCCCGGACCAGGGCCAGCCGACCCGGTTCTACCCGCGGCGTAATCGCTTCACGTTCCGTGTCCGGGTGCCAGCCGATTTCGGCAACAAGGAGTTGGTGTGGACGTTGACGACCAACGGGCGTACCGAGCTCGCGTATGCCACCCTGAAACCTGACTACTTCATCGACAAGATGGTGATTCAGGCGAACAACGGTGCCGCCGGTGCCGCTGGCGGCACGCCCGAGCTGACGAACAACCAG
>CAUZAY010000244.1:0-6562 GCA_963577695.1 Vicinamibacteria bacterium | reverse complement strand
AGGCAGGATTCGAGTCGGTCGACATCGTCCCCACGCCGTCGCCAGCCACCGTCATCTTCGCGCGCTGAGGTTTTCCGCCGAGGCGCCCGTCTGGCGGTGTTGCTGCGTCCTCTTTCAGACGGGGCTGCGCCCCGGCCCCCCCCCCACGGCCGCTCCGCGGGGACCCCGAGTGCCCCACTCCGCGGCCGTGGGCCGCGCATTGTCGCGCGCCCGCCTAGCCAGCTGGGTGCCGCGCTCCGAAAACCGCGCCACGTCGTTCTCCAGTAACCAGGAAGCCTCTGAAAACGTCCGCGGGGGTTTTCTGACGAGGCGTCTGTCTGGCTATAGGCGCAAGGAGGGAGCAGCCAGGCGGGCTGTGACCGACGAAGCAACACCGCCAGGCGGGGCGCCTCGTCGGAAAACCTAGTGGGGGTAGCCAGGAAGCCGTGGTTGCCCGGGCTGCCAATCAGGGACGCGCGCGAAGGCGTCACGATTGGGCATCTGGATCTTCGGCAGACTCTCGGCGTCGAGGACCATGTCCTCCGGGATGACGTCGTTGATGGAGAGCAGATACGCGGTCAGGGCGTAGACCTGATCCGCCGTGAGCGTCCCCTCTCGATTGAGCGGCATGCCCCGATTGATGTAGTCCCAGACCACCGTGGCGTATGGCGCACGAATCGGGAGGATCCGTCCGAAGTCCCACGGGTGCTCCGGCTCGATGTCACGCTTGACCAGCCTGGGCCCGCTGCCCCCGCTCGCATCCACTCCGTGGCAGGCCGCGCACTGTCTCCGGTAGACGAGCTGGCCTTCCTCAAAGGTGCCTTGCCCGGGCGGGAGCTCCTCCCCTGTAGGACTAATGGAGATATCCCAGGCACGGATTTCCTCCTCGGTCGGGGTCCGTCCCACACCATACGTAGGCCCCTGCGCCGCGGCGGTGCCGACCACCAGCGTCAGAAACGCGAGAACCCCGAGGACACCAGCGCGGCGCAACAAAAAGGCAGAGCGGTTTTCTGACGAGGCGTCTGCGTGGCAAGGCGCGAGGAGGGAGCAGCCAGGCGGGCTGTGACCGACGCGGCAACGCTGTCCACGCGGGCGCCTCGTCGGAAAACCCCTAGGCGATCGCATTGTGCACGCTCCCGTCGCTCGCGATTCGCCACGGCTGAATGGAGTTGTCCTGACCGGGCACCCCGCGCGAGTCGAAGAACTCGGTGATCTGGGCGCGTGTCGGCTGCACTTGGCCCAGCTCGTCCGTGCTGCGCGACATGAGCTCGGTCTCGTTCCCATCCCAGTTCCACTGCAAGGTGAACCGCGTATGCGCCATGCGGTGGGCCGTTCCCTGAATTTGGGCATCCATCCAACGTCGGCCGCCGTCGGTGGATACCTCCACCCGCCCGATGGCGCCCCCGCCGGACCATGCCAGACCGCTGATCTGGTAGGCCCCCCGGTCGGGCAGCTGCTGTCCCGCCGATGGAAAGGTGATGACCGACTTCGGTCCGATCTGATAACCCAGCGCCGCCCTATCGGGGTCCCGCGTCAGATGACCGAAATCGTTGTAGGTCATGTAGTACCGATCCACGACCTTGATGCGCCGGAGATACTTCGAGTTGAAGATGCCTTCGAATCCGGGTACCAGCAGCCGCAGCGGAAACCCGTTCTGGGGACGAACCGCTTCGCCGTTCATGCCGTAGGCCACCATACAGTCGTCCATGGCCTTTTCCATCGGGATGCTGGAGGCGCCCTTTACCTCTTCCACCCCTTCCGCAACGATCCACTTCCCCGCGTCCTTCACGCCCGCTTCCCTGAGCAGCGTGGACAGGAGCACGCCGGTCCACTCGGCGCAACTGGTCATCCCGTGTGACTCCTGGACCGTTTTGTGCTGGGTCCTCGATCGGTTGCCCGCGCACTCGATGAAGTGCGGACGGGTGACTGACGGGAGACGCCTCAGGTCCTCCATGGTGAAGACCAGCGGACGGTCCACCAGCCCGTGGAACATCAGCCGATGCTCACGCGGATCGATGTCCGGCACGAACGAGCCACGGGTGGTCCCGACGAAGTGGAGCGAGGATGGCGTGATCATCCCCACCGAATCCTGCAGCGGAGACGCCACATGAAAGACCTTCCCGAAGGCGTCGGGTGAAGCCTGACTGCCTGGCGGGTGCGCAATCCGGACCGAGGTCACGTGCTGGGAGCGCACGCCGTAGGCGATCAGGTCGTCGGTGCCCTTGATGTAGGTGTCCGGGTTGGGGAGCTGGCCGAACGCGGGCTCTGTCGCTCCCAACGTCAAACCGCCGGCCAACGCGGCGCCGCCTTTTAGGAATCCCCGTCGATTAGGTCGTGTCGAACCCATTGGCCTCTCCTTCTGCAAGTGACGTTGCCCGAAACTCGTTTCCCGGTGGTCAAAGTATACGGGAATCGCGGAGATCAATCGAGCCCAGTTGTGCGGCGTGCGAAGGAGGGAGCATGCAGAACCGGTTTCCGGGCGAGGCGTTCGTGTGGCAAGGCGCAAGGAGGGAGCATGCAGGCGGCATGTGACCGACGCAGCAACGCCGCCACACGGACGCCTCGCCCGGAAACCCTAGAAGAGGGTGGGCCAGTGGGGGGTGAGTGCGCGCTCGACGGCCGGCAGTACGCGGTCGATGCGACTGGTATCGCCGGGGGTGGCCGTCTCTGACGCGGGCCGACCATCTGCAAGTTGACGCACAGTGGCGGTGAGGCACGCTTCGAGCGCCGTCAGGTCGTAGCCACCCTCGGTCACGGCTGCGAGGCGCCCGGCGCAACAGGTGTCCGCCAGCCGCTGCACATGGGCGGTCAGCGACGCGAACCCCTCGGTCGACACCTGCATCCCGCCCAACGGGTCGCGCGTGTGCGCGTCGTATCCCGCCGACAAGAGGATGACCTGCGGGTCGAAGGCGGTCACCACCGGCGCCACCAGTGCACGCATCGCCCGGTCGTAGTCGGCATCCCCCGCTCCGGCTTCGAGCGGCACGTTGACCGTAAACCCCGTCCCGTCATCGCGACCTGTCTCGGTGACCGCTCCGGTCCCCGGATAGAACGGGTACTGATGCAGCGACACGTAGAGCACGCTGGGGTCGTCGTAGAACATCCACTGGGTGCCGTTCCCATGGTGCACGTCGTAGTCGATCACGGCGACACGGTCGCAGCCCGCGGCCCGCGCCGCCGCGGCCGCCACGGCGACGTTGTTGAACAGACAGAACCCCATCGCCCGGCCGGCTTCCGCATGGTGTCCGGGAGGACGGACCAACGCCATCGCCGGCGCACCCGTCGCGAGCGTATGCTCGACCGCCGTGAGGGTGGCCCCGGCCGCCTCGAGCGCGACCTCGTAGGACTCGGTGGACGTATAGGTGTCGGCATCGAGACGGAGCCGCTGTCCGGCGGTGGCGGCGATCTTGTCGATGTAGGTGGCATCGTGGACCCGCGCCAGCTCGTCCCGACGCGCGCGACGGGGCGTGGTCACGACCCCTCCGCTCTCGGCCCACCGCCGACCGACCTCGGTCATCACCTCGGCCCGCGCCACCTGCTCGGGGTGGCCCTCCGGGGTCCGGTGCTCAACGAACCGCTCGCTGCTGACAAGAAGCATGATGCGCGTATCGCCCGGTCAGGATACAAGAAGCGCCGTGGCACGGTCCGTCAGGGTACCGAGGATCCGCTCCAGCGCCTGCTGGTGTTCGGCCACGACGCCGTCTCCGGCGGGGTCGGGGACGTGGAACGGTTCGCCGATCGCAATCGCGGCCCGCGAGAACGGTCGGGGAATCTGCGTGCGATCCCAGCTCTGCGCCGTCCAGTATCGGTCGGCTTCGATGTGGAACGGCAAAATCGGATTCCCGGTCGCACCCGCGAGCCAGACCGCCCCGGGTTGGACCCGCCGGGCCGGCCCCCGTGGGCCATCGACGGTGAACGCGGCCGGCCGGCCCGCCGCGACGTCACGCTTGAGCTGCACCAACGCTCGCCGGGCGCCACGCGAGGTGGATCCCCGTGCCGTGCCGTAGCCGAAGCGCCGGATGATCCGCGCGATCCATTCGCCATCGAAGTTCTGACTGGTCATGACCACGATGTCGCGGTCGCGCCAGAAGTAGGTGGCGGCCAGGACGCGCCCGTGCCAGAACGCGAAAATCGGTTGTCGATGCGCGGCCAGGATCGCGTCGTAGTGCTCCGCGCCTTCTACCCGCCACCGCAACGTGCGGCACAACGCCCCGATCACCGGCGCGCCGAGGCCGGCGATGACCGCCGCCTGGCTCCGCTGCCACCGGGTGAGCGCGTTGCCCCCCACCTCCCTACATCCCTTCGTATTCGGGGCCGCCACCACCTTCCGGCGGTACCCAATCGATGATCTGGAATGGGTCCATGATGTCGCACGTCTTGCAGTGGACGCAATTCGAGGCGTTGATCTGGAGTCGACGCCCCGTGCCCGCGCCGGTGTCGGTATCCTCGGGCACCATCTCGTACACGTTGGCTGGGCAGAAACGCACACACGGGTTGCCATAGTCTTCACGGCACCGGGTCCGACAGATATCGGTGTCCTGCACCAGCAAATGCACCGGCTGGTCCTCGTCGTGTCGGGTACCGGAGTAGTGCACGTTGGTCAGCTTGTCGAACGTCACCGTGCGGTCGGCCTTGACCGCGTTGCTCGACACGTCGGGGTCGGGGTGCCCGGTCCGGTAGTAGCGGGCCAACCGGGTCAGTCGCTCGTGTCCGGGCTCGCTCGACAGCCGCCCCCATGGCAGCGCCCCGCCCGTGAGCAACGAGAGTCCGGAAAACGCCAGACCGGCCAGCATGCCCCCGCCGAATGACTGGTGCACGTTACGCACGGGATACAGCTCGCGTCGCACGCTGCCGGTATTGATCAGCTCTTGATACGTCGCCAACGCCGCCGCGGAGACATCACCGGCCCGTATCGCATCGAAGGTGGTGTCAGCGGCGCAAATACCGCTCTTCATCGCCAAATGGATGCCCTTGAGCCGCATCGAATTGAGGAACCCGGCCGCGTCACCGACGATGAGCGCTCCGTCCACATGACACCGTGGAATCGCGTACCAGCCACCTTCCGGCAGCGCCTTGGCGCCGTACCGCACCATCTCGCCCCCGGTCAACAGCTCAGAGACCAGCGGGTGTTGCTTGAAACGCTGAAACGCCATGTGCGGGTCGAACAGCGGGTCGCGATAGTCGAGCCCCACCACGAATCCGACCGCGAGCTTCCCCTCGGGCAGGGCATAAATGAACCCGCCGCCGAACTCCTCGCTCCGGAGGGGGTAGCCCATCGTGTGGATGACCGTGCCGGCATCCAGACGGTCGGGCGGCACCTCCCAGAGTTCCTTGATCCCGATGGCGTAGGTTGGCGGAGCCGGGCCCTCGAGGCGAAGCTTCTGGACGAGCGTCTTGGTCAGGTTGCCGCGCACCCCGTCGGCAAAAATCGTGACGGTCGCCTTGATGTCGACCCCCGGCTCGAACGTCCCCTTCCGCTCCCCGTGCTTGTCGATGCCCCGGTCCCCGGTACGCACGCCGACCACGCGCTCGCCGTCGTAGAGCACCTCGGTCCCGGCGAATCCCGTAAAGATGTCGACCCCTTCGGTCTCCGCCTGCTCGGCGAGCCAACGCGTGAAGCGGCTCAACGAAATGATGTAGGCGCCGTGATTCCGAAACGGGTCGAGCGGGGCCGGAATCGGTGGAAACCGGAGCTGCGACCCCTCGGTGAGGTAGTAGATCCGGTCGGCCCGCACCGGCGTGTCCACCGGAGCCCCGCGTGCTTTCCAGTCGGGAAGGAGTTCGTCGAGCCCGGACGGATCGAGCACCGCGCCAGACAGCATATGCGAGCCGCTCTGGCGCGACTTTTCCAACACTGCGATCGCCAGCGGCTCGCCACCATCACGCTGCTGCCGCGTCGCGAGCCGGATTGCGGCGGAGAGCCCGGCCGGGCCGCCCCCGACAATCAGGACATCGACATCGAGGGTTTCCCGCTCCAGACCAGCCTCCCCTTCCCGGACCTACGAGTCAGCCTCGAGGGCGGCAATCAGTGCGGGCACGACCTCGAACAGGTCGCCCACGATGCCGAGATCGGCCACCTCAAAGATCGGGGCGTCGGCGTCCTTGTTGACCGCCACAATCGTGCGAGCGCCCTTCATTCCCACCAGATGCTGAATCGCCCCGGAGATCCCGAGCGCGAGATACAGTTTCGGCGACACCGTTTGGCCGGAGCTCCCGACCTGGCGATCCATCGGTAACCAGCCGGAATCGCAGATCGGCCGAGACGCCGCGACCTCTGCCCCCAGCGCCGTGGCGAGCTTTTCGGCAAGGGCGATGTGTTCCTCACCCTTGATTCCACGCCCGACCGCCACGATGCGCTCGGCCTGCGTGAGGTCGACCGCCTGCTTCGCCTCCTGGAACGGTGGCTCCACGGTCTGCCGAATCGCTGAGGCGTCGAGCGCGAGCGGGTAGCTGCGAATGGCGGCCGGCGACGAGCCACGGCTCAGCGCATCGGGACGAAACGCGCCGATCTGGAAGCTGACGAAGTACGGGGCCTGACCGGTCGGGGCGACATCCGCGACAAACTTACCTTGAAACATCGGCC
>CAUZAY010000243.1:0-6562 GCA_963577695.1 Vicinamibacteria bacterium | reverse complement strand
GTGACACGGGTGATGATTGTCGACGTTGCCAATGGTTCCAAGTTCGTCGAGTGGATCGAGCGAAGTTAGAGTTGGTTGCGGCCCCGCGGCCACGGAGTGGGGCACTCGGGGTCCCCGCGTGGGGTTAGGGGCGTAGCCCCGACTAATTACTAGGCCCGCAGGCCCAGATTTCTGACGATCTGGGTGGCGGCGTGCGGCTTGTTGAGGGAGTAGAAGTGCAGCCCCGGGGCGCCCGCGGCGAGCAGCGCCTCGCACTGACGTGTCGCGAGTTCGATACCGAAGTCCGCGACCGCGTCGACGTCGTCGCCATAACTCTCGAGCTTCGTCACCAGTGCCGCCGGAAGCGTCGCGCCGCACAGCGCGGTAAAGCGCTTGATCTGCCCCGTGTTCAGAATGGGAAGGATGCCGGGCGTGATCGGCACGCTGACCCCGAGCGTGTCGACCAGGTAGTCACGGAAGGCGAAGTAGTCGTCGTTATCAAAGAACAGTTGCGTCAGTACGAAGTCCGCTCCCCGGTCGATCTTCGCCTTGAGACGCTGCCAGTCGACATGCCGGCCTTCGGTGCAGGCGATGTGGCTCTCGGGGAATCCGGCGGTGCCGATGGAGAAATCGCCCATCTGCTTGATGAACTCGACCAACTGATACGAGTATTCGAATCCACGCTCCAACTGTTCGGATCCGGTCTCGAGCGGCGGATCGCCGCGCAACGCCAGAATGTTCCTGATGCCCTTGGCCCGAGCCTGGAACAAATAGCGTTCGATCTCCGAGCGTGAGGTGCTGATGCAGGTCAGGTGCGCCATCGTCGTGGCGCCGTGCTCGCGTTGGATCCGATCCACGATGGCCAGCGTCTTGTCCCGCGTGCTTCCGCCGGCCCCGTAGGTCACCGAGTAGAAGTCCGGTCGTAACGCCTGCAGGGCCGGAAGGGTCCGTTCGAACAACGCGACGTCCCCTTTCGGGGTTCTTGGTGGGAAGAACTCGAACGAGAGCGCCGGGTGCCCCTCGGTGCGCCGTTCTGCGTAGATGTCCCGGATCAAGCGGATCGAGGGCGTGGCCACGCCGGCCGGCGCTGGTGTCGGGTTGAGGCGTGCGTTCGGTGTCGAGGTCATGCGATGCGTTGTCAGGTATCCCATGCTGTCCTCGTGGTGACCGACTGACAGGGGGGAGACACTGGACAGGCGTGCGGAGTCTCTCGCGAGCGTACCACCCAGGTTTGCGGCGTGACAAGGCGGCGGGTTGCGTCCGGCCCCGGAAGCGCTTATAAAGACGGGCAGCCCGTTCGCGGTGACAACCCGCGCCACCGAGGTGGGCTGCCAAGGAGACAACCCAGAGATGAGCACACCCGACAACCCACAATCAGGGTTCACGCCGTTCGTGCCCGAAGACACCGATCTGCCGGAGTTGACGTTCCGGGCGGTCGCCCTGGGTGTAATCATGGCGATCGTGCTCGGCGCCGCCAATGCCTACCTGGGCATGCGGGCCGGGCTGACCGTGGCCGCGACGTTCCCCGCCGCGGTCGTGGCGATGGCGGCGCTGCGGGCCCTGGGTGGTTCGGTGTTGGAAGAGAATATTTCGCGTACGACCGCCTCGGTCGGCGAGGCGCTGGTCGCCGGGGCCATCTTCACGATTCCGGCGTTCGTCATCAGTGGGGTGTGGGACGAGTTGCGCTACTGGGAGAGCACCGCCATCATGCTCGTCGGGGGCCTGCTGGGTGTCCTCTTCATCATCGTGCTCCGCCGTACGATGGTGGTCGAGGCAGACCTGCCGTTCCCCGAGAGCGTCGCCGCGGCCGAGCTCGTCAAAGCGGGCCAGGGCGGTCAGACCGGCGCGAAGTATGTCTTCCAGGCGATGGGTCTCGCCGCGTTGTGGGAGTTGGTCAAGAACTCGAACGGGGTCCAGATCGTGTCGAGTTCGGCCACGACGTTCGTCAATCTGGGCCGCTCCAGCATTGAGATGCTCGGCCAGCAGGTGAGCTACGTTGGTGGGTTCATCTTGCAATCGCCGGCGGCGTCGCCGGCGCTGGTCGGGGTCGGCTTCATCGTGGGCCCGGCCATTTCATCAACGCTGTTCGCCGGCGCTGTGATGGGGTGGCTGTTGCTCGTGCCGCTCGGATTGTTCTTGAACCCGTCGCTGGCGGTAGAGGCGACCGATACGCCGGCGCTCATCAACCTCAGTACGGAAGTCTGGCTCAAGCAGGTGCGCCCGCTCGCAGTGGGCACCATGATCGTCGCCGCTTTCTACACGCTGTTCAAACTCCGCACGGCGCTCATCGAAGGGATCGGCCGCGCCTTTACCGACATCAAGAGTGCCCGGAGTGGCAGCGGTGCGGTGACCCGCCACAACCTCGACCTCGACTTCACCAAGGTCGGATTCGGCATCATGGCGATGTCCGTGCCGGTCGCCGGTCTCTACTGGTTCTTCAGTCAGAGTCTCCCTGGCGCGCTGGTGCTGACCGTTGTGATGATGGTTCTTGGGTTTCTGTTCTCAGCCGTCGCCGGTTATCTCGTCGGGTTGCTCGGTAGCTCGAACAATCCGATCAGCGGGCTGACGCTCAGCACCCTCCTCATCGCGGCGCTGCTGATGGTTGGGATGGGGATTACCGGACCGGGTGGGATCCTCGGGGTGCTTGGCGTGGCCGGCATTGTGTGTTGCGCCGCCGGCATTGCGGGAGACATGTTGCAGGACCTGAAAGTGGGGCACATTCTCGGCGGCACGCCATGGAAAATGGAGGTGGCCGAGATCATTGGTGTCGTCATCGCGGCGATGGTCCTGATCTGGCCGATGATCGCCATGGACCGGGTCTACGAAATCGGGAGTGCCGAGCTGCCGGCGCCGCAGGCTGGCCTCATGGCGTTGATGGCGCAGGGCATCGTCGGCGGGGACATGGCCTGGCCGCTGGTCGTCACCGGGATGTTTCTGGCACTGGGGCTCATTCTGATCAACTCGCCGTCGCCCATGCTCATCGCGGTCGGCATGTATCTGCCGTTCGGGTCCACCTCGGCCATCTTCGTCGGCGGGCTGATGGCGTGGATGCTGTCGAAGTCGCTCACAGCCCGTGGGGCGGATGCGGCGCGGGTCACGCGTGCCACCAATACCGGCGTCCTGCTGTCTTCCGGGTTCATCGCCGGGGAAGCGCTGATGGCGGTGCTCTTGGCCTTCATCGTGCTCGGAGGGAGCGCCTTCGGCGCCGACCAGGTGCTGCCGCGCATTGCCGAGAGCACGTTGCTCGGGGCCCTGGTGTTCGTGGTGCTCTACTACATGCTGGTCAACCTGACACTGAGCGTCAGCAAAACCGACAGCACCATGCAGCCTCCGACCGGGTGATGGCCGGCGGCCTCGACTTCGGCACTGTGCGGCCTCGGCGTCTACTGGAGTGGCAGGAAGATGACGGGCGCTGTGTGTTGCTGCGTCCACGTCTGGGTCCGAGCCGGTTCGGCCGCTGGGCCGCGCGCCAGTTCGGGGAGCCGCACTATCGGATCCGGCTCGACGATGTCGGCTCGCTCATTTGGAAAGCGTGCGACGGGCGCGCCTCATTGGCGGACATCGTGGGCCAGATGCGGGAGCGGTTCGGCGACCGCGTGGAGCCGGCCGACCAGCGTCTCGCCGCCTTCGTCCGGAAGATGCTGAAGGGCCGCATGGCGGCGATTGAGTAGTCTAGTACTTAGACGGGGCGTTGCCCCGAACCCCACGCGACGGCTACGTTTGGGATCCCGAATGCCCCACTCCACCGCCGCGGGGCGCGCATTACCGCGCGCCCTGGCCAGGCGCCGGTTTCCGGAGCGCGGATGCCCCGGCCGGAAACCTTATACGGGCGTACGCCCCGAACCCTACGCGGGGACCCCGAGAGCCCCACTCCGCGTCCGCGAGGCGCGCATGTGCGCGCGTCGGCGACATCCAGGGTGGTTTGCGGGCGAGGCGTGTGTCTGGCCAGGCGCAAGGACGGATCAGCCAGGCGGGCTGTGACCGACGCAGCAACGCCGCCAGACGGACGCCTCGCTCGCAAACCTAGTACCGACTTTCGTACCCGATCACCGTCGGGGCGTTGTGACGATTCGTCTCGATGATCGCTTGCGACGCGACGGTCGAGAAGTCCTGTCGCACGCTGAGATGCCCGTAGGACGTGATCTGCATCATCAGAATGCCCAGCATGTCCTCGGCCGGGTCGACCCACGCCACCGTGCCCCAGGCGCCGCCCCACAAGAAGCTGCCAGGCGAGAGGTGATCGGTGGCCCGGCCGGGGTCCATCACGATGCCGTAGCCCAGCCCGAAGCCGTAGCCAGGGCCACGCACATATACCAGGTTGTCGCCCGCGTGGTTGCTGATCATTAGGTTGACGGTGCGCGGGCTCAGTAGCCGCACGCCATCCAGCTCCCCGCCGTTGAGCATCATCTGGTGGAAGCGGAAATAGTCCGCCGCGGTCGAGCTCAGCCCAGCCTGTCCGCTGAAGTACCGCGTCGGCTCGCGAAACGCCGGCGCTCGGAAGAGCTCGATGGTGTTCGTGGGACCGGTCGGCCGATACACCGCGGCGACTCGGTTGACCTTCGATTCAGGAATGTTGTAGTGCGTGTCGAGCATCCCCAGCGGCTCGAAGATGCGCTCGCGGAGGTAGTCGTCGAGGCTCATTCCGGAGATCTTCTCCACGAGAATCGCTACGTAGTCGGTCGAGGCCCCGTATTGCCATTCGTCGCCCGGGTGAAAGGCCAGCGGCACGTCCGCGGCCGCGTCGACTGCCTCGGCCAGCGTGGTCGGACGCTCCGAGCGTTGCCCTCCGCGTGCCGCCGGTGGCCGGATGCTGAGTCCGGACTGATGGCTCAGGACGTGGCGGACGGTCACCGGCCGCGCCGCTGGTTCGGTAATCGCCCGCCCGCCGACCGTCCGTCGCACGCTCTTGTCCGCGTAGGCCGGAAGCCATTTCGAGATCGGGTCGTCGAGTCGGAAATACCCTTCTTCATAGAGCATCATCAATCCGACGGTCACGATCGGTTTGGTCATCGACATGATCGTGAACAGGTGGTCCGGCGTCATCGCGACGCCAGCCTCCTCGTGAGCGAATCCCTGCGCCTCGAGATGCGCCACTTTGCCGTGGCGGGCGATGAGACTGACCGTGCCCGCCAGGAGGCCGTCGTCGATGTTCCGCTTCATCAGGGCGCTGACCCGCTGCAGGCGTTCGGACGACATGCCGACCTCTTCCGGGCTCGCCATCGGCAGCGTGTCTTCCACCGCCCCGCGGACCGCAGAGATCGGCACGAGCACTACCACGGCGGCGCCCACCGCCACCGCCGCCACCGCGCTAAGTAGCTTCCGCGAACGGGAGTAAGGCCACGTCATGACTACCTCCAGGAACATCGGTTGTACCAGCAATCGCGTATCGCCCGCATTATGATCCGACGGCGTCGGGTGAAGAAAGCCCCCGCCACGTGCGTCACCAGGTCCAGGGCGCGCGACAATGCGCGCCCTGCGGCGGCGGAGTGGGGCACTCGGGGCCCCCGCGTAGCCGCCGCGGGGGGTTCGGGGCGTAGCCCGTCACAGCAAGAGGTCGCGCAGCGCAGGTTCGAGCTCTGGGAACCGAAAGGTGAACCCGGAGGCCAGGGCGCGGGCGGGGGTGACATGCTGTCCGTCCAAGACCACGGCCGCCACTTCTCCAAGCGCCAGGCGCAGCATGACACCCGGCATCGGGATCGCCGCCGGCCGGTGCAGGACCCGGCCCAGCGTGCGGGCCAGTTCGGCGTTGACGACCGGACAGGGCGCGGTCCCGTTGTATTCGCCACAGGCCTCATCGTTTTCTAACACCCACAAAAACATCGCCAACAGGTCGTCCAGGTGGATCCACGAGACCCACTGGCGTCCATGACCCATCGGTCCGCCGACGCCCAGCTTGAAGGGGAGCAGCATCTTCTGCAACGCTCCGTCTCCCAGACCCTGCACGACGCCAATACGAATGGTCGCGGTGCGAACGCTCGGCGCGTCAAGGGCCGGCTGTCTGGCCGACTCCCAGTCGACGCACAGACCGGCCAGGAAGTCGTGTCCAGGTTCGTCGCCGACAACAAACCGACGCTCATCGCTGGTGCCGTAGTAGCCGATGGCAGAGGCCGTGATAAACACGTGGCACCCGGTGTCGGCGACCGCCTGCGCGAGCGCTCGCGTCGTCTCCACCCGGCTGGACACCAGCCGCGCCTTCTGTTTCGTGCTCCATCGGCGGCCGAACAGATTCTCGCCGGCCAGATGGAGGACGGCGTCATTGGCACCGACCGCGGCCCGGATCTCGTCCGGGTCCCACCTCACGGCGCCGGGGCCACGGCGGCTCACGACCGTGACGTGGTGACCCGACGAGGCGAGTTGAGTCTGCAGTCTGGAGCCGATGAAGCCGGTGGCGCCGGTCAGTAGCACATTCATCTCTTCCTCCGGTTCCGTAGGACGACACCCGAGAAGTGTCACTACAGCGGCCAGACCGGACACTAGCGGGGGCGATAACCGTTGGTGATCGGGAGCCGTCGATCTCGACCGAAGGCCCGGACCGAGATTCGGATACCGGGCGGGGCCTGGCGACGCTTGTATTCGGCCCGAT
>CAUZAY010000242.1:0-6566 GCA_963577695.1 Vicinamibacteria bacterium | reverse complement strand
ATACACGCAGCTCATCGCTCGACGCCTGCGTGAGTTGAAGATGTACGCTGAAATCCTGCCGTTTCAGACCCCGGCCAGCGAGATCGCCGAGCGACGCCCGGTCGGGATCATCCTGTCCGGTGGCCCATCGAGCGTCCGTGACGACGACGCCCCGCGATGCGACGCGGCGGTCTTCGAACTCGGCGTCCCCGTGCTCGGTATCTGTTACGGCATGCAGCTCATGGCGGACATGCTGGGCGGCCTAGTGGAGCCGGCACCGGAGCGTGAGTTCGGTCACGCGACCGTCCAGGTGGACACGAGCAGCTCCCTGTTCGCACCCCTGCCGGACGCCGTGCGGGTCTGGGCCAGTCATGGCGACGTGGTCGCGAGCCTGCCGCCCGGGTTTCGCACCGTCGGCACGAGCGAGAATGCACCAGTGGCGGCGATGGAGAACGTCGAGCGCCGATGTTACGCGCTGCTGTTTCATCCGGAAGTGGCACACACGGAGCGCGGCGTCGACATCCTGGAGCAGTTCGCGGCCACCGTGTGCGGTTGCAACGGCGACTGGACCATGACGTCGTTTCTCGACGAAGCGACGGCCCGGATCGCCGAGCAGGTGGGCGATGGGCGCGTCGTCTGCGGGCTCAGCGGGGGAGTCGACTCAACCGTGGCCGCCTTGCTCATCCAACGCGCCATCGGTGACCGACTGACCTGTATTTTTGTCGACAACGGATTGCTGCGCTTGAACGAAGCGGCGCAGATAGAAGGTCGGTACGCCGAACAACTCGCGCTCACCATCGTCTGCGAGAACGCCACGGACCGGTTTCTTGGCGCACTGGTCGGCGTCGTCGACCCCGAGCAAAAGCGGAAAATCATCGGCGGCATCTTCATCGACGTGTTCGAAGAGGTGGCGGGCCGCCTGGGACGCTTCGATTTTCTCGCCCAGGGCACCCTGTACCCGGATGTCATCGAAAGCGTCTCGGTGGTGGGGCCGTCCGTACCGATCAAGAGTCATCACAACGTCGGCGGACTCCCTGCGCGACTCAGCTTCGAGCTGGTGGAGCCGCTGCGCGCCCTGTTCAAGGACGAGGTGCGGCGCCTGGGCGAAGAGCTCGGTCTCGACGAACTGTTCGTCTGGCGACAGCCGTTCCCCGGCCCCGGCCTCGCCGTCCGGATTCTCGGGGAAGTGACTGAGCCTCGTCTCGCGATCCTCCGTGCCGCGGATGCGGTCGTCGCCGACGAGGTGCGCCGGTTCGGGTGGTACCGCCGACTGTGGCAATCGTTTGCCGTCCTCCTCCCGATTCAGACGGTCGGAGTCATGGGGGACGAACGCACCTACGAGCACGTGATCGCGCTTCGGGCGGTCGAAAGCCGCGACGGCATGACGGCCGACTGGGCGCGCCTCCCGGACGACCTGCTGGCGGTCATCTCATCGCGAATCGTCAATGAGGTCCGCGGCGTGAACCGAGTCGTCTACGACATCAGCAGCAAGCCCCCGTCGACCATCGAGTGGGAGTAATCTGCCAGACAAGTCGGAGGCACGGGCCGAACGGGTCCGGCGCACGGCCCGTCTAAGAACATGGCCACGGCCGGAGGCGTAGCGCCCGTCTGAGTCTTAGCCAGCCCCGCGACAGAGCGCCATGCCCACCACCGAGTTCGTGCATCTCCACCTGCACACCGAATACTCGCTGCTGGATGGCGCCTGCCGCATCGGCGAATTGCTGGACCACGCGCAACAGTCCGGCGCCCCGGCGCTGGCCGTCACCGAACACGGCAACCTCTTCTCGAGCGTCATCTTTCACGACGAAGCCCGTAAACGCGGCGTCAAGCCGATTCTGGGCTGCGAAGTATATGTCGCCAACGGCAGCCGCCACGCACGCAGCGGCACGCCGGGCGATACCAACAATCACCTGGTTCTGCTCGCCGAGAATCTGGCCGGCTATCACAACCTGATCAAGCTTGTGTCGGCGGGGTACACCGAGGGGTTCTACTACAAGCCGCGGATTGACAAGGAGCTGCTGGCCGAACACGCCGAGGGGCTTATCGGCCTCAGTAGCTGCCTCAAGGGGGAGGTGGCCACCGGGCTACGCACGGAGCAACCCCGGAAAGCGCTGGAGGCGGCCGGCACGTTCCGGGACATCCTCGGGGCCGGCAATTTCTTCCTCGAAATGCAATACCAGGGCATCGAGGAGCAACGCGTCGTCAACACCGGTCTCCAGCCGCTGGCGCGCGATCTCGGTCTGCCGCTCGTGTGCACGAACGACGTGCACTATCTGAAGTTCGGGGATCATCGCCCGCATGACGTCCTGTTGTGCATCGGGACCGGGAAGAACGTCAACGATGAGAAGCGGCTTCGGTATCACGGCGACCAGTTCTATCTGAAGACCGGCGAGGAGATGCGCGCCGTGTTCGGCGACTGGCCGCAAGCCATGGCCAACACCGTCGCCATCGCCGAGCGGTGCGACGTCGACCTGTCGAATCCCGGCCGTCATCTTCCGAATTTCGACGTGCCGGAGCCCTACACCCTCGACGGCTACTTCGAGCACGTCACACGGGAGGGGTTTGCCGAGCGCCTCGTCTCGTGGCGTGCGCTGGCGGCGGAGGGACGCCTCAAACATCCGATCGAAGCCTACGAAAAGCGGCTGGTGCACGAGATCGACATCATCGTGAAGATGCGCTATCCCGGCTATTTCCTGATTGTCTGGGACTTCATTCGGTACGCCAGAAAGCACGGGATTCCGGTGGGACCTGGTCGCGGGTCCGCCGCCGGCAGTCTGGTGGCATATTGCCAGAAGATCACCGACGTCGACCCGATGCAGTTCGACTTGATCTTCGAGCGCTTCCTGAACCCGGAACGTGTGTCGCTGCCAGACATCGACATCGACTTTTGTGAACGCCGCCGCGGCGAGGTCATCGACTACGTCACCGAGAAGTACGGCCGCGACAACGTCGCGCAGATCATCACCTTCGGCACCATGAAGGCGCGCGCGGTCATACGGGACGTAGGCCGGACGATGGGTTTGTCGTATGCCGATGTCGACAAGGTGGCGAAGCAAATCCCGCCGGCTCTCGACATGACGCTCGACAAGGCCCTCGCGGAGAACCCGGCGCTGAGGACGCTAGAACAGCAGGACCCGCAGGTGAGCGAGCTCCTGGAGGTGGCGAAGCGGCTGGAGGGCATCACGCGGCATGCGTCGGTTCATGCCGCCGGCGTCGTCATCGCCCCGGCCGCCGTCACCGACTTCGCTCCGGTCTACAAGAGCCAGAAGGACGAGATCACGACACAGTGGGCCATGAAGGAAGTGGAGCGCATGGGGCTTCTGAAAATGGACTTCCTCGGGCTCAGCACGCTGACCCTGCTCGACGATGCGGTCAAGCACATCGCCGAGACGGAGGGGGAGACGATCAGGCTCGACGCGCTCCCCATGGACGACGCGAAGACCTTCCGGCTCTTCAGCGACGGCCAGACGCTCGGGATCTTTCAGTTCGAGAGTTCCGGGATGCGGGACACGCTCCGGAAGGCCAAGCCGGATCGTTTCGAGGATCTCATCTCGTTGAACGCGCTCTACCGTCCGGGACCGCTACGGGGCGGGGTTGTCGACGACTACATTGCGCGACGACACGGGAAGGTCGAGATCGAATACGAGCTGCCAGCGCTCGAGCCCATTCTACAGGACAGCTACGGGGTCATCGCGTTTCAGGAGCAGGTCATGCGAATCGCCAGCGATCTGGCCGGCTTCACCATGGGCGACGCCGATGTGCTGCGGAAGGCGATGGGCAAGAAGAGCGAGGAAGTGATGAAGGCGCAGCGCCAGAAGTTCGTGGAAGGCGCGGTGGCCAGGAACGTCACCAGGAAACAAGCCATCAAGATTTTTGACCTCATGGCATTCTTCGCCGGGTATGGCTTCAACAAGTCGCACTCGACCGCATACGCACTCCTCGCGTACCAGACGGCCTATCTGAAAGCAAACTATCCACGCCATTTCATGGCGGCGCTGCTCACCATCGAGTCCCAGAACACGGACAAGCTCGCCCTCTACCTGGGTGAGTGTCGCTACATGGGGGTGCCGATCCTCGCTCCGGATGTCAATGAGAGCGACGTGGCGTTCAAGGTCACACCGGACGGGGTTCGATTCGGGTTGGCCGCGGTGAAGAATGTCGGGGAAGGAGCGATCACGTCGATTCTGAAACGGCGGGCGGCGCTCGGACGTATTGATTCGCTGTACCGGTTGTGTGAGGACGTGGATCTGCGGCTCGTGAACAAGCGCGTGCTCGAGAGCCTGGTCAAGGCCGGGGCGTTCGACTCGAGCGTGCGCGATCGGGCCCACCGGACACACCTGCGCCGGGCGCAGCTCACGGCCATCGTGGATCGCGGCCTGGAACACGGCGGGCGGTTGCAGCGTGATCGCGACCGGGGGCAGACGCAGCTCTTCGAGGCGCTGGACGATGACGCGGATGGGGATGTCGCGCTGCCCGATGTCGAACCCTGGAGCGACGCCGAGCAGCTCGCGAGCGAGAAGGAGGCGCTCGGGTTGTATTTGAGCGGTCACCCAATCGACGCGTACCGTGACCAACTGGAAGCGGCCGGGGCATCCGCGATCAGCGCGCTAGACGCGGGCGCGGGTCAGGCGCTGGTGGGCGGCATTATCTGCGGCTACCGTCCGCTCACGACCAAACGCGGCGCGCCGATGGCGGTCCTGACCCTCGAAGACCGTGGGGGCAGCCTCGAGGTGGTCGTGTTTCCGAAGACCTACGAGCGCTGCGCGACGGTGCTGGCCGCGGACCGACTGGTCTTGGTGGCCGGGAAGCTCGACAAGGACGAAGAGACCGCCCGGATCATGGCGGACGACATCCGACCGATCGAGAGTCTCGACACCTCGGTGGGACGCACCCTCTCGATTCACCTCTCGTCGCCCCAGCACGACCGCAGCACCCTGGAGGCCCTGGCGGACCTGTTCACGACCCATCGCGGCTCCGGTCCGGTCCGCGTCCAACTCGACTTGACCGAGCGCACGCCGGCGCTACGCGTCCGCGCCCGTCTGACCGAGGCTCGGGTTCGGGCATCTGAACATCTGGTGCTCGCGGTCGAGAAGATCTGTGGCGAAGGCACGGTGTCCTGGTTGTGACGAGCCCTACCGTGCCCAGAGCCGCAGCCTTCCTCGAGTTCGACGAGCCGATCGACGTGCTGCTCAGTGAGATCGAGACGTTGAGTCTCATGCCGAGCACCGCCGAGAGACAGCGCACACTCGACGGGCTGCGCTCGCAGGTCACCGAACTGCGACAGGAGATCTACAGCCGGCTCACGCCGTGGCAGCGGGTGCTGGTGGCTCGTCACCCACGGCGTCCGCGCACGCGTGACTATCTGTCGCGACTGTTCTCTGACTTCACAGAGCTGCATGGTGACCGACGGTTCGGCGATGATCCGGGCGTGGTCGCCGGATTCGCTCGATTCGGAGAGGATGCGGTTCTTGTCGTGGGGCATCAGAGACCCGGCCCCACGTTCGCCGGCGGCGCTCGCCCTGAGGGCTACCGCAAGGCACTGCGGTGCATGAAGCTGGCCGAGAAGTTCAACCGGCCTATCATTACGTTCGTCGACAGCGCCGGCACGTCGCCAGATGTGGGCTCGGAGGAGCGGGGCATGGCCGACGCCATTGCCTACAGTCTTCGGGAGATGACGGTGTTGGCGGTGCCGGTGATCGTCGTCGTGACCGGCGAAAGCACCGGCGGCGGGGCGTTGGCGCTGGGCATGGGCGACCACATTCTGATGCTCGAGTACGCGGTCTACGGCGTGGTGCCGGTCGAGAGCGGCGCCCAGATGTTGTGGGGCGACGCGGCGCACACGCCGGAGGCGTCCGACGCTCTCAAGATCACGGCGTCTGACCTGGTGAGGCTCGGCGTGATCGACGAGGTCGTTCCTGAACCGCTCGGTGGCGCGCATGCCGATCCGCTCGCCGCCACCAAGCGGCTGGCGGAGCCGCTTCGGTCCACGCTCGATCACCTCGCCAGCACCTCATCGCACACGAGAGTGGCCCGGCGGCACGCAAAAATTCGCCGACTCGGTCTCGCCGGGATCGACGGCGTCTGACCACGAACCGGTGACGACCGCCCGACTATGGATACCCCGCTCATCTGGGATCAGGCCCCCTGCGACGAGGCAGCGGCCACGGCGCTGGCCGCTGCCTGTGACATCGACCCGGTCATTGCGAGGTTGCTGATGCTCCGCGGCATCACGGCCCCGGATGAGGCGACGCGGTTCTTGAGCCCGGCACTCGACCAGCTACACGATCCATTCTCGCTGACCGATCTTCCCGTGGCCGTCGAGCGACTCCTGGGCGCGATCGCTGGTGGCGAACGTATCGCGGTCCACGGCGACTACGACGTGGACGGCGTCACCTCGACCGTCATGCTCCGTCGGCTGCTCGAGTTGCTCGGCGCCGATGTGGTGCACTTCATTCCCGACCGTCTCCGGGACGGCTACGGACTCGAGCCGGCGGCCATCGAACGACTCGCCGGGCAGGATGTCAACGTCATCGTGTCGGTTGATTGCGGTATTCGCAGCGCCGCGGCGGCGAATCGCGCGCGCGAGC
>CAUZAY010000241.1:0-6635 GCA_963577695.1 Vicinamibacteria bacterium | reverse complement strand
GCAACATCACCGAGTTCAATACATTCGATGACACGCTTGACCTGAACCTGCTCTTTACGTATCGCGTCAACGCCGGTACCGTGTTCTATGGAGGCTATGATGACCACTATCGGCAGGCCGACCGTTTGGGCAATGATCTCGACGGCGACGGAATAGACGACCCGTTCTTGCTGACACAGGACTATCGACGCACGAATCGGGCCGTGTTCATGAAGGTCCAATATTTGTTTCGATACTAGCCCGCATTATTCATGAACGCGCGAAGCGAAACGGCGAAGATTGGTCGTTGCAGCCGCGGTTCATGAATAATGCGGGCTAGGACACTCGACTACCGGGCCCAGCGACCCGGTCGCGACGGGCGGAGAACCCCAGATGACCATGAAATTGCGCATCGGCGTCGGTATGTCCATGGTGGCAGCGGTTGCCATGTTCGCGCCCCAGGCGGCGGCCCAGGACTGGCCGCAGTGGCGTGGACCGAACAGAGACGGGTCGGTCACGGGGTTCAACGCCCCGGCCGCCTGGCCGGCCAGCCTGAACGAGCAATGGAAGGTCGATGTCGGGTTCGGCTACGCCTCGCCCATTCTCATCGGTGACGTCGTCTACATGTTTACGCGTCAGGGTGACGACGAGGTGATGACGGCGCTTGACGCAGGGTCTGGCGAGACCCGTTGGAGCACGAAGTATCCGGCGCCGTTCAACATGGTGGCGGCGACCCGGAATCACGGCCCCGGACCGAAGTCGACGCCGGCCTACGCTGATGGACGACTCTTCACGCTTGGCATCAGCGGCATCGTGACCGCTTTCGATGCTGCCACTGGACGTCAGTTGTGGCAACGGCCCCACGACGCGGTCGAACCGCTGTATCACACCGGCCAGTCCCCGTACGTCGACGGTGACCAGGTGATTCTGCATGTCGGCGGGCAGGACGCCGGGGCCCTGACTGCCTTTGACGCGGCCACCGGCCAGGAGCGGTGGCGCTGGGACGGCGACGGGCCGGCCTACGGGTCGCCGATCGTTGTCGAGGTGGAGGGCGTGCGACAGGTCATCACCTTCACCCAGGAGAACTTCGTTGGCGTGACGGCGGATGGCGGCCAGTTGCTGTGGCGTCGTCCCTACACCACGGCGTCGAGCACCACGTCGCAAACGCCGCGTCTCTATGATGGGGACGTCATCGAGTCGGGGCGTGGCAACGGGATCACCCGGTTCCGGGTCGTGCGGGAGGGCAACGCCTGGACCACCGAGGATGTCTGGCACGCCGACGAGGTGTCGCTGCACATGACCAACGGGGTCGTCGTGGACGACGTCCTTTTCGGGTTGTCGCATCTCAACAGCGGGCAGTACTTCGGGCTCGACCTCGACAACGGTGAAGTGTTGTGGACGAGCGAACCCCGTCAAGCCGACAACGCCGCCATTCTCAACGTGGGGACGACGATCCTGTCCTTGGAGGACGACGCGGAGCTGGTGGTCGTGCCCCACAGCCGGACCGGCTTTGAGCCAGTGCGGCGTTACGAGGTGGCCGACAGTTCAACCTGGGCGTTGCCCACGCTGTCGGGCAACCGGTTGTTCGTCAAAGACGTGGAGTCGCTGACCTTGTGGACAGTCGACTAGCAGCCCGTGGTAGAAGTCGCGCGTCGCACCGAGAGTGGCGCCGGACCGGCCGGGCAAGGCGATAAGAGGGAAAATACCGGCAGTATTTGACCGATGAACAACGCAGATCGGCCGGATTCAGCGTCGGTCGAATGCAGCGGGACTTCTACCACGGGCTGCTAGACGGTTGCGCAGATTCTGGCTGGACAGGGCTTCGTCGCGGGGTGCGCACTGTCGTGCGCCCGCCGATTTCATGAGTCAACGGTTGCAGCACGCCAACAACGCAGAGGAGAGCACGATGTCACTGAGAATCAACCACACCGCGCCGGACTTCACGGCGGAGACGACGCAGGGCACCATCAACTTCCACGAGTGGATCGGGGATGGTTGGGCTGTCATGTGCTCGCATCCGAAGGACTTCACGCCCGTCTGCACGACCGAGCTGGGCACGCTGGCCGGACTGCAGGGTGAGTTCGCAAAGCGGAACTGCAAGATTCTGGGGATCAGCGTCGACCCGGTTACGAACCATGAGAAGTGGTCCAAGGACATCGAGGCGTCGCAAGGGCACGCGGTTGGATATCCGCTGATCGGCGACCCCACTCTCGAGATCGTCAAGGCCTACGACATGCTCCCGGGCGATGCCGGCGACACCAGCGAAGGACGCACACCGGCAAACAACGCCACCGCGCGGTCGGTGTTCGTCATCGGGCCCGACAAGAAGATCAAGGCCACGATCACGTATCCGATGAGCACCGGCCGCAACTTCGACGAGATCCTGCGACTGCTCGATTCGTGCCAGCTCACCGCACAGAAGAAGGTCGCGACGCCCGCCAACTGGAATCAGGGCGACGACGTCATCATTCTGCCGTCGGTCTCAGATGAAGATGCCAGGGCGACGTATCCGGACGGCTGGCAGCAGCCGCTCCCCTACATCCGCGTCGTGCCGCAGCCGAAGTAGTCCGGTTCCTCGCTCCGCCACGGCGCAGCGGCGTTTCTCACCGCCCTGAGGGTCGCACTGAAGACGGCCCGTCCGGGCGTTTCGCCGGTCGACACACGTAGCCAAGGACATAGATGCCATCCTTCGACGTCGTCTCTCAAGTCAATATGCAGGAAGTCATGAACGCCGTGAACCAGGCGACCCGCGAGGTCGACACCCGGTTCGACTTCAAAGGGAAGAACGTGAAATTCGAGCTGGAGGGATCGGCCATCACCATGAAGGCCCCCGACAAGTTCCAGCTGAGCCAGATGTACGACATCCTCACCGCGAAGCTGGCGGCCAGGAAGGTCAACGTCAAGTGTCTCGAGCGGGAGGAACCGCAAGAGAATGTCGCCGACGCCAATCAGGTGGTGAAGGTGCGTCAGGGTATCGAGAGCGATCTGGCCCGGCGCCTCGTCAAGACCGTCAAGGACGCCAAAGCGAAGGTCCAGGTCGCGGTCCAGGGAGACCAGCTTCGAGTGACCGGCAAGAAGCGCGACATTCTTCAGGATGTCATCAGCCTGCTCAAGGAAGAGAAAGTCGACATGCCGCTCCAATTCATCAATTTTCGCGACTGATGACACCACGCACCGATCTGCAGGCGGAGGGCGACCGCGATCTTCGCACGCGGCTGCTAGCGGACCACACGGTGACGTCGGCGATCGAGCGCCTGGCCAAGAAGGGCCTGGGCGAGGGCGCCCGGCGTCATCTGTTGGCGACCGCCACCCGTCTGACGGCCGAGATGGCGCCGGACGTCCACGCCATCATTGACGGCTGTCGGACCACGCTGGGGGTGGACGGGCCACTCGAGATCTTCGTCTACCCAGAGCCACGGTTCAACGCGGCCGCGGTCAAACCTGAGAAGGGACGCCTGCTGCTGATGGTGTCCTCGGCGTTGCTCGAGGGGTTTGAGCCGGACGAACTGCGCTTCGTGGCCGGACACGAAGTGGGGGACTACCTGTTCGACCACCACGCCATCCCAACCGGGCATTGTTGAGCGGACAGGTCAAGATGCCTGCACAGCTGGCGCTCCAGCTGTTCACCTGGCAGCGTTACGCCGAAATCTCGGCCGATCGCGCCGGGCTGATCTGCGCTGGTGGCCTCGAGCCGGCCGCCCGTGGTCTCTTCAAGCTGGCGTCCGGGCTGAAGGGCGACCGCGTGCGGGTCAGCATCGCCGAGTTCTTGGCCCAGGTCGGTGACCTGCGCCGGGAGGCCGAGATGCAGGATGTCGATGTGCAGGCACGGCGCGGTGACTGGTTCGCGACGCACCCCTTCAGCCCCCTGCGTTTGAAGGCAGCCGAGCTGTGCGCCGCCTCGGAGGTCATGACCGACGGGGGGACGTCACGCGCGACGCTCGAGTCCGAGGTCCAGGAACTGATGACCCTCATGGACCCGAGCTACTTGACGGCGAAGACGGACGCCGCCGAGACGATGCGTCGTCTGCTGTTTGCCGGCGGGGTCGCAGTGGCCTGCGCGGCCGACGGCACGGCCGCGCCCGAGGCGATGGCCGAACTGGAGCGGTTGCTGGGACCGGGCGCCGTGCCGCCTGCGCTGAAGCCCGCGGTGATCGTGGCCGACCTGCCGGGTCGTATCGAGCGGACCACCACTGCGCCGCGCGCAGGTGCTGCGCGATCTGTGTGTGATCGCCCGGGCCGACGGACATGTCTCGGAGGTGGAAAAGGCCGTCATCAAGGACATTGCGATGAGGGTCGAGGTCGACCTCGAACTGGTGAGCTACGTGATCGACTCGACGTCGAACGGATGCGGATCGTGAGCGCGACCGTAGGTTGCGCTCACGGCGGGCTTGCATCCGCCACGCGTATAGCTGAGGATCACGTTTTCGAATGAACAACGCAGGTCGGCCGGAGTCCGCGCCGGTCGAATGCAGTGGAACTTTCGGCACGGGCTACTTGGGCATCGTGCCCTGGTGGGGGAAGAAGGAGAAGAATGCAGAAATTCAGAGGACGTCGAGGGGTTGCGCTTGCGGTGGCCTGTCTGGCCGCGGTCGCGGCGATCGGGTTGGGGCAGGCGTTGCTCAACCACACGGAGGCTGCGCAAGGCGACATGGTCTACGGCCCGATGTTCGAAGTGGATCCGCTGTGGCCGAAGCCGATGCCGAACCACTGGTTGCTCGGGACGACGATCGGCGTGTCTGTCGACAACCGTGACCACATCTGGATCATCCACCGCGGCGACGCATTGGCCGCCGGCGAAGTGCCGGCCGCGCAGGATCCGCCGGTCGCCGCCGAGTGTTGTTTCCCGGCGCCGCCGGTGCTGGAGTTCGATCAGGGCGGCACGCTGGTCGGGTCCTGGGGCGGACCAGGCGAAGGTTACGAATGGCCGGCGTCGAATCACGGGATCTTCGTCGATCACATGGACAATGTCTGGATCGGCGGGAACGGCGGCCCCGACTCGCATCTCCTCAAGTTCACCCGGTATGGCAAGTTCCTGATGCAGGTTGGCGCGGCGGGCGCCCGGATGACGGGACCGGTCAGCCAGGTGACAGGGCAGCCAACGGCGGTGCCGAACAGCAACTCGACCGACAGCTTCGGCCGGGTCGCCAAGATCTACGTCGACCCGAAGGACAACGAGGCGTATATCGCCGACGGTTACTTCAACAAGCGCGTGGTGGTGCTGGATGCCGACACCGGCGCCTTTAAGCGTTTTTGGGGCGCCTATGGCAACACGCCGGACGACTCGGACATCGGGCGCTATGACCCGAACGCCGAGCCGCCACAGCAGTTCCGCACCCCGGTGCACTGCGCCGAGTTGTCGAACGACGGACTGGTCTACGTCTGCGACCGTGTCGGAGACCGGATCCAGGTGTTCCAGAAGGATGGCACTTATGTCGAGGAGCTGTTCGTGGCCAAGGACACACTGGGCGCCGGTTCTGTCTGGGATATCGCGTTCTCACGCGACACGGACCAGAAATACATCTACCTGGCCGACGGTGTGAATGAGAAGGTCTACATCATCGATCGTCGCGAGATGGAGATCATCTCGAGCTTCGGCGATGGTGGACGCCAGCCCGGCCAGTTCTATGGCGCGCACAGCATCATGACCGACTCGAGCGGCAACATCTACGTGACGGAGACGTTCGAGGGCAAGCGCCTGCAGAAGTTTGTCTACAAGGGAGAAGGCGCGATTCGTGCCCCGCATCAGGGCGTCGTCTGGCCGAGTAATTAGTAACGAGACGGCCGTCAGGTTTCAGAGGACGGTGGACCGGGTGAGCGGTCCACCGTCCTTTTTTCGTGGCCGCCCGCTCCGTTCGTCCCCCGAGGAAGCGTCCGCCATCTCGTCGTAGCAAGCCCCTTCAGGGGCGCCGACCGTTCAGCGGGCCTGAAGGCCCTTGCTACGACCGACACGAGTCACCCAATGCGGGTTTTCCTGGCGTCGCCAGGAAAACCTAGAACATCGCGATCGGATTCACTGGCGATCCCGTGCCGTTCGGGATCGGGAGCGGCGCGATCGTCACCATGAACTCCCACTGCTCACGTTCGGCGGCCGCGGTGGCCAGGGCCTGGAAATCGGCGCGGTCCAGAATTTGGATACCCAGAATCGTCAAGGCAAAATTGTGGAGCGCGGTGCGGGTCAAGTCGCCGTCCGGTTGCGGCGCGTACCCAGGCGTTTCCCATCCGGCGATGGCCACATCTCGTTCTCGTAGCCACGGAATCACGTTGTTGTCCAGTCCGGCTGCCTCCCGACCGGTATCGAACGGTCCGATGTCTTCCTGTCGCAGCCAGCGTCCCCAGCGAACGAGAAAGGCGTCTCCCGGTCCGACCCGCACGCCGGTCCGCGCTTCCCACGCTTCCAGATCCGCGACGGTGATCCGCGTGCCGGGTTCGAGATACGGCACGCCCTTCAGACGTGGGATGTCGTAGAGCACGCCGCGCGTCACCAGACCGTCCTTCACCGCCATGATGGAGTTCCTGGCCGCGCCACCTTCCATCGTGACCAGGCCGTCGACGTCGTAGCCGTTCCACATCTTGCCGTCGAAGAAGACATGCGCGAACGCATCGAGGTGGGTGGTGCCGGGACCATGGATGCAGGGATACGCGATGGTGTCGCTGGC
>CAUZAY010000240.1:0-6652 GCA_963577695.1 Vicinamibacteria bacterium | reverse complement strand
AGCGGATCTTCTGGGGCACTGGCAACGGGTATCTGGTGTGCGCCGACGCCAAGACCGGTCGGCCCTGCGCCGACTTCGGCCCCGACGGCAGCGGCATGGTCGACGCCATGGTCGGTGTCCCCCGCGCGAACCGCGGGGAACGGGACTACCTGAACGCGCTGCTCTACGGTATCCATTCGCCGCCGATCGTTGTCCGCGACCGGGTCATCCACGGCTCACACATCGCCGACCGTCGCATCACCAAGGAATCGATCCCCGGCTGGGTCCGCGCCTGGAACGTCCGCACCGGCGAGCATTCGTGGGACTTCCACACCATCCCCAACAGCTCGGACGAATACGGCGCCGACACCTGGGCCAACGAGTCGTGGCGCTACTCCGGCAACGCCAACGTCTGGTCGATGCTTGCCGGCGACAATGAGCTCGGCTACGTGTATCTGCCCACAGGTACCACCACCAACGACTACTACGGGGCAGATCGGCTCGGCGACAACTTGTATTCCGAGACCCTGATCGCGGTCGATATCGAGACCGGGCAGCGAGCCTGGCATTTCCAGGCCGTGCATCACGGATTGTGGGACTACGACTTCCCTACCCACCCGAACCTGCTCGATATCACCGTGGATGGCCGCGACATCAAGGCGATCACCCAGGTCAGCAAGCAGGGGTTCGTCTACACGTTCGACCGCGTCACCGGCGAACCAGTGTGGCCGATCGAGGAACGACCGGTGCCGCAAGAGACGAACATGCCGGGCGAGGTCCCCGCAGCCACCCAGCCGTTCCCCACGCGACCGGCACCGTTCGACTACCAGGGCGTCACGATCGACGACCTGGTCGACTTCACCCCAGAGATACGGCAGATGGCGATTGAGGCGGTCGAAGGCTTCACGCTCGGCCCCTTGTTCCAACCCCCGACCCGTCCGGTGGAGGGCGAGACCCGCGGCACCATCATGCGTCCGCCGCCGGGAGGCACCGCGGGGTGGGCTGGCGGCGCGGTCGACCCCGACACTGGCATGCTGTACATCCCCTCGCGCAATCAGGCCTCCGTCATCGGGCTCTACGCGCCAGACGCGGCCTCTGGTTCGACCATGGCGTATACGCACGGCGCGCCGGAAGCCCGGCGTATGGAACAGCTCAGACAGGGCATTCGGACCGGGCCACAGATGCCGCAAGGGCTCCCGCTACTCAAACCGCCGTACTCCCGCATGTCGGCCATCGACATGAACACCGGCGACTACGCGTGGGTGGTGCCAACCGGCAACGGTGACCGCATCCGCAATCACCCGCGGCTTCGCGACCTCAACCTGCCCCCGCTGGGTGGTGACAACGGCACCAACGGCCCGCTGCTGACGAAGACCTTGCTGATCTACTGCCTGACCGCGGGCAGCTCATCCGGGGGGCCGCGCTTGGTCGCCTACGACAAAGCATCGGGTGAAGAGCTGACCTCGGTCGACCTCCCGTCCGGAGCGATCGGGACTCCGATGACCTACATGGTCGACGGCCGGCAGTACATCGCCCTCACGGTCGGCGGGGGTCCTCGCCTGGTCGCCTTCGCCCTGCCGGACGCGTAGCCCCAACGACGCACCGAACCTGGCAGCCATGACCTCGCGTGGCCAACCGTCAGTCGGAGGCGTTCTGGCCCGAATGCGGCGGGACTTGCCCCACGGGCCGCTTGTCGGCGTGCTGGCGACGGCCATGCTGCTCGGCGCGTGCGGCGGCGCCGATCCGCTCTCGGCCCAGAGCCAATCCCAGAACCCCGCGGGCCTGCTCGACAAGGACCGGCAACCGTTCCCGACGACTCCCGCGGCGGGCAACGGCGCGCTGGCCGGCCCGGTGCGCGAGGCCCTGGCGAGCATCGCGGCGGCCCTGCGGCAACAACGCTTTCCCACTGACGCGGTGCGCGCGATCGGCAGGTCCGGGGACGGTCGCCTCCTGTGGTACCTGTATGACCTGCTGCGGCTGGCGACACGCGACGGCGTCCCGGTCGTGGTCGAGGCGTTCGAAGAGCTCAGCGGCGCCGAGTTCGCTGGCGAGCCGTTCACCGCCATGGGCGACCGGATCTTGGCGTGGGACCTGCCGGCTCCTCCGAACTACCGGCAGCTCAAACGTGACCTGTTCCTGTTGATTGAACCGCGCTGGGCGCCGTTCTTCGATGACGAGGACTCCGCCATCGATTGGCGGCTCATCGGGTGGGGTGGCGTCTTCATCGACGACCGTCCCGTCGCCACGGCCGGTGAGGTCTGCCCCCGAGGCTGCATCCCGGCCCTGGACGAGCCGGCCGTGACCGACGCGGCTGGCGGGTCTTGGTACCCCGACGACGCCCTGGTGTTTGGGGTCGTCGTCAACGGCGAGGCCCGCGCCTACCCGAAGAACATCATGGAAGTGCACGAGATGGTCAACGACACCCTCGGCGGGCGGCGTCTGGCCATCCCGTACTGCACCCTGTGTCTGTCGGCGCAGGCCTATTTCACCGATGATGTCGACGGCTTCGCGCCGCTGTTGCGGACGTCCGGGTTGCTCTCACGATCGAACAAGTTCATGTACGACATCACGACGTTTTCCGCCGTCGACACCTTTACCGGAGAAGCCATCTCCGGCCCGCTGCTCGACGCCGATGTGACGTTCAATCAGACCACCGTCGTGACCTCGCCCTGGGGAGCGTGGCGGGCGGCGCATCCGGACACCACCATCATCGCGGAGGATGGAGGCATTGGCCGGAGCTACCCACCCGACCCGCTACGCGGCCGCGATGAGGCCGGGCCGATCTTTCCCGTCGGCGATGTCGACCCGCGACTGGGCGTGCACGAGGTCGTGCTCGGGGTCCAGGACGCGGATGGCATCCCGGTGGCGTTCCCGGTGGGGTCGGCGCGTTTGGCACTGGAAGCCGGCGAAGAGGTCGCGCTGGGCGGCGTGACGCTGCAGCCAGATTCCGGGGGCCTACGCGCGTTCATCGACAGCGAGGAAATCCCCGCGCACGAGGCGTTCTGGTTCGCGTGGAGCCAGTTTCAACCACAGACGCGTCTGTGGGAGCGCTAGGCGACATCGTCCGGTAGACCCGCCAGGTCGCCCGCCGTCGATAACGCCTCACGCGGTCCTGGCCTCAACGAGCGGTCCCCTCCTCTGCCAGCCGCGCCGTTCGGAGCATGCCCCGCATGGAAACGTTGCCCTCGTGGCAGGCGAATTCGTAGATCGTCTGGTCGCGACGCTTGAGCGGGATCTCCGCGGTCCAGGGCGAGGCCCACGTGGTCAGGTCGGTGAAGGTGAGCTGATAGGTGATGGTGTCGGGGCCGGTGCGGGTCAGCCGCTCGACAAGACGGAGTCCATCCGCCGAACCGCGAAAATAGCTCCCGGTCGAGAAGTTGCGCGTTTCGATCACTAGCGTGTCGCCGTCCCAGTGCCCTCGCGCATCACCATTCCACTGTCGGATGGTCTCCGGCACATGAGGGTGCCCGCTGAGTGCGATGAGCCGGGCATCATGGAATGCTTCGCTGATGAACGCCAGGTGAGCCGACGTCTGCATGATTTGATAGAAGGTGTACGGGCCGGCACCAAAGTTTCCACCCAGCCTGGGCACCCCGGTCGTCACGCACCGGTGAAAGTTGTTGAGATCTTCGGGACCGGTCTTGAAATCCCACCCGGTACCAACGGCGGCCTCGCGAGCCTGCGCGGCCGCTGTCAGGGCCGGAATGCGACCGTCTGGCGGGTCGATGACCTGTGACGTCCGATTGGTGATCTCCACGTCGACCATCCCAATCGAGCTACTGGTCGAGGACGCGCCGTCGTAGGTGTCGACGTCGTTCAACGCGGCGAAGAACGCGCCTTCCGGGGTCGTGAAGGCACTTCGACCGTTCCGAAAGATCCGCTCCGCCCGCGCACGCAGGGTGGCGACCTCTTCATCGGTCAGAAACGCTCGCCCGGCAAACACGGGGGGACGCTGCAACGGCGTCGCCGTGTTGCTGAGCCACACGCCCTGCAGATCGGGCCGCCCGTTGGACAGTCGCGGCGGGGTCCAGTCGGTCGACTCGGTTTGGGCGCCGGCCGGGATGACGGCACCTAGAGAGATAACCGACGTCGCCGCGAGTGTGGCGACGGCGTGGACGAGAACCTGGTAGCTCATGCGACCCTCCTTCGACTGTTGTCATTCTATCGCGAGGCGGTGTACCAGATTCCGGACGGCGGACAGGGCCAGCACGTGCCGGCGGGTGACGGTCCACCGCCGGGAGCCTTCGAGGGTAGCCAAACGTAGTAGTGTAGGTCAGCCTCGGCCGAGGCTCGTGATGATCGCCGACCGCCCTCAGAGGGTGGACCATGCCTACTCACCGATCACATCACACGACACACAGGCTTTCCTGGCTCCTGACCGCGCTATGTGTGATCGCAACGCACCTGACCTTTGTCAGGGCTGCGACCCAGCCGCCGGAGGAACCTCTCAGCCCCCTGATCGCGAAGCTCGCCACCGGCGATCTCGCGTTCGGGGTCAGCACCTACGACCTCTCACTCGAGAACGCCCGGTCGTTGGGTCGGTCCGACCTCGACTACGTCTACGTCGACATGGAACATGGCCCGATGGACTTCGTGGCCCTCCAGACATTTCTCTTGGGTTTGACCGACCGGGCCGCCGTGGCCGAACAGGGGAGCGTGGCGCAGACCGTGACGCCGTTGGTCCGGCTGGCGCCGTATGGTCGGGAATCGCCCCAGTGGGCGGCGAAACAGGCGCTCGATATCGGCGTCATGGGACTGATCTTCCCCGCGATCGAAACCGCGAACCAGGCGCGACGCGCGGTGCAATCGATGCGGTACCCGCAGCGCCGCGACGCACGGTATCCCGAGCCACGCGGACTACGGGGCTCGGGACCGACGGCGGCCGCCTGGTTCTGGGGCCTGTCGACGGCCGACTACGTTCGCCACGCCGACACCTGGCCGCTCAATCCAGCCGGCGATCTGGTGGCCCTCATGATGATCGAATCCACCGAGGCGGTGCGCAACGTCGAGGCGATCGCCGCCGTGCCGGGCGTCGCCGGCTTCTACCTCGGTCCCAGCGACCTCTCCAACTCGCTGGGTGTCGCCCGCGACGACCCAGGCGTGGAGGCGGCGATTCAAACGGTGGTGGATGCCTGCGTGCGACACGGGGTTGCGTGCGGCATCACGGCGAGTGAGGCCGACATGCCCGGCCGAATAGCCCAGGGCTTCACCATTCTGGGCGCCGGCCGCGCCGGTGGTGGTCTGCCGACGGCCGTCGACGCCGCTCTCGCCGCCGGCCGCGCGGTGCGGGACTAGCAGCCGAAGGCCCGATCCGGGCGTAGCTACTCGAGCGCTTCCCGGTAGATGGGCGTCGTGGCGTCGGTCTCGACGTAATAGCTCGCCGCGGCTCGGCACCGGTCATCGTCGAGGTCGAGGATGGCGTAGCCGTGAGCGTATACCCCTTCGTCATCCGTCTCCAGTCGCACTTCTTCGCCCGTCTTGGGATCGCAGATGAGTCGCGGCGGGTTGGGAATGCCGTCGGCTACGGAATACGGGTCCTGCTGCGTGAAGACCGGGATCGCGCCGTGGCCCAGGCAACGCCCCTTGACCAACGGCCCGTAGGGCTCGTAGATCTCCAGGTTGTGTTCGTGGCCCCAGAACCAGGCCGACACCTGCCCGTGCTGCATCTCGTCCCGGAAGCTTGCCAGTAACCTGGGGTTGAACGCCTCCTGCCCGGCCGGCTTCGACGTCTCCCCCCCGATCAGGTCGTAGCGGAAAACAGCTGGTGATGCAAGAAGAGTATCGACCGCCCGCCTTGGGCCGCGAAGCGGCGGATCTTGTCCCGATGCCAGGCAGTACGTGCGGCCGGTGCATCGCCACCTGCCGCATCAGGGCCTCGGCGTCTGGCGTCCGGGTGGCCCAGTCGCCCACGATGGCGACCCGCGCATTGCGAGGCAACGTTTCGAGGACAAAATCGGACATGTGCTCATACGTCACATACGGGATGGCGTTCTTCTTCCCATCCGCACCGAAGTACTTGAGATATTCAGTGATCGCCTCGGCCCACTGAGGATCGCAAGTGCTGCCCTTCAGCGCGTCCTCAAGCTCCTTGACCCGCTCGTCGTCGGACTCGAACAGCTCACCGGTCAATTTGATGCACTCCCACCCGACGCTGCCGCCCTCGACCGCGGACACCTCATCTGGGGCCGTGTCGGGTGGGTCAATGCCGTCGTGCAGATGCTTGACAAAGGCTGTCGCCGCGCTCACCAGTGGATGGGTCATGGTGGGGCGCGTCGTGTCCGTCGACCCGTCGGCCAATCGACCCCGCTGAATGACGTCGTCGACCAGCGACTGGAACAAAACGGTCGTTCCGAACGGTCTCGATGCGACTCATGCCATCCTCACGCTGTTAGTGTCCTGGAACAACGCCGATCGGCCGGATTCAACATCGAGCCCGTGCAGCGGGACTGTTACCACGGAACACTAGAGCTCACTTGGGTCGGTTGTGTGGCGCAGGCCTTCAGGCCTGCGAGGCAAGGCTAAAGCCTTGCCCTACGGGTCCGGACCGTGGCTAGGAGATTCCTAAACCTAGGTCCTCGGGCGGGGCATCGCGTCTGGCGTTGTTGCGTCCTCGGTCACAGGCCGCCGGTATATGCACTCCTCACGCCTTGCCGGACGGGCGCCTCGACGTCCA
>CAUZAY010000239.1:0-6684 GCA_963577695.1 Vicinamibacteria bacterium | reverse complement strand
CCGGCGCCATGCAGCGGCGGAAACTCGTGGGGAATGTCGAACAGAGCCAAGGCACCGGCCTGAATGAAATGGTTGGCGACGACCGACGCCACCAGCGCGATGGCGCCCGACTTCAAGAGAGACCATTTCTGCCGCGTCTCCGTCTCTGCCATTCTGTTGGTTCCCTCAGCTCCACGTCGGTCGACGGTGGGCCACAGCCCAAGCGTCGCCTCGCAGGCCTGAAGGCCTGCGCCACAAAACCACCACCCTGTGGGGCAAGACTCGCAGCCTGGCTCCTACACCCTCCCGGTCGGGTTCTCCGGCGTACCGCACTCTTCGCCGAGATACCCATTGCCGCCGCAATACCGAGCGTCCTGGAGCTGAATGAGAATGCCGTCGGGGTCGGTGAAGTACAGCTCCGGGGTGCCGCCTGGCGCCCCGCCACGGTTGGGCATCCGCATCGTGACATAGGACTGCAGCGGACCCGCCGGTCCGGGCGCATCGCCACGGGGCGCGATGCCATAGCCCTCCAGCACACCCTGAATGCGATCCGGATCAAAGTCGTCCACCACCAGAGACGCATGGTGAATGATCGGCCCCGTGGGGCCGCCACCGGCCGGCGCCAAGGCGAGGAATTGCTTGCCGGCCCCGACTCGCAGTACGGGCATCGCGCCCTGGTAGGTGTCGACCGCCATGCTGAAGAGCTGCTGGTACAACGCGATGGACCGCTCCGCGTTGGTCACAAACAGCGTGAAGTGGTTGTACTCGCGAATCCGCAGCAGGCCGGATGTCTGGGCCGGCTCAGGCCGCGCCAGACAGGTTTCACCCAGCACGCCCTCGCCACCGCAGTAGGTGTCGTCCTGCAGTTGGATCACGATGCCGTCGGGGTCGCCGAAGTACAGCTCGGGGGTCCCCTCGGGAGCGCCGCCGAAGTCGGCGCCCCGCATCCTCACGCGCACCTCCATTGGTCCGGAGGTCCGGGCCGACCGCACGCCGTGTTCACCCAGGATACCCACGAGGCGGTCGTCGTCGAAGTTGGGTGTCGACAGACACAAATGGTTGATACCGGGATTGTCGCTGGCCCCCCCGCCGATGGCCATGAATTGCGGGCCGTCACCGAGGCGAAGAATGACGGTGTTCGCCTGCCGGGCCGCGATCGGCATCCCAAAGAGACCCTGATACCACTCGAGCGATCGCGCCGGATCGGTGACGCTGATCGTCATGTGATTGATCGACGTGATCGGAATCGGAGGACCGGCCTGGGCGAACGATCGCGGCGCCGCCGCAAGCGCGCCAAGCGCGCCGAGAAAGACCCGCCGAGAGACGTTGGTATCTGATTGCATGTAATTCGGTCTCCGTCCTACGGTGCCTCGATCAACTCCAGTGCCAGCCCGTCCAGGTCCTCAATGAGAATCGCGCGCGACCCACCGAACGGATACGGCCCTTCGACGATGGGGATACCCGCCGCCTCCAAATGGGCGATGACCGGGTCGAGGTCAGGGTAGCTCAACCCCATGTGATCCACCACTTGGCCCCGCGAGGGAACCAGCGGACCATCTGCCCCTTCGCCGCATCGTCCATCGCGACATTGCCGGGTGTACCACATCAGCCCCGTGTTGGCCACGCGGACCGTCCCGATCGGTTGTCGCAACTGTCCCACCGGAAAGAACGTCGGATAGCTCACCGGACCGCGTTCCACGTCGCACGGGTCGCGCACTGTACCCCGAGCGCCGAGGTGCTCGATATACCAGTTCACGGCGCACAGCGGCGCTTCGTGCCAGAAGTGCAAATGCCCATAGAACAGGTCCTCGGTCTCGGCGTTGCCGTTGAACTCGAGGAGCACGCCGTCCGGGTCGACCAGATAGCCAAAGTCCTGACTGTTCGGCCCGCGCTCTGGCGGCGAACCCGCCAGGGCTTCGAGCTCGGCCACGGTGAGCAGCCGGTCCCCATAAGGCGCCAGGCCTGAGTGCAGCACGCCGTCCTCATCGTCTGGACCGGTGTAGACCGGGAGGAAGCGGAAACGGTCCCCGGCCGGATCGAGACCGCTGAGTCGTTCGAAGAAAGCCAACCCGTCGGTGCTGGGGCCGGTGGTCCAGAACGCGCTCTGCGGCACCGCATGGTGGCGGTCCACATCGAACCCTCCGGGCGCCGGCTCGTCGACTTCGGTATAGAGATGGTAGACACCGTCGGCCGCAAACGCCGGGAACCCAGCCACATCCGTGACCTCACCGGCCGGCCAGACGGTTTGCCACCACTCGAGCGATGCCTCGGGGTCGACCGCATTGATGTGCAGGTGATGAAACGTCGGTTCCGGAAGCGACGCCACCGTCTCCGGCGCGTCACGCTGACTGGCGGTCTCGGCCGGCGACGCCTCAGGGGCGACATCCGTGGGGGGTGCGCAGGTCCCCAGGGCCGCGGACACCGTCAGCAAGCCGCTCAGTAGCAGAGGGCGCATCGTCAGTTGCCCGACCGTAGCGGGCGGAAGAAAGCGCGGAGGTCGTCGACCAGCAGTTCCGGCTGCTCCATGGCCGCGAAGTGCCCGCCGCGCGGCATCTCGGTCCAGTGGGTGACGTTGTACGACGCCTCGGCCCACTTCCGCGGAGCGATGAATAGCTCGTAGGGGAAGACGGCGACACCGGTCGGCACCTCGACGCGTCCCATCGGGCGCGAGGTCGACGCATTGCGGCTCTCGTAGTAGAGACGCGCCGACGAGGTCGCGGTCTGAGTGACCCAATAGATCATGATGTTGGTGAGCAG
The DNA here is from genome assembly GCA_963577695.1 of Vicinamibacteria bacterium. Taxonomy (GTDB): domain Bacteria; phylum Acidobacteriota; class Vicinamibacteria; order Vicinamibacterales; family UBA8438; genus UBA8438. The sequence goes on along the minus strand of CAUZAY010000239.1, from coordinate 3,948 downwards.
CTCGTCGCGGGTGAACACCGACTCGGCGTCGCCGTCACAATCGCACCAGGCGCGGAACTTCTCCACGATCCAGGCCGCCTGTCCGGCCGGCGAATCGTTGAGTGCGTAGCCCACCGTTTGCGGCTTCGTCCCCTGGATCGACGAATACCCGGCCTCGGCGGTGTTGTAGAACGACGATCGGGCCTGAGACCGCTCCAACTCTTCCGGCGGAACGCCCTCCGTCGGGTCGTCGACACCGCGCGGGGGCCCGGCAATCAACATGTTGATGTGCAATCCGACCGCCTGCTCGGGATGGTTGAACGCATGCCAGCGGCTGACGATGGCCCCCCAGTCGCCGCCCTGGATGCCGTAGCGGTCGTACCCGAGGCGCGCCATCAACTGGGCCCCGACCTCGGCAATCTGTTCCGGCCCGAAACCGCGCTCGCGCGGTTTGTCCGAAAAGCCATACCCGGGCATCGACGGCGCCACGACGTGGAAGGCGTCTTCGGCCGACCCGCCGTGCGCGACCGGGTCGGTCAACGGGCCGATGATCTTCGTGAACTCGGCGATCGACCCCGGCCAACCGTGCGTGATGATCAGCGGGATCGCGTTCGGCTCCGCGGAGCGCTGGTGGATGAAATGTGTGTCGAGGCCGTCGAGCACCGTCTTGAACTGGTCAAACTCGTTCAGCCGACGTTCCTGCTCGCGCCAGTCGAACCCATCCCGCCAGTAGGCAATCAACTCGGTCAGATAGCCCAACTCGGTGCCGTAGTCCCAGTCGACGCCATCGAGTTGATCAGGCAACCGGGTGTTGGCCAGGCGGGCCTGCAGGTCCTCGAGCACCGCGTCCGCCACCGCAATCTCAAAGGGACGTATCGCCGTGGGGTCCACGGGCGCCTCCGTGACCGGGTCCTCGGTCATCGGGTCACCACCCGACGCGCCGGACTCCTCGGCGGGCGCCGCACAGCCGATGACGCCTGCCAACAAAACGACCCCCACCGCCGTGTGTCCGATGTATTGCATCGTGTGTCTGTGTCCTTCTCAATTAGGGATCGACGAACACCTGTCGCATTCTACTGTCCGGGTCGCACGTGCTCACAGGGCACTCTGCTTCAGCCGGTAGTCGCCGGTGGCGGAGTCCTCCTCGCGATACACAGCGTGACACCCCTGACAGCCGTTGCGGATTCCGTCGAGCCTCGACTCCACCCCGGCCACGTCAACCTCCGGAGTCGAGAGGAGACCATCGAGCGCGTCGAACTGATCGAGCACGTCACGGATCGACTGCACCGCGTCATCACGCTCGCGGTCGCGCCAGAAGGTCACCGTGACCGCGAGCTGCTCGCGGGACCGAATGGCTCGCTCCTTCGCCGTCGAAAAGTCCCCCTCCCGCAACGCGGCTCGGAGGCCCGCGACGTTCGGGCCCAACGTCTTCATCGTGGCGTCGAGATGGTTCGCCGTAAAGATCGGATACGGCGTATCCTGCGCCGACGCGGGCGACGGTGCGGTCAGACACCAGATCAGCGCAACCAGCAGAGCGGTGTTCTGACGAAGCATCCGCGTGGCAAGGCGCGACGAGCGAGCAGCCAGGAGGCGGGCCGTGACCAAGGAAGCAACACCGTCCACGCTGGCGCCCGTCAGAAGACCTACACCCCGGTGAGTCGATCGAGTTGCCCGGTGCTGTCGCCGAACGCCTCGACCGGCACTCCCAGTTTTTCGAGAATCGTGACGTGCAGATTGGCCAGCGGCGTGTCCGCTGGATACCGGATGTAGCGTCCCCCTCTGACCCCCGCGTTCTTCCCGCCAACCAGAGCGATCGGCAAGTCATCATGGAAGTGTGTGTTGCTGTCGCTGATGCCGGTGCCATAGAGAAACAGCGTCGAGTCGAGCATCGACCCGTCGCCCTCGGGCAAGGCGTCGAGCTTCTCCACCAGGTACGCAAACTGCTGGAGTTGGTATTCGTTGATCTTGTGCAGCCGCTCGAGCTTGGCCGGCTCGTCCTGGTGGTGCGACAGCGGATGGTGCGAGTCGGACACCTCGATCTCCGGGTAGGCCCGGCCGCTGACCTCGCGGGCCAGCATGAAGGTGCTGATCCGGGTCAGGTCGGTCTGATACGCCAGGGCCAGCAGGTCCATCATCAGCTTGGCGTGCTCGGCGTAGTCGTTCGGCACGCCGACCGGCTGGTCGACGACCGGCAACTCGCGCGTGTTCTGCTCTTCGGCCATCGTGATGCGTCGCTCGAGGTCACGCACCGCCTCCAGATACTCCTCGACCTTGACCTGGTCGCCAGGGCCGACCACGCGCTCCAACCCCTTGAGCTCGGCGCCGACGAGATCCAGAATGCTGCGGTCGCGTCGCATGCGCTCCAGCCGGGCCGCCGGGTCCGTGCTGCCCGTCGTGCCGAACATACGCTCGAACACGGCGCGGGGATCGTTCTCGATCGGAAGCGGCGTGGTCGCGGTGCGCCAGGCGATCGTGTTGGTGTAGGCGCAACTCGCGCCGCCGTCACAATTGCCAAGCATCGCGTTCGACTCGATACCAAGCTCGAGCGACGCGAGCTGTGTCTCCTTGGCCAGCTCGCGCGCCGCGATCTGGTCCATGGAGACGGCGTTGGAGACATCGGCGCCGTTGGTGATCTTGTAGGGAACGCAGGTCAGAAAGGTGCCGGCCGATCGCGCGTGGTCGCCGCCCCCTTTGACCAGATTGGCCGACTCGTCGTCAAGGCCGCCGCAGATCAAGACACGGTCCTTGAACGCCTCGAGCGAGCGCAGCGTCGGCGGCAGCTCGTCGAGCGGGCCTTCGGTCGTCGGGTACCAGTAGGGCATCGACATGCCATTCGGGACATAGAAGACGCCGAACCGGGTGACCGGGGCCGCCGCGGTCCGGCTCTGCGCCGTCAGCGCCGGGACCATGCTGTCGAGCAGCGGCAGGGCCAAGGTGGCCCCAAGCCCGCGGAGGACGGTGCGTCGGGGGAGATGCATCTTGGTGATGAACATCGGCAGTCTCTCTGAGCGGGTCTCAGGACTCGCAGCTACGAAACTATGGCTGTGCCGCCGCGACGGCCTCAGCGTCCGAGGCGCGGCGCATCTGGAACGGGTCGCTCGTGACGATACCGAGTATCAACGACGACCACCGATGGTCGTTGCGCTCCAGCTCGCGAACGATGCGGCGCAGGACGGGTGCGTCGTAGTAGTCGACTCCGCGTCCGAGGGCATACGTCATCAGCTTCTCGGCCACCGTCCGGGTGAATTCGTCGCCCGAGGCCAGCAGCGCTTCGCGGAACGCGCGGGGACTGTCGACCGTGTCACCCTTCCAGGTAATCGTAGAGTTGATGGCGGCCCCGCCGTCGCGCTCGCGCCATCGCCCGATGGCGTCGAAGTGCTCCATCGCGAAGCCGAGTGGATCCATCCGGGCGTGGCAACTCGCACAGACCGGGCTGGCGCGATGCTGCTCCATCCGCTCGCGGAGCGAGGTCGGTTGGCGACGATCGTTCTCGGCCAGCGGCGGCACGTTGGGCGGAGGCGGGGGCGGCGGCGCGCCGAGGAGCGTTTCAAGCACCCACTTGCCGCGTAGCACCACCGACGTCCGATTCGCGTACGAGGTCACCGTGAGCAGGCTGGCCTGACCCAACAGCCCGTGCCGGCGGTCATCGTCCCAGTCGTGGCGCCGGAAGTGACTGCCATACAGGTCTGCGACACCGTAGTGACGCGCGAGCTGTTCGTTCAGAAAGGTGTAGTCGGCCCGGAGCAGGTCCTGAATCGGCCGGTCCTCCCGGACTTGGCTCCGGAAAAACAGCTCCGTCTCGCGCACCATCGCCTTGCGCAGCGAATCGTTGAACCCGGCAAACAGCGCGCCGTCCGGATCCTGCGAGAAGATGTTGCGCATCTGCAGCCACTGCCCGACGAAGTCGTCCATGAACCGCGTGGCGCGGGGGTCGGCGAGCAAGCGTCGCACCTGTCGACCCAATGTCGC
>CAUZAY010000238.1:0-6686 GCA_963577695.1 Vicinamibacteria bacterium | reverse complement strand
AACCCCAGAAAACTGTCGGCGGTGTGCCAGTTCTACATCGTGCAGAACCGGGATGGTATCGCCCGGCTCGACGACAACTACACCGTCTACGGTCAGGTGTTCGACGGGATGGACCTCGTCGACCAGATTGTGAGGGTCGACACCGATGCCAATGACCAACCGCTGACGCCAATCACGCTGGACGTCAATGTCATCGAGATGACCGTCGCCGAGATCGCCGCGTTCGGCTTCGAAATCCCCGTCAACTAAGGGCTCTGACCAAAATAGGCTGGCCATCTTGGGGCGTCGCGGCGCCCGCCCGACAAGGCGCGAGGAGCGCGCATACCGGGGGTATGCAAGCGACGAACAACGCCGGCGGGTGGGATGCCCCGGCGGCCCAGGTGGGCAGTTTGTTTTGGTTGGAGCCCTAAGGGCGCCCCCGTGCGCGCGCCGTAATGACCGACGCAGCAACGCCGCCAGACGGACGGCTCGCTCGGAAACCTAGCGACTGACGCTGTCTATCAGTCGGCGCAGCTCGTCATAGTCGTTTGTGTGTCGATACTGGGGGAACGCCTCAATCACATTGGCTGGCGAGCGGAAGAGAAAACCATGATCGGCCTGCGCCAGCATTGCGGTGTCGTTGTACGAGTCGCCGGCTGCGATCACGTTGAAATTGAGTGACTGCAGCGCGGCCACAGAACTGTTCTTGGGCTCTGGTTGGCGCATCGTGTAGCCGCTCACCTCGCCGCCGGCCTCGACAACTAGGTGATGGCAGAAGAGCGTGGGCCAGTTGAGTTGGGCCATCAGCGGACGTGAGAACTCATAAAACGTGTCCGACAGAATCACTACCTGATACCGCTCCCGCAGGCCATCAAGGAACTCGGCCGCGCCATCAAGCGGAGACATGGTCTGAATGACGGACTCGATTTCGCGAAGCCCCAGCTTGTGCTGCCGCAACACATCCAGCCGAAACCGCATCAGTTCGTCATAATCCGCCACGTCACGTGTCGTCTTCTTGAGGGCGTCGATGCCGGCGACTTGCGCGAACTGAATCCAAATCTCCGGCACCAGAACACCTTCCAAGTCCAGGCACACAACATCCATATAGAACCATCCTCAATTGAGCAGCGCGCTGTTCTCTCACGCTGAAGCGGACCATGAGCCGACCGACGTTCTGTGAGTGAGAACGCGTGTGGTCGGAACACATGACGCGGGGCCGACGGTCGAGTTATTGATCGAACATCGGACGCCCGGACTGAACGGCAGTCTCCAAGGGGGGAGCGAAAGGACCGCCGGGCGGGCGTGTCCACGTCACGGCCCTACCCGCCCGGCAATCTGATTACTGTGCCTGCGCTTCTTGTTCCACCGCGTTTTCCAAGTCTTCGAGCGTGGCGATCTCGCCATGCAGCGGCACAATGGTCTCGACCGGCAGGCCGCGGTCCTCGATGTTGCGCAACAGCGTCTCGGCGAACGGCGACGCCGCCGCTGACGGCGAGAACGCGTCGACTTCAAACAGGATCCGCTCGCGCGGCAGATACGCCATGAGCATCCCCTCGGCGTGGGGGTCATCGACGACAGTGAGGATTTGGAGCGTGCGCCGCCCGTCCGTGATTTCGAAGGGCTCTTCGCTCGACACCGCCTCGAGCGTCAGCGGCTGGGTATTGCGAGTCAGCGCATCCTGCACGATGGAGTGCCGGCGAGCGACCATATCCTCGTAAAACGACCGATTGGTCCGATGGGTCACGACGGTCAACCCCTCGGACACCGCGGCCCGGATGCCGGCTGAGTGGTCGAAGTGGTGATGCGTATTGACCACGTAACGCAAATCCTTGTCGGGCCGTAGTTCGCGCGCGCGCTCGATCACCGCCAAGGTCCGCGCCTCGCTTTGCGGCGCCTCGACCAAGACGAGGAAATCTTCGAACTCCAACAGCGCGCTGTGGTGCGACTGTCCGGCCATACGCCAGACGCCGTCCGTGACTTCGTCGACGTCCACCGTCGCCGTCGCGATCGGCACGGGGGCCGCGCGCACATCCGCCGGTGCCGACAGATCACCGATGTCGGCGTTGGTGTCGGCCGTGGTGCTGTACCTTGAGATCGTGAACCGGTCGAGGTTGGTCGTGTAGTTACGCGGCAAGGTCAGCCGCGCCTGGAACCCTCCCAGCCCGCCCATCTCCTGGTAGCCGTCGAACAGGGTCTCGATCGCGACATCACCCAGGTTCGGATGGTACGACGACGACATCACCTTGCTCGGCAGCCCGGTGTCGCCGCTGACGTGCAGCGTGAACTGGGTGCCGTTGGCGGCCACGACATCGACCACCCGCTCGGCCCCCTCTTCCCGGAGATTGCTCACGGTTGATGTCTCGTCGAGCCCCAGCAGCACGATGCCGAGCGGGTTGTGATACATCTCGGCCCAACGGTCGGCCGCCACTTGGTCCGACGCCCGCACGGCGCCATCACCCTGTTCGTCGTAGGCCACGTCACCATCCAGCCCATACGTCTGCCTGGCGCCGTAGAGCGGCCCGCCGGTCAGGAAGGTCGTCGTGCGGTCTTGACTCAGCCGCCACCGCTGATTCGCGTAGTCGACCTGGAGCACGTAGTTCGCCACTTCGTAATAGGGCAGATCGGCACGCGGGCGGGTGTTCTGACCCAGACGAAAGGTACGCCCCTCGCCTTCCACAGTCAGCGCCGTGGTCTGGCTCACGCTGCGGAGACCACCCATCGCCTCCGCCGCGTCCTCAATGAGTTGTAATTCGGGGGTTGCCGCCCCTCCACAGGCGACGGCGAACAGAACAGCAGATACGATCAGACAGCGCGGGCATCTCCTCATGAGCTCTCACTCCTTCCAGCCGGTCGGGTAAACCTCCACCGTGGACGAAAACGCGCGAGCTAGCCTCTTTCCACGAACCCCGGGTCGAAGAGCGACGCGACGACGAGAAGCACTCCGAATCGCCAACGGTGGCGACGGCTGATTTTCTGAACGACGGTGAGCAGCGGTGTCCTGGGGCATTCTGCCGCAGTCCCGGGCCGGACGCAACCGACAACGGAGAACGGGCGCCGTGGCCGCTCCCGACGTCGAGCGGATCGCCGCGGTTGAGGGTCAGCCGGAAGGCCCCACCGTCTGATCGCAGACCGGGCTGTGACCCCGCTGAGCCGATGCCGCGACGTCCGCCCTCTGCGGACGCCTCGCCAGGAAAACCCTCAGAGAAGGCCGAGTTGCAGTTTGGCGGCGTCGCTCATCTTGCTCATTTCCCAGGTCGGCTCCCAGACGACGTCGACCCAGGCATCGGTCACGCCGGGCACCGACTTCGCTTTCGCCTTGACCTCTCCTGGCAGGCTCTGCGCGGCCGGGCAACCGGGCGACGTCAGGGTCATGCGGACCCCGACCAATCCCTCGGCATCCACATCAATATCGTAAATGAGACCCATCTCGTAGATATTGACCGGGATTTCGGGATCGTAGACCGTCGAGAGCGCCTCGATCAGCTTCGGTTTCAACTCAAGGGTTTTCAGAGGATCCGAGTCGATGGGGTCGTGAGTCGTCGCTGGGGGCGGCGCCGGCGGCTGGGACGGCAGCGCTCCCGGTGCCTCCACCCGCGGTGGCGTCATCTCGGTGGCGACGTCCGGCGTCGACGGCTCGCCGGTCAGCGCCGACGTGTCCAGTCGGTCGTCGTCGTCATCGTCGGTGTCGGGCAAGGTGTTCAGATTGAAGATTCCCACGGTTTACTCCGTTGAGACAGGGTCCTGGTTGTCGTCGACCGCGGCGAGCAGGGTGTGCCACGCCAGAATCGCGCACTTGACGCGGGCCGGATAGTCTCGCACGCCGGCGAATACCCTCAGCTTGCCGAGATTGTCGTCAGGCGGTGCGGTCCGGTCGGTCACCAGTCGATGGAAACGGTCGAAGAGCGTTCGCACGTCGTCGAGCGTCTTCCCTTTGATGCCCTCGGTCATCAGGGAAGCCGACGCCTTTGAAATCGCGCAACCGGACCCTTCGAACCGGATGTCGGACACGATTCCCGCATCCACCTTGACGGCAACCCTCAGCTTGTCTCCGCACAGCGGGTTGTGGCCATCCGCGTGCAGGTCGGCACCCTCGAGCGGTCCGAAATTGCGCGGGCTCCGATTGTGGTCGAGGATGACCTCCTGATACAGCTCTCTCAAATCCGACATTACCCGAATACCTCGCGTACTTTGGTCAATGCCGCCACGAGCTGATCGATCTCCGTCGTCGTGTTGTACATCGCCAGCGACGCCCGGGCCGTGGCCGGCACGCCGAACCGCTCCATGACCGGCTGGGTGCAGTGGTGCCCCGTCCGAATGGCCACGCCTTCGGTGTCGACGATCGTGCCAATGTCGTGCGGATGCACCCCGTCGAGCACGAACGACAGAATGCTGGCTTTGTCGGACGCCGTACCGATGAGTCGCAGCCCCGGCACGGTTTCGAGGGCCGCGGTCGCGTACTGCAGCAACGGACGCTCGTGCGCGGTGATCGCGTCGAACCCCACGCCCGCGATGAAGTCCACCGCCGCACCAAGCCCGATGGCGCCAGCGATATGCGGGGTGCCGGCCTCGAATTTGTGGGGCACTTCGTTGTAGGTGGTCCGCTCGAAGGTCACGGAACTGATCATGTCGCCGCCGCCCTGATACGGTGGCATGGCGTCGAGCAGCTCCCGACGCCCATACAGCGCACCGATGCCGGTCGGACCGTACAGCTTGTGGCCCGTGACCACGTAGAAATCGCAGCCAAGCGCCTGCACGTCGACCGGCATGTGGTACGCCGCCTGTGACCCGTCGACCAACACCGGCACGCCCTGCGCGTGAGCAAGCTCCACCACCCTGCGCACCGGATTGATGGTGCCGAGCGAGTTCGACATGTGCACGATGGACAGCAGCTTGGTGCGGGGACCAAGCAACGACGCCAGCTCGTCCAGCATCAGCTCGCCGGAATCGGTGATCGGCACCACGCGCAGCCGGGCACCCTTCTCCTCGCAGAGCATCTGCCACGGGACGATGTTGGAGTGGTGCTCCATCGTCGAGATGACCACCTCGTCACCGTCGCCCACCTGCTGACGGCCAAACGTCTGCGCCACGAGATTGATGCCCTCCGTGGCGTTGCGCGTAAAGATGATCTCGGCCGGTTCGGCGGCATTGAGAAAACGGGCCACCTTCCCGCGTGCGCCCTCGTACGCGTCGGTCGCCCGCTGGCTCAGCGCATACACGCCACGATGGATGTTCGCGTTCTCCGAGGCGTAGTATCGCGACAGCGCCTCGAGCACCGGGCGCGGCTTCTGGGTGGTGGCCGCATTGTCGAGATAGGCGAGCGGCTTGTCGCCGACCCGCTGGGCGAGAATCGGAAACAGCTCGCGGATCCGTCCGATGTCGAACGTCCGGTCGGTGACCGTGGGGTCCGTGTGTGCCACGCTCGTTGTTGTCACGTCAGCGTCACTTCGACATCACGTTAACGGTGCTCAGCCCCACCGGCGCCAACCGGCAACCGCTCGGTGAGCAGGGTGTCGATCTGATGGCGGACCGCGGCGACCTTGATGTGGCCCAGCAAGTCAGCCGCGAACGCATGAATCAACAGCTGCCGAGCCTGAGCTTCGGACAGCGCGCGCGACCGCAGATAGAACAGCGCTTCTTCGTCCAGCTGGCCGACCGTGGCCCCGTGTGTGCACTTCACATCATCGGCGAAAATCTCGAGTTGCGGTTTCGTGGTGACCTGCGCCCCTTCGGACAGCAGTAACGCTTTGTTCGACTGCTTCGCATCGGTTTTCTGCGCGTCGAGACGCACGATAATCTTTCCGTTGAACACCGCGCGGCTCCGACCGTCGAGGATGCCCTTGTAGAGCTCATGGCTGTCGCAGTGGGGTTGAGCGTGGTCGATGGTGGTCTGATTGTCGACCAACTGCCGACCATTGCCCAGATACAGACCGTTCAAGGTGCACACCCCACCTTCCCCATTCAGCACGACACCGGCCTCGTGCCGCACGATGGCGCCGCTCAGGGTGATGGCATGCGACGAGAAGTTGCTGGCCCGGCCCAGTAGCGCGAACAGTCCGCCGATCCGAAACGCCGTGTCCGCCTCGCGCACGACGGCATAGTGATCGACAACCGCGCCGTCACCCACCACGACCTCGGTCAGGGTGTTGTTGAGATACGGCGTATCCCCCTCGCCCGCGTGACTCTCGACCACTCGGACCTGGCTGTTGGCGGCGGCCAGCACCAGGGCTCGCGGCTGACTCAGGACCGGACCATCGCCCCCAGTGGTGACGAACACCAGATGTATCGGCGCGTCGACCACCACCCCCTCGGCCACCTCGATCACAGCACCGTCTCGCAGAAACGCAGTGTTGAGCGCCGTGAAGGCATGGTTCTCGATACGGGCCAGACGTCCGAGATGCGGCTGGACCGTCTCCGGGTCACTGGCCAGCACCTCGGCCAGGCTCCGGGCTCGCACACCGGACGGTAGTCCGTCGGTCGTCGACAGCGCCGGGATGAACAGCCCGTTCACGAACACCAAGCGCGGACCGTCCAGCTCGGGCAGATAGAGCGCGTCGAGCGCGCCTTGGCCATAGGACGGCGTCGTCACCGAAGTGACAAACGGCGTGTCGGCGATCGGAGCCACATTCGAAAAACGCCACTCCTCGAGTCGTGTCGTCGGAAACCCGAGACGGTCGAAACAGTTGAAGGCGTCGTCACGCAAAGACGCG
>CAUZAY010000237.1:0-6693 GCA_963577695.1 Vicinamibacteria bacterium | reverse complement strand
CGACGGGAGCGGGCATCTCGATTCGCGAACCGGTCGACGAGCCCAACCCTCCTCACCTTGGCCCCAGAGCACTTGGCGCGGGCTAACGGGTGCCTGGTCCCGACACCGAGGGAAAAGCGGGCGCGAAGATGGTCCCAGACCCGGCGCTAAAACTCCGCGCCCGCGCACGGTCCTCGACGGCGGCGGTGCCGGCACTCCGGCTCGTCTCCGACGGTTCGCGGACCGAGATGCCCGCTCCCACCGCCCGCCCCGGTGTGGCGGACAAGCCCCGTCCCAATCGGTGTGGCGGACAAGCCCCGTCGGTGGGACGGAGCCACCAGGACTCGGCCAACGCAGCTGTGCCGGTATGATTGGCCAGTTCTTCCTAGACCACCATGTCACTCAGTCCTGGCACCCGTCTCGGGCACTACGACGTCTCCGCCCTCATTGGCGAGGGGGGTATGGGACAGGTCTACCGGGCGACCCGGAGCGGCTCGAACGGTTCCAACGCGAGGCCCGTGCGGTCGCGGCGCTGAACCACCCCAACATCGTCACCATCCACTCGGTCGAGGAGTCCGATGGGACGCATTTCTTGACCATGGAACTGGTCGAGGGAACGACGCTCGACGCGACCCTGACCGACGCAGGGCTGAGCCAGGACCGGTTCCTCGAGCTGGCGACGCCGCTAGCTTCCGCGGTGGCGGCGGCACACGCCAAGGGCATCACACACCGCGATCTGAAGCCACAGAACGTGATGCTCGCCGGCGCCGACGGCCTGAAGGTCCTCGATTTCTGGCTCGCCAGGTTCGCTCCAGCCGAGGCATCCGGCGCCGGGGCGTCTGGGGCCGCCACGATTCTCCAGACCCAGGCGGGGCTGGCTGGCGGTCGGCACGGTGCCCTACATGTCGCCGGAGCAGATCGACGGACGGGCGGTCGACCCCAGAAGCGACATCTTCTCGCTAGGGGTGATGTTCTACGAGATGGCCACCGGACGGAGGCCGTTCACCGGCGGGAGCGACTTGGCCGTGGTCTCGGCGATCCTGAAGGATGATCCGCGCGCGGCCAGAGACGTCCGGCCAGACCTACCCCGGGCGCTGGCCGCGGTGATCGACCAGTGTCTCCGGAAGGACCCGACCGAGCCGCCGAGCTCTATCCGCTCATGCTTGAGGCGATAGCGACCGAGACCGTCGTGACCATGGACGTCAGCCACCTGCTCGAAACCGTCGCTGGCATCGCCGCGGCGGCTGGCCAGCAGTGGGACGCCGCCGAGGCGCACTACCAGACCGCACTCCGGCTGGCCGACGAGATGCCGTTCATCAGCGAGCAGGCCGAAGCCCTCAGCGCCGAGTTGCCGGCCCCCACCGCCTGACGTCTGATGACCACCCCACCGACCCATGCGCGATCGCCGTCGCGTCCCAGAAACCAGAGTCGTCTGTGTACCAAGCGAAGGCGCGCGACAATGCGCGCCCCGCGGCGGCGGAGTGGGGCACTCGGGGTCCCCGCGGAGCCGCCGCGTGGGGTTCGGGGCGTAGCCCCGTCTGAGGAAGGCTCAGCCAGGCAGGCTGTGACCGACGAAGCAACGACGCCAATGGGGGTTTCTGGCGAGGCGTTCGTCTGGCAAGGCGCAAGGAGGGAGCATGCAGGCGGCATGTGACCGAGGAGCAACGCCGTCAGGCGGGCGCCTCGCCAGGAAACCTAGACGGACTTGCCGCGGCCGGCGATCGCCCATACCACCTCGACCGTGTCGCCGCGGACACCGTAGAGCTGGTTGTAGAGATTCACCACCGGGTCGCAGTGCGACACGATGACCTCCAACTTGTCACCCACGGCGTAGGTGCGACTGGCATTGTCCTCGTATCGAATCGTCCCGTACTCGTCCGACCCGGACGTGTAGCTCATCCCCGTCTCCCCCGCCACGATTGGCCAGGGCCGGTTGATGGTGTTCGCCTTGGCACCCGCGTCGGTCGTCGCGCGCCCTTCGTACTGCGCGTTCAGCACCGTCGTCATCACCGTCAACGCCGGCGCGAAGTCGTTGTAGACCTCTGTATTCGCGGCGCCCCCGATGGACAGATACTGCGCGTCCATGAACACATAACTGCCAACTTGGACGTCGGTCAGCCCCGGTGTCTCGTGGTCGATGTTGTAGGTGCCGGTACCGCCGCCGCTGAAAATGCCGGTGTCCAGCCCGGACCGGTTCATCTGAGTGAACGTCTCGGCCGCGCCCTCCAGACTCGTCAACGCACGCGTCCGGCGCTCGGTGAACCCGGTCACATGCTGCGCGCCACCGTCGTAACACAGCATCCCGCGTAGTCGCAGACCGGGCAATGTGTCGACCAGTTGCGCCAGTTCGAGCGCCGGCGCACCAGCCGTGATTCCACTGCGGTGCCCCCCCGGGTCGATGTCGACCACGATGTCGGCGACCACCCCGGCCTCGGCCGCCGCAGCCGACAGATCCCGTGCGTTGGCGGGCGTGTCCACCGCCTGGATAAACCCGGCGCACCACTTCTTCAGATGCATCGCCCGCCGAATCTTCCGCGGCGTCACGTTGACCGTCGTCATCAGGATCTCTTCGATCCCGTGCTCGAACATGACTTCGGCCTCGCTGATCTTCGCGGTGCAAATGCCGACCGACCCGGTCGCGATCTGCAATCGCGCGATGGCGGGACACTTGTGTGTCTTGGCGTGCGGCCGGCTGGCGATCCCGTTGCCGGCCAGCGTCTTCTGCATCCGGTCGAGGTTGCCTTCCATCCGGTCCAGGTCTACGACCAAACACGGCGTATCGAGGTCCCACTTGGAGATGCCTTCCTCCACCCGCTCGTTGAACGCCATCTTGCGCACCTCGGCTTCGGTGTAGCCGTGCACCGTGCGCGGAATCCACACCGACGCCGCTCCGGCGCCGGCAGCATGCAGGAAGTGACGACGAGACAGGGACTCGGTCATGGGGGTGATCCTCTCGCACCGGGGGCCATATCGCAAGGTTTTCGGTGCGTGCTACCGGAACACTTCGCTCATTGGACGGCCGGAGTAACCGGTCATTTCCAGATAGCCGCGGCCGGTGACGTCTCGGTCGCCTATCCGCCCGCTGACCCTCACCGCGCCCTCCCAATAGGTCACACCGGTCGAATTCGCGGTATCGAGCTCCTGCGCGTCGAGCAGCGCCTCTACCCTGAGGTCAGCTTGTCGCGAGGGCACCCGGAGCTGCCATGCGACCGGATAGGCGGCGTCGCTCGACGGCGACGTCCAGACGCGGCCCGGAACCAGCATGACCTGGTCGCCCGCGAGACGGGTGGTCGCACCATCGGCGGCGACCCACGTCCCGGACGAGAAGGGGTCCGGCCGACCGCTGCTTCGGCGGAACTGGTAGATCATGAGGTCGGTGCCGTCGTCGAGTTGGAGTGAGAACCAGTCCCAGCCAACCTGCCCAGCTTCGAGAAAGGTGGTCCCGAACTCGTGGTCCATCCAGCTCGTACCGGTGACGTCGACCAGGTCGCCATCCAGCCGCAGTTGCCCCCTGGTCGGCATCCTGGTCATCGAGTAGTAGTGCGAGGCGTTGCCGGAGTCGGCGCCTTTTCGGCTGAAGCCGGCGTCGCCATGCGCGGTCGGAGGCTTCCCGGGTTCGAGACGCAAATCGACGCCGAACCGATCGTCGAACGCCTGCAGGCGATGGGTCTGGCCGTCGAGGTCGACCCGCCAGTCGCCGTTCCAGACATCGAGCGTGCCCCCACGGGCTCCGGCCCAGCCGACGCCGCCGCGGTCGAACCGCTCGGCGGTCAGATGCTGTGCCGCCGACACGTCGGTCACCGCGAGGTGCGCCATGTGCAGGTCGCGCACGGCCCACCGGGACGGGTTTGTCGGCGCCGGGTCGACGCCGATCCGGAAGAAGGTGACCTGATAGCCAAAGCGGCGGCCGGCGGCGGTGGCCAGGTTGCCAGTGTAATACCACCATTCGATGCGGTACTCAGGGTGGCTTCCGTGGTCGCGGGGAAACTGCAGCAGGTAGCCGGGCTCAGCCAGGCGCCAGCCGTCCGAGGTGGTGGCCGGGCCGGGGTCCTGGGCCAGCAGCATCGCCCCCGATCCGTAGAGCAGTGTCGCGATGCACCAGACGTGCACGACGACGAAGCCCCCACAGCAGCGGAAGGCCCTCTCGCAAACACCCCCCCCAGCGGACCTGTCCGCCGTAGCTCGACCGCGACCAAGCGAGCGAAGGCGGATCACCGTGCCTCCTGGCCGGCGACGCCGGCGGCGACCCAGGCGGGGTAGAGCCCGGCGAAAGCGGTGGCGAGGGCCACCAACAGGGTGGACCGCACAAGGAACCACACCGGGAGGCTGAACTGGATGGTCCAGCCAAAACTCTGGACGTTGATGACATAGATCAGGATCAACGACAGCACCACGCCGACAACGAGCCCGACCCCCTGGCTCAACACCCCGAGCAGGGCCGCCTCGATGACGACCATACGCCTGATCTGGGTGCGGCCAGCCCCGATCAGTCGAAGCATCCTCAGTTCCTCGCGCCGCTCCAGCACCAACGTGAGTAAGGTGGTCGCCACCCCCATGATGGCCACGAAGATGGCGATCGCTTCGAGGGCGTAGGTGATGGCGAAGGTCGCATCGAAGATGCGAAGCACCTCGGCCCGCAGCGTCGCGTTGGTGTTGATGAACAGCCGGAAATCCGGCCGCAGAGCGGCTAACAGTTCCTCACGAACCGTCTCGGGGTCCGCTTCGGGCTCCAGATAGACGGTCAAGCCGACCGGGCGCTGGCTGCCGTAGTGCCTGGCAAACGTTGGCTGGTCCATCACGACCAGACCGCGGTCACTCGAATAGTCGTAGTAGATGGCTGCCACCCGGAAGGCCCGTCCGCCCTGGGGGGTGTCGAGCTCGATCGTGTCGTGCACCGCCACGTCCTGCTTGAGCGCGAAGGTCTCGGACACGATCACCGCGTCGGCCCCGACCGCCGTGGCCATGGCGGCGCGACCGTCGGACGGGTCCTTGAACAGGAGCCCTCCGTGTTCCAGAAGCACCTCGAAGCGAGCTGCCCCGAGGATGATGAGATCCCCATCCGGGCCGTAGGTCAGATCGACCGTCCGAAACTGGTCGATGGCGGCGACCGACGGGTGCGCTGCCACCCGGGCCTCGGCCTCGGTGGAGATGGACGGCGACGGGCCGGCCGGTCCACGCCCCGCAGTCGCGACGAAGAGGTCTGCGCGGAGGGTCTGCCCCACCCAATAGGTGACCGTGTCGCGAAAGCTGCCGACCATAATCGCGATGGCGGCGAGCATCGCCAGGCTGACAACCAGCGCGGCCACTGAGAGCGTCAGACGCCGGACGGCCGCCGACAGATTCGCATGCGCCAGCATCCCCTCGACGCCGAACCAGCGGACCAACAGTCGGCGCCCGACGCGTCGCAGGACCTCGAGCAAGACCGGCACCAACGCGGCCGCCCCGCCGATCACGGCGAGGGTGGCGCCCAACCCGTAGAACGGCAACCCGCCCACAGGGTCCAACGTCGCGAGCCATCCCCCCACGGCGAAGAACGCTGCCGCCGCCATGGCGGCTCGTCTGGATCGACGGCCGTCATCATGCGACTCCAGGCGATCGGCCCCGCGCACCGCGGCGATCGGGGCAACACTGGCCCCTTCCATGGCCGGGATCGCCGCGGCCGCCAGCGCCAGCGGCATCGCGACGCCGCAGGCCAGCAACACATCGATCAAGCCGAGTGGCGGCACGGTGGCCGCCGAAGTGATGTACAGCGCGTTGACCGTCGTTGCGGTCAGACGGACCGCCCCGTTGGCCAGCAGCCACCCAGTGGGCAGCCCGACCGCCACTCCGAGTCCGGCGAGGAGCGCCGCCTCGCCGAGAAACAGGCCAAGCAACGTGCGGCGCGTGGTCCCCAGAGCCCGCAGGGTCCCAATCTCGCTACGCCGTGCAATGACCGACACGGCCACGGTGTTGTAGACGAGAAACAGGCCGACGACCAGCGCAATGTAGGACAACGCGGTCAGATTGAAGTGAAACGCCGCGAGCATCTTCTCGACCTGACGACCGCGTTGCGCCGGTCGCTGAACCCGCAGACCCTCCGGCAGTCTGGCCGCGATCGCCGCCTCCGCGTCATCGATGGCGCCGGCATCGAAAAGCTGGATCTCCACCCGATCCAACCAGCCAATGCGGTCGAACAGCAGTTGGGCGACCGCGACGTCCAGCAACGCGAGTTGCCCGTCGACGACCCGCGCCGGTCCTTCGTCGAGCAACAGACCACGCACGACGCCGTCATGCACCCGGTCACCGATGATGAGCTCCACCGTGCTCTCGAGGTCGATCCCGTGGCGGGTGGCGAACCGTTCGGTGAGCACCACGGAACTCGAATCGAGCAGCAGCGCCAGCAACTCCTGGGCGCTGGGGTCACGCCCCCCCCGCGCGAACTCCACCAGCTGGTATTCCCGAAACGGCCGGTCCCGGAGGACGTCCACCCCGAGCACCTGCAGCGGATGCTCGACGCCGTCGGGCCCGCGCAGGCGTGCCGTGCGGGCAATGACCGGGCTGACGAGCCCATACTCCCGTAACCACCCGAGGCCCGCGAGTTGCGCGTCCGGCACGCCGACCCCGGCCCCCACGATTTCCAATGACGTCTTGCCCGCCACGACATCGAGGGCCGTTTCGAATCCGCGAATCGACCCAACGTTCGCCAACCGGATGGCGATGACGACGGCTACCCCG
>CAUZAY010000236.1:0-6777 GCA_963577695.1 Vicinamibacteria bacterium | reverse complement strand
GGCGTCGCCCTTGAGCGCATCTAGATAGTCAGACCATGCCTGCATCATCTTGCGCCGCTCGGGGAGATGCTCAGCGTAGTTGTAGGCCGCGCTGACGGCGTTGCGCTCGGCGTGGGCGAGTTGGCGCTCGATGACCTGATGGCTCCAGCCTTGTTCGTGCAAGAGGGTGGATGCCATGCTGCGAAAACCGTGGCCTGTCATCTCGTCTTTCGTGTAGCCCATTCGACGCAGCGCGGCGAGCACGGCGTTCTCGCTCATCGGGCGGTCCGCGGAGCGGGCGCTCGGGAAGACGTAGCTGGGTGCGTCGGGCTTGATGGATGACACGCGGTTCGTCAGCGGCTCAAGCTCGCGCAGAACGTCGATGGCTTGTCGGGAGAGCGGCACGATATGCGGCTCTCGCATCTTCATGCGCTCGGCGGGTATGCGCCACTCGGCCTTGTCGAGTTCGATTTCTCGCCAGTGCGCTCTACGCAGTTCGCCGGGGCGAACGAACACCAGCGGGGCGAGCCGCAGCGCGCACTTCGTGACGAAGAACCCTTCGTATGCGTCGATCACGCGAAGCAGTTCGCCAATACGCTTCGGTTCGATGATGGAGGCGTGGTGCCGTACCTTGGGGGGAGGCAGTGCGCCGCGAAGGTCGCCGGTCGGATCACGGTCGGCCCGGCCTGTGGCGATGGCGTATCGGAAGACCTGCCCGCAGTTCTGCATGGCGCGGTGGGCCGTCTCCACGGCACCGCGACTCTCGATCCGGCGTAGCACTGAAAGCAGTTCCGGTGCCCGGATGGCAGCGACGGGGCGCTGACCAAGCCACGGGAACAGGTCGCGCTCGAACCGCCGCAAGATGCGGTCGCTGTGGCCTACGACCCATCTCGATGAGAATTTCGCGTGCCACTCCCGGGCGATGGCCTCGAAGCTGTCTGCGCCCGCGACCGCAAGCTTCTGGGCCTTGCGCGCCTGCCCAGGATCGATACCGGCCGCAAGCTGCTTGCGGACCGCATCACGCCGCTCACGCGCCGATTTTAGAGTGACATCAGGGTAGACCCCGAGGGAGAGCCGCTTTTCCTTGCCGCCGAAGCGGTATTTCCAGCGCCACCACTTCCCGCCCGTGGGGCTGACCTCCAGATAGAGACCGGCGGCGTCGAACAACCTGAGGGCTTTGGCGTGCGGTTTGGCAGCGCGGACGGCGGCATCCGTCAGAGCCATTTGGGGGCAACTCCTGTTCGGTGTCGCCTTGTTGCCCCCAGAGTTGCCCCATCAGAGGGACAGCTTCCCCTGGAAGCCACAGGAACACTTAGGACAGTATAGAAGGTACAAACCGCTCAAGAGCAGGTGGTTAACGGACTTTCTGGGCTCCGGCTGGACGTGATGTTGGTAGCGGTACGGGGAATCGAACCCCGGTCTCATGGATGAGAACCATGTATCCTAACCCCTAGACGATACCGCCACGTCGCTGGTCCAAGAACGCCCACAATAGAGGGTTCACCCATAATATCAACCGTTCTTCGGACCGGTCAAACCGCTCGCTCTTGTACAATAGGCCGGTGATTCGACTCGTCTCCGGCGTCGTCGTCCTGGCCGCGATCGCCCTCGGCGCCGGCATGTTCATCGGGGCGGGCCGCGCACCGGGCCCGGCGATTGAAATCCACCAGCCGACCGGTCTGTTCGGCCGCGTGGCCACCTTCGAGGCGTCGGTCGACCCGATGGACGGCGAGTTGACCCAGGTCGACGCCGTCATCGAACAGAACGGCGCGAGCTGGCCGTTGTTCTCGCTGACCACGCCCGACGCCGGACAGCTGACGCAGGAGACCCCGACGCGGGTCAGGATTTCGCGGGAGATCACTCGCGAGAGCCACGCGGAATTGACCGCGGGTCCGGCGACGATTGTCGTGCACGCCACTCGATCGGTGCTGTACGGGCTCCGCGAACGGGAGACAGTGGCACGCGTCGATGTCGAGGCACGGTTCGACCCGCCTCGGCTCAGCGTGGTCTCCTCGTTCCACTACGTGAATCACGGCGGAGCGGAATTGATCGTGTACCGGGTCACCCCCCCGGACACCGAATCCGGAGTACGGGTCGGCGAGCGGTTCTTCCCTGGCTACCCGGCCGCCGCCGCCGGGGTCGAAGGGGCTGACGACGCCACTCGTGTCGCCTTGTTCGCGTTGCTGCATGACCAGGACCTGACCGCGGCGATGCGGGTGGTCGCGCGCGACGCGGCGGGCAACGAAGCGGAGATCGAGTTCGACCATCGTGTGTTCCCCAAACAGTTCCGACGCTCTCGTATTCCGGTCAGCGACCGATTCCTCCAACAGGTCGTTCCCGACATCGTTGCTCGCTCGGAAGAGTTCCGCACCCTTCCACTGCCGCCGGAGCCCGACCTGCTCGAGCAGTATCTGGCGATCAACGGCGGCCTCCGGCGCATCAACGGCGAGCGGATCATGGCCCTGGCGGCAGACACGTCGCCACAGCCGCTGTGGGACGGACCGTTTCGGCAACTGGGCAATTCGCAGGTCGAATCGGGGTTCGCCGACCACCGCACATACGTCCACGATGACCAGGAGGTGGACCAGCAGGTTCATCTTGGGTTCGATCTGGCATCCACCGCCAACGCGCCGATCCTGGCGTCGAACGGCGGCCGAGTAGTCTGGGCCGACTACCTCGGCATCTACGGCAACTGCGTGATCGTCGACCACGGCATGGGGTTGCAATCGCTGTACGCCCATCTCTCGTCCATGGCGGTCAGCGCCGGCGATACTGTGACCATCGATGACCCGCTCGGGCTGAGCGGGAGGACCGGCCTGGCGGGTGGGGACCATCTGCACTTCGCGATCCTCCTCCACGGTTGGCCCATCACGCCGATGGAGTGGTGGGACCCCCACTGGATCGAGGACCGGATCACCCGCAAGCTCCGGGTCGCGTCATGAGCCCGGGCGTCGGCGGTTTACACACCCGTGCCCCTGTGATAGTTAAATAGGGCTGGACGAGCTGTTTTTTCACGCTTACATACCCTCCGAGTGGGGCGGACGACCGGACCATCGGCGCGACCCGCTCGCTCGATAACCAACAACCCGTTATTCGAAGAAGTGCGCAGGAGAATCTCAATGCAACAGCGAAATCTGTGGACGGTCCTTTCCATGCTCGTGCTGGCGACCGCGGTGGCCTGCGGCGGCGGTGGCGAGGGCGGTGGCGACGCACCCGCGGCGGCTCCGACGACGGCCCCCGCGTTCGACCCCTCGACCGCCGGCAACGTGTCCGGCATGGTTATGTTCGACGGCGAGCTTCCGGCGGGCGAAGAACTGATGATGAACTCGGACCCGGTCTGCGCCATGACGGCGACCGACACGATGTCGAGCACCTTCGTTGGGAGCGACGGCCATCTCGGCAACGTGTTCGTGTATGTGAAGGAAGGGCTCGAGGGACAGAGCTTCCCGGCCGCCACTGGCTCGGTGGAACTGAACCAGCTGGGCTGTCGCTACACGCCGCACGTGATGGGAATCCAGGTCGGACAAACGCTGACCATCACCAACAGTGACATGACGCTCCACAACATCCACGCGAGCCCGAGTGCGAACGACGAGTTCAACATGGGTCAGCCGATCCAGGGCATGACCTTCGACCGAACCTTTGAGCAGGCCGAGATCATGGTGCCGTTCAAATGCGACGTCCACGGATGGATGAACTCGTACATCGGGGTGGTCGATCACCCCTATTTCGCCATCACCGGTACGGATGGCATGTTCGACATCAGCACGCTGCCTCCGGGTGACTACGTCATCGAAGCGTGGCACGAATCGCTGGGCACCCAGACGCAGAACGTGACCGTCGCCACGGGTCAAACCGCCGACGTGTCGTTCACGTTCGCGCAGTAACGCGGCCGTTCGCAAGTCACAGGCGAGGTCCGGACGCCGATCGGCGTCCGGCCCCGCCAAATTGAAGATGTCTCACCACCGAGGCACGTGGCACAGGGGGCCTCATTCCCTCCGGTTGTCCCATGACCTGGCTTCACCGGTATGCCCGGTTTCTTTGCGCCGCCACTCTCGTGCTGATCGCGGCCGGCGGCATGGTGACCAGCACCGGCTCCGGGCTCTCTGTTCCTGATTGGCCCAACAGCTACGGGTATTTCATGTTCTCGTTCCCGCTCTCCAGCATGGTGGGCGGCATCTTCTATGAGCACGGTCATCGCCTGATCGCGTCGAGCGTGGGTGTCCTGACGATCGGGATGACGGTCTGGCTGTGGCGCGTCGACCCGCGCCGATGGATGCGCCGTCTTGGAGTGGTCGCGCTGGCGGCGGTCATCCTGCAGGGTCTGCTCGGCGGAATCACCGTGCTTTATTTCTTGCCCACGGCGGTCTCGGTGTCACACGCGGGCCTGGCAGCAATCTTTTTCTGTCTGACCGTCTGCCTCGCCCTCTTCACCTCTTCAGGGTGGCGACAGAGCGGCACGACGGGCAGCCACACGCCGGTCGCACTCCACTCGATCGACCTGACAGCGGTGGCGCTCGCGACCGCGCTTCCCGCGCTGGTCTTTGCCCAGATCCTCGTTGGCGCGACCATGCGACACACGGGAGCCGGACTGGCGATTCCAGATTTCCCGTTGGTCTTCGGAGGGGTCATGCCGAACGAGTGGACGTTTCCGATCGCCGTGCACTATGCCCACCGCCTGGGCGCGGGGGCGATCGCGCTAGGCATCTTCGCCACCTCTCGCCAGATCGCCACTCACCATGGCGACCGGCTGGATCTCCTTCGACCAGTTGGACTCCTGACCGTGCTGGTGCTTGTCCAGATTGCCCTCGGCGGCTGGACGGTGTTGAGCGGACGAGCCCCGGCAATCAATACCGCGCACGTGGCGACGGGAGCGCTGGTGCTCGGCACGTCGCTCTTGCTGGCGTTGCGAGTCAACCGGCACCGGTTTCCAGATGCACACCCGTCCAGGGCGTATCCTCCGCCGCCGGTGACGGTACCAGCCAAGAGAGCTGCTGGGGGCGCAGCCGTATGACAACTGAAGCGGCGGCGATCACCGCGCCGCGCAGTCGGCTGGCGGATTTCGTCGCGCTCACGAAACCGCGCCTGAACTCACTCGTCGTCGTCACGACCGGCGTCGGTTATGTCGCGGCCCGTAGCGGCCCGTTCGATGTGATCACGTTTTTCCACACCACGGTCGGGGCCATGTTGGTGGCCGGCGGCGCGGCAGCGCTCAACCAAGTGACGGAGCGCGATCTCGACAAGCGGATGCGGCGCACACGCGATCGGCCCCTGCCGAGTGGCCGGCTCCAGCCGTCGGAGGCAATCTGGGCGGCACTGGTCCTTGCGGTGGTCGGGCTCGCGCAACTGGCCCTGGGTGCCAACCTGACCGCCTCCGCGGTCGCACTCGTCACACTGCTCAGCTACGTGGTGGTGTACACCCCGCTGAAACGCGCCACGCACTGGGCGTTGCTGGTCGGGGCGGTGCCGGGCGCTCTGCCGGTCGTCATCGGCTGGTCGGCGGTGGCGCCACTTTCGGCCGGAGCGTGGTCGCTCTTCGCGGTCGTCTTCGTCTGGCAGCTTCCACATTTCCTGGCCCTGACGTGGTTGTTCCGCGACGACTTTGCCCGCGCCGAACTGCCGTTGCTGTCCAACGCCGACCCGAGCGGCCGGCGCACCGCTACCCATCTACTGGTCTACGCGGTGATGTTGATCCCGATAAGTGTGACCCCGACCTGGTATGGCGTGGCCGGGACGACCTATGCTGTCGGCGCCGTCGTGCTGAGTGTGGGTCTGCTGGCGCTCGCTGTGTGGTTCGCTCGCGGACGAGGCACCGAGCGAGCTCGGCTGCTGTTCCGAGCCACTCTGCTCTACCTACCGGTCGTGTGGGTATTGCTGCTGCTCGACGGCGCGGGATAGGGCATGTTCGACATCATGATGTTGCCCACGGTCACCGCGGCGCTCAATGCCGTGGCGGCCGTGCTGCTCGTCCTCGGATACCGGCAAATTCGCCGCGGACGGATCGAACAGCACCGACGGTTCATGCTGGCGGCGTTCGCCACCTCGGCCCTCTTCTTGGTGTCGTACCTCACCTATCACGCACAGGTGGGCTCACAGCCTTTCACCGGGCAGGGTCCCATCCGGATCGTGTACTTCACGGTCCTGGTCTCTCACGTCAGCCTGGCTGCGCTGATCCTGCCGCTGGCGCTGGTGACGCTCCGGCGTGGCTTGCGCCGTGACGACGCAAAGCACCGGGCCATCGCGCGCTGGACCCTCCCTGTCTGACTCTATGTGTCGGTGACCGGCGTGGTGGTCTACTGGATGCTCTATCAGACCTAGCGGTTTTCCGACGAGGCGTCCGTCTGGCGGTGTTGCTTCGTCGGTCACAGCCCACCTGGCTGCTCCCTCCTCGCGCCTGGCCAGACAGACGCCTCGTCGGAAACCCCCCGCGGACGTTGTCGGCGACCGGCTCGGTGTCAGTCCCGGCAGCCGAGGCGCGCACCTGCGCGCCTCATCAGAAACCGTGGTCCTTCGCGACCAACTCGGACGACAAAGAGCGACAAATGTTCCGCGACAGCAGACGTGGAACCGATCCAGCTCTTCCCCACCGGCACTCTCGGCATCACCGACCCGGCACGTCTCGGCGCGCTCGGGTCGATGGTGGTCACCACGCTGATCACGCTGCTCTACGTCTATCGCCGGGAGACCGACGTCCTGCACTGGGTCTGCGCCTGGACGCTGTTCACACTCGGGCTGGCGGTGGCCGCCGGTGACTACCGGACCCCCACGGCCGTCGCGACCATGCTCGGACTGTCGCGC
>CAUZAY010000235.1:0-6802 GCA_963577695.1 Vicinamibacteria bacterium | reverse complement strand
CAGGCCGTCCTGCAAGAGCGCGTCCTCGACCTGGATGGCGCCTGCTACCAGCCCGAGTTCGGCTACTGGCGGTAAGGCCTCTGACCAGAATAAGCTTGCCATCTTGGGGCGTCGCGGCGCCCGTCCAACAAGGCGTGAGGAGCGCACATACCGGGAGTATGTAAGCGACGAACAACGTAGCCGGCCGGGATGCCCCGACGGCCCAGTTGGTAAGTTTATTCTGGTCAGAGGCCTAAGGACCCGCGCCCCGGCTGCCGTCTCCATGCCCCGCCGGATCGACCCGAACGACATCCGCGCGATCCTCCGCCGTGACCCGGTGTGGAGCGTCTACGCACTGGGCGATCTCGAACCAGGCATGGAAGCGAGTGCCCGGTGGTTCGCGCCTGATCTCACCCTCGTCCTGCGCGACTACGGCACGAGCATTCTCTTTGCGATCGGAACGGGCAGCGTGCGCGAGGCTCTCGACCACGTGACCTGGCCGGTGCACCTCCAGGTGCAGGCTGACGCGCTCGAGGAGGTTGCACGTCACGCCCCGGTGACCGACACGCGCTCGATGTGGCGCATGGGCTGGAGTGGCACGCCGCCCCGGGTCGGCCACCAGACCGCGACCCGCCTCGGCGCGAGCGATCTGCCCGAGTTGCGGCGGCTGTACGCCGATGGCGACGAGACTGGCGAAGCCCCTGATTTCTTCTTTCCATCGATGGTGACCGATGGTGTGTTCTTCGGGATCTACGCAGACGAGGCTCTTGTGGCGGCCGCGGGTACGCATCTCCTGTCGCGCCGCGAACGCGTCGCCACCATTGGCAACGTCTATACGCGT
This sequence comes from Vicinamibacteria bacterium, assembly GCA_963577695.1. GTDB lineage: Bacteria > Acidobacteriota > Vicinamibacteria > Vicinamibacterales > UBA8438 > UBA8438. Next base: position 5,982 of record CAUZAY010000235.1, on the reverse strand, counting down.
CGCGATGTCCGTGGCCGCGGGCTGGGACGCATCGCCACGAGCGCGGTGCTCGAGGCCCTGGCCGACATCGATACGATCGGCTTGAATGTCCGGGTCGACAACTATGCCGCTATTCGTGTCTACGAATCGCTGGGGTTCGTCCGACACTGCCCGTTCTACGAGGCTCTCGCGACGAGAAACCGGTAGAGGGTCTCGTGAGTCGCCGGTCCGGTGTTGCCGGCGGCCGGCCTGCGGATATCATCCGACTCTCAGGGTCCACACCATCTTCATTGAAAGCGCGTTCTCCTGTGCCCAAGGGTTCGATCCTTGGGTCGTTCCATGAGGTATCCAAGAAGAATCTCGGCCACTACCTTCCGGAGTGCAAGTTCCGGTTTATGAATCGGAAGAATCCACATCTGTTCCGCGACACGCTCAAGGAGGTGCCCCCCAGCGACAACGTCGAACACAAGCGACTCAGGGCGTAGCCCGCTCGCACAATCCGAGAACAACTGCGTGGCGGGCCAACAGCCAGCCACGCGCAACCGCATCAACGGTGTCTATGAATCCGTGCTCAGTAAGATCGGCGGTGATCGGGGCGTCGCCGCACCATGATGACCTCGTCGCACGCCGCCGCTACGGGCGTAGCGCGAACACCCACACCACCCCACCTTGGGGGACCTGGATATTTCGGCCGAGGTGCGTATTCACGGCCCGTTGCATGCCTTGGGCGTCGACACCCCAACCCGACTGGACCGCAATGTATTGCACGCCATCGATCGAGTAGGACGAGGGCACGCCAGTCACCCCGGAGTTGGTTCGCTGTTGCCACAGCAACTCCCCGGTTCGCGCGTCAAACGCCCGGAAGTAACGGTCGTGGGTGCCGCCCGAGAAAATGAGTCCTCCCCCGGTGGCCAGAATCGGCCCCCAGTTCTGGGACTCGGCAAACTCATGCGTCCAGACGTTCTCCCCCGTGGAGAGGTCCCAGGCCTGAATCTCGCCCAAGTGATCGGCGCCATCCGCCACGAAGGTCTGCGCCGTCGCGCCGGTGTAGCTCGCGCCCGGACGGTACTCGACTTCCCGCCCCACGAGCGTCGAGCAGAGATTTTCATTCGCGGGGATGTAGATGTACCCGGTCTGCGGACTGTAGGCGGCCGGCGGCCAATCCTTCCCACCCCACAACGATGGGCAGAAGGTGGCCGGCTTGTCGGTCCCCGGCTTGCGCTCCTGGTCGTAGGTCGGCCGTCCGGTTACGGCGTCAATCGACGCGAAGACGTTCTGGTCGACATACGGATGGGCGTCGACGAAATTGATCGCATTTGCCTCGCGCTCAAGCAGCCACAGATAGCCGTTGCGGGCCGGATGGACCAACGACTTGATGGTGCGACCGTCCCGGCGCACGTCAATCAACAACGGAGCCGAGACTTCGTCCCAGTCCCACGACCCGTTGTGGTGGTACTGGTGGTGGGCCTTCATCTCCCCGGTGTCAGCGTCGAAGGCAACGACCGAGTTCGTGAACAGGTTGTCCCCGGGCCGCTGGTCGCCGATCCACGGACCTGGGTTCCCGGTGCCCCAGTAGGTGAGGTTGAGCTCCGGGTCGAACGAGCCCGTGACCCAAATCGAGGCGCCCCCAGTCTTCCACGTGTCGCCGGGCCAGGTCTCGTTGCCCGGCTCGCCGGGTCCCGGCACAGTGTACGACCGCCAGACCTCGTCCCCGGTGGCGGCGTCGTAGGCGGCGACAAATCCACGGATGCCTCGCTCTCCACCCGAGGCGCCGACCAGGACCTTCCCATTCGCAATGAGCGGGGCCATGGTCATGTAATACCCACTCCGGTAGTCGGCCACCGACGACTCCCAGGCGATCTCGCCCGTCTTGGCGTCCAGCGCGACTACGAAGGCATCGTGGGTCGTGTAGAACACCTTGTCGCCATAGAGACCGACACCGCGGTTGGTCCAGTGTGCCCGCAGGGTCTCCTCGGGCAATTGGCGCAGGTGACGCCAGATCAGGTCACCAGTGCGCGCGTCGATCGCCAGGACCTGGTCTTCGGGGGTGGTCACGAACATGACCCCGTCGTTGACGATCGGAGGCGACTGATGCCCGGAGACGACGCCGGTCGACATGGACCAGACGGGGACCAGTCGCGACACGTTGTCCGTCGTGATCTGGTCGAGGGCGCTGTAGCCCCAACTGTTGTAGGTGCCACGATACATCAGCCAGTCGGCGTCGTCAGGGGTGCGCAATCGCTCGTCGGTCACCGGGGTGTAGTCCATCTCGGGCGCTTGGGCGTTCGCCGCACGGAACGTCGCCGGCACCACCATCACCGCCACGAGCAGCGTCACACCCAGCCGTCTAGTCGATAGTCTCGCCATGTCCGTCTCCTCGCCGTTTCCCTACCAGCCCGTGGTGAAATAGTTGTGACCGGCAGCACTAAGTGTATCGCCGCATCGCACGTGCCAGGCCTCAGGTCCGTATTGCAGGCCCGGTTCCAAAGCGGATCAGGCCGCCCGCTCCACCAGCGCGCGCATGGCCGCCTGAACGCCCTGGGCGTCGTGTGGAATCTCTGCCAGCGTCAGTCCCATCTCCACCCCAGCCAGTGTCCCGAGCAGACTCAAGTCGTTGAGATCGCCGAGATGCCCGATGCGAAACACGGTCCCCGCCAACCGAGCCAGCCCGACCCCCAGCGAGAGGTCAAACCGATCGAGCACGACGCTCCGGAGTCGGTCCGCGTCATGGCCGTCGGGGGTCACCACGGCTGTGATCGAGGCGCTGTACTCGTCGGGGTTGGCACACAGAATGTCGAGCCCCCAGGCCCGCACCGCGTGTCGCGTCGCCTCGGCATGACGCTCGTGCCGGGCGAACACGTTGGACAAGCCCTCTTCGCGCAGCATCGCGAGCGCTTCCTGTAGTCCGTAGAGCAGATTGGTCGCCGGAGTGTAGGGGAAAAACCCTTTCTCGTTGGCCGTGAGCACGGCGGTCCAATCCCAGAACGATCGCGGCATCGCGGCCTGCGCATGCGCCGCCAACGCCTTGTCACTGATCGCGTTGAAGCTTAGACCCGGCGGCAACATTAGTCCCTTTTGCGAGGCTCCGACCGTGACGTCGACCGACCACTCGTCATGGCGATAATCCATGGATCCGAGTGACGAAATGGTGTCGACCAGAAAGAGCGCCGGATGGCTGGCGCGGTCGAGCGCGTGACGAACCTGACCGATCCGGCTGACGACCCCGGTCGACGTCTCGTTGTGCACCACGCAGACCGCCTTGATGGCGTGCTCCCGATCATCGGCGAGCCGTGTCTCCACCGCGGCCGGATCGACGCCGTGACGCCAATCGCCCGGTATCCAGTCGACGTCGAGCCCGAGTCGCTCCGCAATCTGTTTCCACAATGTCGCGAACTGCCCCGTTTCCACCATCAGGACCCGGTCCCCCGGTGAGAGGCAGTTGACCAGGGCCGCCTCCCAGGCGCCGGAACCGGAGGCGGGGAAGATCACCACCGGATGCGTCGTCTTGAACACCTCACGCACACTCGCGAGCAACTCGTACCCGAGTGCCTGGAACTCCGGTCCGCGATGGTCGATAGTCGGGCGTGACATGGCCCGGAGGACTCGATCCGGGACGTTCGTCGGTCCGGGGATCTGCAGAAAGTGACGGCCGGCGCGATAGGACATGGCGTGAGTCTACTCTGTCGGTCGGTCGGAACGGAGCCCTCTCCGCTCCGGGCCGGGGTCCCCCCGAGGACACCGAACGTGCGGCGCCGCTCGATTCTTCCGCGACAATCTATCACCTCTCCGACAGCCGGCAAGCCGCTCGTGAATCCCTCGCCCGCGCCCTGGCGAGGGTTGTGGCTGTGTTTGTCCCCGCCGATACCGTTTGTCAGAATGCAGCGGTGCTGACGGTCATGTATCGGTTCGCTCGATCGGCGCTCGTCGCCCTCGTCATGGAGGGGCATGACAGACGAGCCGGTCACTCCGTCGAGTCCACTCCCAGTCCATCCAGGGCATCTGGCGGTGACGGCCTGGGGCGCGATGGCGGCGATCAATCTGCTGGCTAGCGTCGTCCTGGCCCTTCGCCCCGAGCGGCAAGTCGATTTCCTCGCCATCGTTCGGTGGTCTCGTCTGTGGCTCGTTGATGGCGTCAACCTGTACACGATGCCGCAGGAGTACACCGACTACCCGCCCCACGCCCTGGTCGCCCTGTCCCCACTGGCGGTTCTGCCGGACGGATGGGCGGTCCCGCTGTGGATGGTCGTCAATCTGGCGCTGTGCGCCATGGTACCGGTGTTGGCGCTGCGACTCGCTCGCCCCGCAGCCCGTCGGTCCAGTCTGTTGTGGCCCGCGCTGGTGATCCTGTGCTGGGGCGGGTTCCGCACCCTGCTCCAGTTCAGCCTCCTGACGCTGTTCTTCGGTCTCATGGCAATGCGGCTGGCCGACCGAAGACCGGCCTGGGGCGGCGTTGCGCTCGGCCTGGCTCTGATGAAACCGCAAGTCGCGGCGCCGTTCGTGGTGTGGGCGTTGGTCACGGGGCGCGTCGCGCTCTGTCTCCGCGACGGGGGTGGGTCGCGGTCGGTTCCTTGCTGTTCTGCGTCCGTGCAGTCGCCTCGCCGGCAGACGTCGCCCGTCGCTATATGGCCACGCTGGCGGAAATCTACACCGGCGACCCGTTCGTCGTCGAACTGTCGCAGTTGCGTCCAGTGGTGTCACTCCTCATGGGCCACGCCGGCGGCGTGGACATCGTGTCGGCAGCCATCGCCGCCGCGCTGCTCACGGCCGCGGTGTGGCTCGCGTTCCGGGACACGGCGTCGGGACCGCTCGGGTATGCGGCGCCGGGATTGGTCGGTCTCTGGTCGCTCCTTACCTTTTTCCATCTGACCTACGGCTTTGTCCTCCTGGTGCCACTCGCGGTCGCACTGGTCATCGACGACAACCCTCGGACCGCGGTCCTTCGCACCCGGCTCTTCTGGTTGTTGCAGCTGGGCCTGATGGTCGATGTGCCCGGTGTCTGGCGTCGTCTCGACACCCTGTGGGCACTACCGACCGCCCTCGGTGGGGTCGCCGCGCACGCTGACCGGGCGCTCATGCTCACGCTGTTCTGCGGCGTGGCGTGGCTGGCCGCGCAACCACCATCGAGAGCCGCACCAGGACGATAACGACCGTCCGACAATCCCGTATACTCCCCCGCGTGAGGGAACAGCTCCGGCACGACCTCGAGTCCGCGCTCGACGGTGACGTCCGCTTCGACGCCGTCACGCGGTTGCTGTACTCCACTGACGCGAGCGTGTATCAGATCGAACCGACCGGCGTGGTCATGGTGCGGTCCCGGGACGATGTGGTGCGCACCATCGAGATTGCCGGCCGGCACGAGGTGTCGATCACAGTGCGCGGCGGCGGCACATCGCAGGCGGGACAGGCGATCGGCGCCGGGCTCCAGCTCGACACCGCCAAGTACTTCAACCATCTTCTCGAGGTAAATGTCGAGGAGCGGTGGGCCCGGGTGGAGCCGGGCATCGTGCTCGACGAGTTGAACGCACACCTGTTGCCACACGGCCTCCGATTCGCGCCGGACATCTCCACCGCCAGCCGGGCCACGATCGGCGGCATGGTCAGCAATAACTCCAGCGGCGCCCGCTCGGTGCTGTACGGCAAGACGATCGACCATGTGCTCGATCTCCATGTCGCCCTGAGTGATGGCTCCATCGCGCATCTTCGCGCCCTGGAGGGGACCGAGCTGGAGACGGTGTGTGACACCGACACGCTCGAAGGTCGATGCTACCGCGAGGTACGACGGCTGGGGGCCGCACACGCGGCCGAAGTCGAGCGTCGCTTTCCAAAAATCCTGCGCCGGGTCGGCGGCTACAACCTGGACGCGTTCAGCGACCCCGACCAGCCGTGCAATCTCGCCAAACTGGTGGTCGGCTCGGAGGGCACGCTGGGCGTCCTCGTCGAAGCCCGGCTGAACCTGGTGCCGTTGCCGCGGGCGACAGCCGTCCTGACGATCGAGTTCGATGA
>CAUZAY010000234.1:0-6989 GCA_963577695.1 Vicinamibacteria bacterium | reverse complement strand
TAGTCGTATGTCCACCCCATGCCGACGTGCGCGTCGACGCTCGCGCCGTCGCGCCATTGGTTGTCGGTGTCGGTCGACAGGTCCGCGTCGAACAGCTGCGCGAGTCCGCTGAGTACCAGTTGGGTGCGGGGCAGATCGCCGTCCATGTCGAACGTGAACACATCCGCCGGGCGAAGCTGATCGTGCGCGAGGAACGCCCCGCCCACGGTCGTGACGCTCATCTTCTTGCGATCGCTCTTGATCCCGAATCCCTCGCCGATGACGCACTGCGAGCACGGCAAGACGGGTTGCTGTGTCTTGAGATCGTTGTACGACCAGACCAGGGCGCCCGTCGCCGCGTCGACGAAATAGACCATGAGTTGCGAGCCGGTGAACGTCCGCGCCTCGTAGACCAGCCGGTAGGTGCCCGCGTTGGTTCTGTCGGGGAGGACCACCAACCGTGGAGGCTCTGAACGGAGCAGCGTCCGGCCGCTCAGCTCTCGAACCACCGCGGCCGCGTCGTCGGCCGAGAGCCCCGCGGTGGTCTCCAGATCGATCGCGAGGTGCACGGTGCCGAACAGGGAAACGGGCAGCCCACGTGCCGTTTGGCGCGTGATTTCCGCCCCGTAGACCGGGACCCCTTCGTGAAACTGCTGCAACCGCTCGTGCGCGCGGTCCGGTACCAGCGGGTCATCAGTCTGCGCGGCGAGCCGAAGCGACCCATCGCGCGTCAACTGATTCACCAGCGTGTCAGCCTCACGCAGCGCGGCGATGGTTGCGCCGCTACCGGCCCGCAGCGTGACGACCCCATTGGGAGCCTGGGGCTGGGCTGTCACCGACGCTGGGAGGGTCAAGAGCGCGACCGCAATGGCACCGAAGACGGGTCGACTCAAGGCGTGCATAGAGGTAGTTCCAGCTTTGGCGCTGGGTAGGGGATGCTCAATTGTAGTGGATCTGGATGGCCAGCCGGCTGCCCTGGGTGTGGGATGTACAATCCGTCCTACGAAAGAGGAGCGGAAAGTGAGCAAGATTGTGCACGGCAGCATACCGATGGCAGCGGTTCTGGGCGTGTGCCTGTCGGTGACCGTCGGCGTGAGCACCCAGACCGGCGGTCCCGTCGTCGGTCCGCCCCGTGGGGCCCTGGTGGTCGTCGGGGGCGCGATGCGCGATCCCGCCATTCTCGAACAGTTTGTGCGGTTGGCCGGCGGACCCGACTCGCCGATTGTCGTGATACCGACCGCGGGTGGGGCCGAGACCTACGATCAGTCGTACCCGGGGTTGCAGGCGTTTCGCGACGCCGGTGTCACGGACCTTGTCGTGTTGCACACGACCGACCGCGACGTGGCCGACAGCGAAACCTTCGTGTCCCCGCTGCGTCGTGCGCGTGGGGTCTGGTTTCCTGGCGGGCGGCAGTGGCGTCTGGCCGACGCGTATCTCCACACCGAGGTACACGAGGCGCTCCGCGATGTCCTACGTCGCGGAGGCGTGGTTGGTGGATCGTCGGCCGGGGCGACCATTCTGGGTTCATATCTCGCGCGCGGCGACTCGGCCACCAACACCATCATGATGGGCGACCACGAGATGGGGTTCGGGTTCCTGAGAGACACGGCCATCGATCAGCATCTTCTTCGGCGGAACCGGCAGTTCGACCTTCTCAGTGTGATCGAGGCGCACCCCGAACTGTTGGGGATCGGCCTCGACGAAGACACGGCGATCGTGGTGCGCGGCGATGAATTCGAGGTGATCGGCCGCAGCTATGTGGCGATCTACGACCACGCGCGTCAGCTCGACTCCGGCGGACGATTCTATTTTCTCGGAGCCGGCGACCGGTTCGACCTGCGCGGGCGTCGTGCGTTCCGGCGCGAGCGCCGGCCGCTGGACCGCATAGTCGACCGTCCCTGGCGCTAGGTTCCCGAGCGAGGCGTCCGTCTGGCGGCGTTACTGCGTCGGTCACAGCCCGCCTGGCTGCTCCCTCCTTGCGCCTGGCCAGACGAACGCGGCTTCTCTTAGACGGGGCTGCGCCCCGAGCCCTACGCGGCGGCTGCGCGGGGGCCCGAGAGCCCCACTCCGCCTCCGCGGGGCGCGCATTGTCGCGCGCCCTCCCGTGTGAGTGCGTCGGTCACACCCCTGGCTGCTCCCTGCTTGCGCGTGGCCAGATGACCGCGGCTTCTTTGAGACGTGGCTGCGCCCCGACCCCCACGTATTCGGGGAGGAACCCCGTCTGACGCGGTCGCGTCCGTCTGACGGCGTTGGTTCCTCGAGTACATGCCAAGACGCGAACGTGCGCGTCTCGCGAACGCGGAGAGGGGCTCTCGGGGTCCCCGCGTAGCGTTCGCGTGGGGTTCGGGGCGCAGCCCCGTCCAAAAGGGGCGACGAGCCGGGGCGCCGACGGTGCCGCCGGCGAGGACCGTGCGCGGGCGCGGAGTTTTAGCGCCGGGTCTGGGACCAGCTTCGCGCTCGCTTTTCCCTCGGTGTCGGGGCCAAGCACCCGTTAGCCCGCGCCGAGCGCTCTGCGGGCCAAGGTGAGGAGGGTTAGGCTCGTCGACCGGTTCGCGGACCGAGATGCCCGCTCCTACCGCCCGGACGCACCGACGCGCCTCACCAGCCCTCCACCGGACGGTTTCGACCCGGGCCAGAACAGGCTGATCGAGACGTTTTCTCAGGAGACAGACTCCTCGTGGAGAAACCACCTGTAGCGTTTTTCAGCAACCGCCTCTGGCCAGCGTCCTTATTCCGCCAGGGCATCAAGCAACGCTTCTACGTCCCCGGCGTCGTTGTAGAGATTGGGGGAGACCCGAATCGCGTCTCCCCGCAGCGAGACCGAGACGTGACGCGCGTGCAGACGTTCGGCGAGGACGGCCGGGTTCACGGAATTGCTCGGGCGTACGCCGAACAGGTGCGCGCCGCGCCAGCTGTCGTCTTCAACCCAATACCCGCGTTCTCGCAAGATCTGGGTGACCTCGCTTGTTAGACTGCGGCAATATTCCTGAATCGCCGGTACCGTCCACCTGAGTACCAACTTGAGCGCCGACGCCAGCATCGGCAACAGCGTAAAGTTTGAGCGCTCACCCACGTCATAGCGGACGGCCGCTCCCTGGTAGTCGTCTCGGTACCGAACCAGGTCGGCGAACGCCTCGCTGTCGCGTCGGGCAATCCAGCCCTCCTCCAACGGTGTGCCGTCGTCGAACGCTCGCCCGTAGTACGCCAAGCCGACGGAGTAGGGACCGAGCAACCACTTGTAGCCGGCGCAGACCAACGCGTCCGGTCGAATTTGCTGGATGTCGAATGGCAATGCTCCCACCGATTGCGTACCGTCCACCACGAAAAGCGCGCCACACTCACGGGCCCGCTGTCCGATCCGTTCCAAGTCGAACCGCGTGCCGTCGGTCCAGTGAAGCTGTGGGAGCGCTACGACGGCGGTCCTGCGGTCGATGGCGGTCAGCACGCGCGCGTTCCACTCGACCGCCCGACCGCCGTCCTGGTGAGGCGGCGGCGGGACTGTTCGCAGGGTGAGTCCCCGGTCTGCGCACAGTCGTCGCCACGTGTAGACGTTGCTGGGAAACTGCTCCTGGAGCACCACGATGTTGTCGCCCGATGTCGCGTGCACGTTCCGCGCGACCGTGGCCAGGCCATACGACACCGACGGCAGGATCGCGATGCGGTTCGGATCCGGAGCGTTGACGACCCGGGAGAAGAGGCACCGGACCAGGTCGCTCTCCTCGAAGAAGTCGCGGGGGCGGATCAGGTGCGGCGTCGCACGCCGGTCGATACCGACAATGCCCTCCGCCCGCACCGCCCGGGCGAGCGGCGCCATGAAGGCACAGTTCAGATAGTGCAACTCCGCGGGCAACGTGAAATGGGATTTCTGGCAAGCAAGCATGGCCGGGCGAATCGCCGCGCCAGTATACGCCGCGCGGCGTTCCGGTCCGTGTTCTAACTGTTCAGGAGACAGCCACTAGAATAGAGATGCCAAGGGAGACGGGGATGAAACACGGAAAAGCGACGTGGCTGGGCGCGGTCGCCTATGGATGTGTCGGGGTTCTGGCCGCCGGATGTGGAGGGGCGGTACCCGCGCCCGCGCCGGCATCCGAGGCGGAGGTCGATGCCGCCCTGGTTGAGCGCGCCCGCGACCTGCACGCCCGAATCTTGACCATCGATACGCACGACGATATTCCGCTCGACTTCGCCACGCCCGAGGTCGATCCCGGCGTCCGCGGCGATCGCCAGGTGGATCTACCCAAGATGGAGGAGGGCGGTCTCGATGCCGGATTCTTCATCGTGTACGTGGGGCAGACCGAGCGAACGCCAGAGAACTACGCGCAGGCTCAGGCCGACGCGATGACCAAATTCCGGGCGATCCATCACATGGCCGACACGCTGTACCCGGATCGGATTGAAATTGCCTACACGGCGGACGACGTCGAACGAATCGAGGCTGACGGCAAGCTCGTGGCGGCCATCGGCATCGAGAACGGGTATGTCATCGGCACCGATCTGTCGCTGCTCGAGACCTACTATCGGCTCGGCGCGCGCTATCTTGGGCTCGCCCACAACGGACACAACGATATCGCCGACTCGGCCGGGCCGCGTGAAGACCTGGGGGACGCCCCCACTGAGCATGATGGCGTCAGCCCGTTCGGCGAAGAGGTGATTGCCGAGCTGAACCGGCTGGGAATCATGGTCGACGTGTCGCATGTGTCGAAGGCGGCGATGCTCGATGCGGTCCGGTTATCCCGGGCGCCCGTCATCGCGTCGCATTCCAGCACCCGCGCGCTGGCCGATCATCAGCGGAATCTGGATGACGAGCAACTCCTCGCGCTGCGCGACAACGGCGGGGTCATGCAGGCGGTGGCGCTCGGCAGTTTCATCAGCCGCACGGCCGCGGATCGGGCCGACGCGGTCCGGCGTCTCCGGACCGATGTCGGGCTGTCGCCACGAGGGGGGAGCGGTCAGGCGGACCTCCCGGCGCCGCGACGAGCTGAGTACGACCGCCGGATGGCGGACATCGATCGGGAGTGGCCGCCGGCTGATGTCGCGACGTTTGTCGATCACATCGACTACGCCGTGCAGTTGATCGGGATCGACCACGTCGGTATCAGTTCCGATTTCGACGGCGGTGGTGGCATCAGCGGGTGGAATGACGCGAGTGAGACCGTCAACGTGACGGTCGAGCTCGTCCGTCGCGGCTACACCGATGAGGAGATCGCCAAGATCTGGGGAGGCAATCTCCTCCGGGTGCTGCGCGAGGTCGAACGCGTGGCCGCCTCCTCTGGCTGACGTCACGTTGCTCCGAGGGACACTGGCGCTGCAATGACGTCGGCTGGGTCCGCACCGTCGGGGCGCCCCGCGCTCGCTCTCCTGCCGCCGACACGGCTGCCGCTGTGGTACTTCGGCCTGGCGCACATGTCGTTGATGGTGGCCTTGGCAGTGGTGGCGGTCGATCCGCGTGGGGTGAGCGGCTTCTTCTACCATCCGCGGATGTTGGGAGTGGTGCATCTCATCACTCTGGGGTGGATCGCCGGGGCCATTCTGGGGGCCATCCGCGTGGTCGCGCCGTTGGTCCTGCGGGTGTCGATCCCCGTGACGCGGGGCGACTACTGGGCGCTGTCGTTCGTCGCGATCGGCACGAGCGGCATGGTGTCCCACTTCTGGCTCGAGAGCTTCGGTGGGATGGCCTGGTCGGCGGGGATGGTCGTGCTCGGACTGCTCCATGCCGTGGCGCGGCTCGCCGTGCGGCTGCGCTCCGTCACGGTCGACCTGTCGATCGCGGTGCACCTGTGGCTGGCGTGTCTGAACCTGCTGCTGGCCGGCACCGTCGGGGTGCTGATTGCCATCGACAAGGTGACCGACGATCCGGGACAGGCTGTTCGATCCGGGCCGGGGTCAGGGTGTCAGGTGCACTTCGGCCAGCCCGATGCCGCGCTCTCCGGCGCCGGAGTACAGCAAATAGACGCGACCGTCTTCCTCGAAGATGGCCGGGTCGCGCAGCTGGTTGGCCGGCTCGTCAATCGATCCGCCACGCGACGGTGTCACCGGGAGGTCGGCGCCTTCCCAGGGGCGCTCCGGTCGCAACACCTCGACGGGCGCCGATTCTTGCCAGCTCATCCAGTCGCCAGTCATGTCGATGGTCGACACCCAGACCCGTTCCGGCGCGTCGCCCCGCGCCGTCCAGAAGACATACAACCGCGTGCCGCGCCGCAGAATCGCGGAATGGCGCATGTCCGGGTTGAAGAGCTGCGGCCCCGCCTCAAAACCGGTCAGCCCGTCGCGCGAACGATACAGCACACCCGGCATCGCCAGGGCGTACACGAAGTTGTCGTAGCGGAAGGTCCGAAAGTACGGTCGGCCCAGAATCTCGGGCCGCCCCTCGAACTGGATCCCATCGTTGGAGACGGCGGCCCGGGTGACTTGACGTCCGGCGTCTCGCCCATGGATATACATGACGATCTGTCGGCGCGCATCGTCGACCCGCACGTCGGGTGACGCGACGTGTACGTAGGAACCGGGCGGTGCGCACGGCGGACAGGTCGTGGGAAAGTGCGACTGGTCGAGCTGCAGCGTCCCGGGCTCGTGCGTGGTCCAGGGCCCACGCAGCGTATCGGCGTAGGCCAATCTGATATACGTACCGCGGTGGTCGGCGAAGTACAGGTAATACCGGCCCAGTGGCGCCTCGACCCAGTCCGGCACCCTGATCAGCGACGGACCGGCGATGTTGCTGCCCATGGACGGGTCCATGTTCGGTCGGATGATCGGGGCCTCGACGAGCCGCTCGATCCGCACCGCCTCAGCCGTCCCCGTCTGGCCCGCGTTCGCCATCGACGCCGTGCCCATCGCCGTTGCCGCGAGCAGGGTGGTCGTTGCGCGGATGGATGTCATGGTGCCTCCTAGTAATCAGACGGGGCTGCGCCCCGAACCCCACGCGGCCACTCCGCGAGGACCCCGCAAGCCCCACTCCGTGGCCGCGGGGCGCGCGGCTGAAACGGCGTGACAAGGGAGCAAATTGGGTATTT
>CAUZAY010000233.1:0-7005 GCA_963577695.1 Vicinamibacteria bacterium | reverse complement strand
CTCGACGTCGAGCGCGAGCTGGCCGAGCGGCCCCCGATTCAGGTCCCGGCGATCGTGCTACGCGGAGCCGACAGCGGTTTCGGACGTCCCTCGGCTGACCCCTCCGGCGATCAACGTCGATTTCCGGCATTGGTGGCACGTCGAATCGTGGACGGCGCGGGTCACGATCTACCCGCGCATCGGCCCGACGCCGTCGCCGACGCTCTGCTGGAATTGTTGGCCTAGCAGCCCGTGGTAGAAGTCGCGCGTCGCACCGAGAGCGGCGCTGGACCGGCCGGGCAAGGCGAGAAGAGGGAAAATACCGGCAGTATTTGACCGATGAACAACGCAGATCGGCCGCATTCAGCGCCGGTCGAATGCAGCGGGACTTCTACCACGGGCTGCTAGTGTCCTGAACCGCAATGTGTTGTCTATGTCGGTAGTGCGGCGCCGGGCCGAAAAGGCGTGACAAGGGAGCAAATTGGGTATCTGTGACCGCGGAACAACGCAGTCAGGCGTATACCCCGCTGGCGACGTATGCAACACATTACGGTTCCAGGGGACTAGATGATGGCTGGAGGGCATCCACCTGCGACCGGTCCGGTGAGGGTTCGTCCGGCCGCCCTCGTGGCGGCCGCGCTCCTGATGGTGCCGGGGCTCCCGGCCAACAGCGACGGACAGACCGCTCCACCTCGTACGGAGTGGGGCGCACCCGACCTTCGGGGACTCTGGAATCACGGCACGGCGACGCCACTCGAGCGTCCGGAGCGTCATGCGGGACGGGAGCGGTTGACCGCGGATGAGGTGGCCACCGTGAATGCCGATGCGCGTTCCAGCGCGGGCGACCTGGCGCGGCGGGCGGTGTGGTGGGAGCGTGGACTGTCGGACGGGCGCACAGCCATGATCGTCGACCCGGCTGACGGCCGCATCCCCTCCACCGAAGCGGCAGATGCCCGACGTCGGCGCGAGCCGCATGTCGACGGACCAGAAGGGCGCAACCTGTGGGAACGCTGTATCACGTCCGGTGTGCCGCGGCTGGGCGGAGTCTATCTCCAGAACATTCATCTGTTGCAGACACCGGACCATGTCGTGATGTTGCACGAGATGATTCATGAAGTTCGTGTTATCCCGCTGGATGGACGTCCGCATCTGCCCGCCACCGTTCCGCAGTGGCTCGGGAGTTCGCGGAGCCGCTGGGAGGGCGATACCCTCGTGGTGGAGACTCGGCACTTCACAGCCGAACAGTTGTATCGAGGGGTGTCGCAGGCGTCGGTCCATCTCACCGAGCGCTTTTCGGTGATCGACAACGACACGATCGGGTACGCGGTGACATTCGAAGACCCTGACCTCTGGACGCAGCCCTGGACCGCGGTCATGTCGATGCCGCGCACGCTGGGGCCAATGTTCGAGTACGCGTGCCACGAAGGCAACGTGGGCATGAGGAACACGTTCGAGATCGCCCGCGGCGAAGAGGCCGCGAGGGTACGGTCGAGGTAGGCGCCCCGCATTGCGTGGCGTGACGGCCCCATTGGTGATCGGGGGTGGCCGGAAGGGGACGCCGGCCAGCGTGAGCGTCGGTAGTGTCGGGGTCATGAGCACGGGCGGCCGCTCTGCAGTGGGTGCGGGCCCGTGAGGAAGGCGAGATGAGACCAATGCGCAGGACAGCCATGCTGGTGACAGTGCTCCTCGCGGCCGGCGCGGTCGCGCTGCTTGCGGGCAATCAGATCGGCGGCACCCGTCCGGGTCAGCCCAATTTTGAGACAGGGGCGATGCCGGTGTCGGTTGAGGACGAGCCGGCCGTCAGCATTACGAACGAGCCCACCGTCGTGGTCACGAACGAACCGATCGTGCGGGCCCAACAATTCGGCGAGTGGATGGTGACGCTGCCGGAGGAGCAATTGCAGAACTTGACGGTGGTGTTGTCTGACGAGCAGCTACAGAGCCTGACCACGCCGACGTTCGTGCAAGCGGGTGTGACCTATGCCTTCGTCTGGCCAGGGGGAGCCACTGAAGAGCACCTGGTGGTCGCGATTGCCAACAGCGGGTGGGTGCAGGTGGAAGGTGAGAGCGGCTCGTTGCGCTGGTTGAACACATCGGCGGCCCGGAGCATCGAGGTGTCCGCATCGGCGCAGTGAGTGAGGACACGGCCCAACGCGACACCGTACCGCCTGAGATGAGGCATCGAGTCTGTTGAAGACGATCGGGAGGCACGGTCTCGGATTTCTCGTGCTGGCCTCGCTGTGCGCGCTCGGGTGGCACACCGCCCTGCGACCCGGTCTGGTCGGGCGCTACTACCCCGGCGGCGCCTGGAGTGGGACACCGGCACTCGTTGTTGCCGACGACGCCGTGTCGACCGACACCGTAGTGGCCCGCCTGGATGCGTTCGACGACCAACTGCAGAGCGTCAGCTGGGACGGTTTCATTCATCTCGCCGCTGCTGGGTCACACACGTTCACCGTGACCTCGACCGGCGCGGCCTGGCTGTTTCTGGATGACCGGCTTCTGGTCGACAACGGCGGCTGGCATGAGACCGTGACCGCGTCGGCGACCACCAGCGTCGCGGCGGGTCTACACGCCTTCGAGGTGCGGTATCTGATCCGGGGCGACGATCCCACGCTCGAACTGACGACAGGGTTCGACGGCGAAGCCCAGACCCCGATCGCGACATCAGCACTGTTTCCGTCCCCGCTCGCGTACGGCGTGCGCCGGGCGGTCACGCTCGAAGGCTACCTGCTCCCGTTGCTCTGGTCGCTGGTCGTTGTGGGCGTGTTGGCTTGGCGGCCGCTGGCACTGTTCGGCGGGGCACTGGTCGCCGGACAACTCGAGTCGGGCACGCGCGTGTGGCGGAGGCGCATGGGGGTTGCCGCGCTGTTGCTCTACGGGCTGTGCAACGGCGCGCTGGTCGATGTCATGATGGTCAACGACGCGCGCTATGACGTGGAGCGTTGGCTAGAACGGCCGGATCATCGGGACGGTGCGGTTCGCATGGCTGGGTTCTATATCTACCTGCCACGATTTGATGCGCTTCGGTCCCAGGAGATTCGCGAGTACTGGCCGGACGTGGTCGAGACGAAGCCGCGCTTCATCGTGACGAATCGTGGCTACAGTTGTCGTGCCCGACCTGACTCCGAGGAAGAGGATTTCTATACGCGATTGGCCAATCCGGCCAACGGATACCGCCGTGTGGTCGCGTATCGCTACCAGCCTCGGTGGCCGCCCGTCGACTCAGCGCGCTTGTGGCGTGCCGTATGTCCGGACGGATTTACGAACCTGGCCGTGATCAACCCCGAAATTCAGGTGTTCGGGCGCGTCGATCCGTGACAATCCCCCGCACGACATGACACCGACGCTGGTCGAGCGCGGCACCAAGCCGTTCATCATCGTCTCGCTGATCGGTGTCGGCGCGATGACGGTGACCACCGCCATCGAGTGGTCCCTGCTGCCTTGGGCGAGCGTGGCCGCGCTGGTGGGGTCGCATCTCGCCGCCCGCCGGCTGCGGGAGACAGTCGTGAGCGGGTGGCTCCTGGTCACCTATCTTGCGCCCGCACTCGCGCTGCTCGGGCTGGGAGACTTCCGTTTCTGGGACCTCACCCCGTGGTTCGCCGGTCTCGTCGGGGCCATGACGGCGACCGCCGACCCGACGCGCTGGCATCTGCCAGCCCAGTGGCGGGCGCCCCTTGTCGGTTGGGGCCTCATCGTCGCGGCCTCGTGGCCGATCGTATGGCTCCGCGAGCTCGATTTCGCCCCGTCGCTGCTGTCAGTCGCCGACGTGGCCAACAACGGGGCAGGAGTCTCGCCAGGAATCGCGCTCTTGTGGGTGTATGGCGTCGTGGCCGTCCACTTGTTGGGCCTGCTGCTGCTCGACTGGCTGTTCGCCATCTTCGGCCGGAGCGACCGGGGGCGGTTCCAGCGTGCGGTGGTGATGCCGCTGGCACTGAGCTGGATCGGCGCGTTCCTGGTGGGACTGTATCAGTCAGTGGTCGACCCGGCATTCCTCAACTTGGGGTCTTGGGCCGCGATGGGACGCGCGTCCGGCACCTTGATGGACGCGAATCCCTTCGGGATGGTCGCGGCCCTATGGGGCGCCATGGGGGTCGCCCTGGTGCTAGGCTGGCCCCGGTTGGGCGTCGCCGGCGGTCTGTCCCATACCGCTCGCCTGGCGTTGACCCTCCTGGTGCTCGCGGCATCGTGGTACGGGTTGTGGGTGTCTGGATCGCGGTCGGCGCTGGGCGCCGGCGGGGTGGTTCTCGTCTTCGTGTTGTGGCAGCTCAAGAGACTGTCGGCCGGCGTATCCCGAGGGCGCCTGGCCGCGGTCGGGACGGCCGGCGTGCTGCTCGTCGGCGCGGTCTGGGTGGGTGCGGGCTCGTCGTCGCTGATGGTAGGGCCCTGGGAGCGGCTGGCGCCACAGCGCCCGTCGGCCTCGGTCGCCTCAGTTCGGGAGGTGGTGATCGAGCTGTGGGACCGGTATTCGTACGGCACGACGGCCACCCGGATGATCGCGGACTCACCGTTGGTCGGGGTTGGCGTCGGATCGTTCCACCTCTTGGTACCGGATGTGGCGTACCAGCTCGGGCGCGGGCGGCTCGAACCTGACAACGCCCAGAATTGGTTCCGGCATCAGGTCGCCGAGTTCGGGGTGATCGGGAGCCTCGGATGGATGCTCTGGGTGGCGATGTTTCTGCGGCTCCTGGTCGCGGGACGCCCGGTTGATGGGGGGGCCGTGCCGGCCAATCTGGTGCGGGGAGCGTTGGTCGCACTCGGTCTGGCGTCGTTGGTGGGTATGCCAAGCCAGAACGTGGCCGTCACGGTCACCTTCTGGGCTCTGGTGTTCTGGTACACCGTGCTCGTGCAGCCGTCGGCGGGACCTGCGCCGCGCTGGTGCGTCAGCGGTCGTACGTGGGCCGCAGTCTGGCTGCTCGCGCTGGTCTACGCCGGTGGGCTGGCCTATGTGTCCTGGACCGACCTCCGCGTGCCACATCGAGCCCAGCGAGCAGATTGGGACTATAGCTACGGGTTCTACGAACCGGAGGGAGCCGGCACGGCGGCTGAGTTTCGATGGGCTTCCAGTCGCGCGTTGATGGTCGTACCCCTCACTGACCGCTGGATCGAGGTGACCGCCTGGACGCACCATCCGGATGTGCAAGAGCGGCCCGTCAACCTGAAGGTGTGGATCGATGGTGAGCTGTTGATTGACAGTATCCGCGAGAGCGGGGAGCCGATTACCCGGGCCGTTCGCATTCCGGAGGGTCGGTTGCGGGTCGTGATCGAGAGCGGCGTCGACCGCACCTGGCGTCCGAGCGACCGTGGGGAGGCAGATACCCGCGAGCTGGGTCCCGGCGTACGGTGGCGGTTCATCGATCCGTAGATTTCCGGGCCAGGCGTACGTCTGGCGGCGTTACTTCGTCCACCCCGGCGTCGCTTTTTTGCAGCCTCCTAGACTAGGGCCAGGCGCGCCAGGCGCCAGTCAGTGTATAAAGACGCTGAAGCCACGCGAGCGACCTGGCACGGCCCGGGGCAGGAAAGGAGTTCTGGCGTGCGGAGATGGATTGGCGGGCACGCGAACGTAGCGAGAGTGGTCCTGGTGGCGGTGATGGTTCTGTCGCTGGCGTCGTGCCAGTGGGTGAACGGGCTTCGAGCCGACCAATCGATCGAGCTGGCACACCGGCTGTTTTAGACGGGCCACTTTCTGCAAGCGGCGGAGCAGTATGAGGATGTGCTGGCGAAGGACCCGACCAGGGTCGAGGCCCACCACTTCCTGGCGATCTCGTATGACAGGCAATACGAGCGGGTCTTTGCGCTCGACGACGACTACGTCGAAGCTCTGCGATACAAGGACACCCTGCTGCGCATGCGGGCGCAATTGACCGTAGATGCCGGTGCGGCGGCACAGATGGTGGCGGAAGCCGATCTGGCCCGCGACCGCGCGGCGGCGCTCCAATAGCAGCCCGTGGTGAAAGTCCCGCGTCGCACCGAGAGCGGCGATGCGGCCGCCGAACAAGGCGAGAAGAGGGAGAATACCGGGAGTATTCGACCGATGAACAACGCAGTTCGGCGGATTGCGGCGCCGCTCGAATGCAGTGGGACTTCCACCACGGGCTGCTAGGGCACCGGTTGTATCGGGTCTCGGGAATCGAGGAGAAACATCGATGCGTCAGAACACCGGGTTCCACATGTATGTGTCGTATCAGGACGACGACAGCGTCTCGATCTACCGGGTGGATCGGGGGTCGGGAGAAGTGGCGCGGCAGGCGGAGGTTGCGATGGCGGGTGGGCCGGGCCCGATGGCACTCAGCCCGGACCGCCAGGTGCTCCACATCGGGCTCCGGGGAGGGCAGCAGCTCTCGAGCTACCGGGTCGACCAGAGCACAGGCGGCTTGAGCCACATCCGCGCCGTGCCGCTTCAGGGTGAGCCGGTCTACGTCTCGACCGATCGAACCGGGCGCTTCGTGTTGTCGGCCTATTACTATCAGAGCACGGCGGCGGTTCACGCGGTCGCGAGCGACGGCGCGGCGACGGTCCCGCCCGTCGAGTGGCGGATGACCGCTCACGGGGCCCACGCCATCCAGACCGATCGGTCGAACCGCTTTGCCTTCGTCCCGCACATCGCGAACCGGGGTCCGAACGCGATCTTCCAGTTCCAATTCGACGAGCTCACCGGCCGGTTGACGCCAAGCACCCCGGACCGCCATTCGCCGACCGAGTATCTGGGACCGCGGGCCTTTGTCTTCCATCCGACTCTGAGCACCGTGTATTTCTCGGACGAGCAGAATGGCAGCGTGACCGGCTACACGCTGGACCCGTCGGCCGGTACATTGACACCGTTCCAGACGATTTCCACGTTACCGGCCGGGTATACGGAACCGAACACCTGTTCGCAGATACACATGGCCCCGTCCGGTAAATTTCTCTATGCCCCGAATCGTGGGCACAACAGCGTCGCGAGTTTCACGATCGACGCGGTGTCTGGCCGCTTGACCGCCACGGGGCGGGTGGCTACCGAGCCGGTGCCACGGGCGTTCAATCTGG
>CAUZAY010000232.1:0-7017 GCA_963577695.1 Vicinamibacteria bacterium | reverse complement strand
CACAGCACTACTCTCATACTGGCGTGCGCCATCCTCGGCTTGACCATCGCGGGCCCGTCCGACGTGGTCCGGGCCCAGACGGCGGCCGCCAATGTGGACGTGCCGAATGGTGAAGTCGGACTGGGATCAGTGGAATTGCCACGCCGGGTCATGGCCAACGGCGAGACGCTGGCGTCGGGCACCTACGACGTGCGGGTCACGGGCGATTCGGCGACCCCGGGGGCGCCCGGACAACTGCCCGTGCTCGAACGGTGGGTCGAATTTCGGCAGGGCGACGAAGTGCGCGGCCGCGAGGTGGTGAGCATCATCCCGAGCAGCGAGATCGAAGACGTGGCGAAGAGCGCACCGCCGGCGAGCGGCACGTCACGGGTTGAATTGCTCAAGGGGAACGACTACCTGCGCGTGTGGTCGAACCAGAACAACACCCACTACATCATCCATCTGGTCGTCGGCTAGCCGTCCGCGGTGACCGGGGTGCGCTCGGCGCGCCGGGTGACCGGCCGGGGTCCGGTCTACCCTCTACTCTACCGCCATCACATCGAACTGCTCGTGATGGAGGAGGGCATCCGAGCGCAGGGTAATCTCCTTGTCGAGGGTGCGCTCAATCTCTTTCAGCACACCGCGCTCTTCGGCCTTGAGCGCGCGGGCGAGATCCGGGTTGACCCGCAGTTGCACGTGGTGGCCGTTCAGGTCGCTGCTGATTTTCCGCAGTTCCGACAGAATCTCGAAACAGATGGTTGAGGTGGACTTCACGACCGCGCTCCCCGAGCAGTACGGACACGGCTCGGTCAGCTGTCGCTCGAGGCTCTGCTTGACCCGCTTGCGGGTCGTAATGATGAGGCCAAACTCCGTGACCTGCACCGCCTTCGAGGGCGATCGGTCGCGCCGAATCTGCTGCTGGAACGCCTGATACACGCTCTGGCGGTTCTTGCGCTCCTCCATGTCGATGAAGTCGAGCACGATAATGCCGCCCAGGTCGCGCAAGCGCACCTGGCGGACGATCTCTGTGACCGCCTCGAGGTTCGTCTTGACGATGGTGTCCTCGAGACGACCGGTCCGCTTCCCCACGTAGCGTCCGGTGTTCACGTCGATGGCCACCAGTGCTTCGGTCTGGTTGATGACGATGTAGCCGCCGGACTTCAGCCACACCTTGCTGCGCAGCCCTTTGTCGATCTCGGCCTGCACGCCGTATTCCTCGAAAATCGGGAAGTTCTTGTCGTAGCGGTGTACGCGCGACACCAGATCCGGCATGATCCGCTCGACCAGTTTGACGGCCTTCTGATGCTCCCGGGCATCATCGATGCGGATGCTCGAGAAGTCTTTGGTCAGCAGGTCACGCAGCAGCTTGGCGACCAGGCTCTCCTCGCGGTGAATGCACGTCGGGGCGCGGCGCTTCTCACCTTTCTTCAGCGTCTCGGTCCACAACTCGTGGAAATACGTCAGATCGCTAATGATGTCTTCCTCGGGCCGGTCGGCGGCCGCGGTGCGAATGATGACGCCACCGGGCATCTGGTGCTCGGTGCGGAAGTCGCGCACGATGCGCCGCAGCCGGCCGCGCTGTTCTCGCGACGCAATCTTGCGTGACACGCCGATGTGGTCGACCGTGGGCATGAAGACCAGGAATCGGCCGGGAATCGAGACGTGCGACGTGATGCGGGCGCCCTTCGTGCCGAGCGGCTCCTTGACGACCTGCACCACGATCTCCTGCCCCGCGGTCAGCAGCTTGTCGATCGGCAGGTCCGCCTGGTTGCGGCCGCGCCCGCGTCCGCGACCGGCTCCCGAGCCGGAGCCGGAGCCGTCACTGTGTGGTGCGGCCGCCCCGTCCGTGTTGTCTGACTTCGACTCGGCGTCCCCCTCGTCGTCGGCGTCGATACCATCCATCGACGCGAGCGGATCGATAATGTCCGCCACGTAGAGGAAACCGTCGCGCTCGAGACCGAGGTTGACGAAGGCGGCCTGCATCCCCGGCAGGACCTTCGACACACGCCCTTTATAGATATTGCCGGCAGCGCCGAGCGACTGGTCGCGTTCGACAAAGATTTCGACGACTTCGTCGTCTTCGAGAATGGCGGCCATTGTTTCGTGACCGCTCGTGGAGATGATTATCTCCTTGTTCATCAGTGCAGCTCCAGTTTCTGGCAGGCGGTCCAGCCGCGACCCCACGTGAGCCACCCGCCCGTACCCGGCCACCGCGCACGCCACTGGCGTACGCGAGTGTCAACGGTAGGATGGGGCTCAAGCGGGTGCGCATTGCAGTCTCGACCGCTCCCGCGCCGAACGCGACGCCCACAACTCGGCGTCGCGCCACGACGTATGTGTCAATGTCCATGGCAGGTGCCGAGGGTCCGTCCCTCAAACCCACCACAAGCCTCAATTCGTAAACCTACGCATCCTCACATTGAGGACGAGTCCGAATGTCGCCAACGACGCGATGATGGACGTACCACCAGCGCTCATCAACGGCAGCGTGAGCCCCTTCACCGGCGCGAGCCCCGCCGACATAGCAATGTTGTAAATCACTTGAAACGCGAACCCGGACATGACCCCGACCACCAGGAACGTGCCAATGCGGTCCTTGGCCAAACGGGCGGCCTCGAGCCCCCGCAGGATCACGAACAGATACAGCCCGAGCGTGACCACCACGCCCAGGAACCCTTGCTCTTCAGCGAGCACCGAGAAGATGAAGTCGTTGTGCGCCACGGGCAGAAAGTTGTACTGGCTCTGGGTGCCGCCCAGAAACCCCTTGCCAAGCAGACCGCCGGACCCCACCGTGATCTTGGCTTGAATCTGCTGGTAGCCGGCCCCGCGCGGATCCTGTTCGGGGTCCAGGAAGCTCGAAATCCGCTCCTTCTGATAGTCCGCCAGCGCGTATGTCCAGGCCACCGGCGCCATCAGGATAGCGAGCACCACGAGTACGGCGACATAGCGAAGCCGCAATCCGGCAAACACGAGAATTCCGAAGGCCACTGGCAGGAGCGTCACCGCGGCACCGAGATCGGGTTGCTGGGAAATCAGGAGGAACGGCGCGCCGACGATGAGCGCGGTCCACCCCCACCCGACGGCCGTCTGGGGCCCGCGGCGTCGACCGGCAAACAGCGTCGCCAGCGCCAGCGCCACTACGATCCGGGCGAACTCGGATGGCTGCAGGTTGAACACCTCGAGGCCGATCCAGCGCCGGGCGCCCCCGTCGACCACACCGAACACCAGCACGTAGCTCAGAAGCGCGACCAGACCCAGGAAGATGGTCAGCCAGGCGTCCGCCAACCAACGGTAGTCCACCGACAGCATGATGACCAACGCCACCATCCCGAGCCCCAGGGCGAGCAACTGCGTCGACACCTCGGAGCCGGCCGACCCGGTGGTCGGATCATAGGTCGTGCTGTAGATCATCGTCACGCCGATCGCGCACAGCGCCCCAATGGCCAGCAGCAGCAGCCAGTCGATGTGCCGGTAGAGTCGTCGTTCCATCATAATCAACTAGTTTCCGGTCGCGGCGACCACGGTCACCAGCGGGACCGCTTGGGGCGTGGCGGGCAACGGCAGCACCGGTAGCGGGCGCCCTTCCTGCTTCGCGAAGTAGGTCTCCATCACGTGCTTCGCAATGGGCGCGCTCAGCGATCCATGTTCATTGTGTTCGCCGAACACGACGCCGGCGATCTCCGGCGCGTGCGCGGGCGCCGCGAAGACAAACCATCCATGATTGAAAAACTCGGGGTCCGTCTCGCCGACCGTCGCCCGCCCCTGCAACGAGATGACCTGGGCGGTCCCGGTCTTCCCGATGACATCCCGGCCCTCGATCCGGCCGCGACCACCGGTGCCTTGCCCGTTCACGACCCGCCAGAGTCCATCCGTCACGACACGGAGGGTCTCCGGCGAAAGCTGCACCTGCGAACGAGGCCCGGGGGGCTGGACCGGGACCCATCCGTCGCCGTCGTTCACCGCTTTGAGTAGATGCGGCGTCACCCGGGTGCCCCCGTTCGCCACCGTCGCCATCATGACGGCGAGCGAGAGGGGCGTCACCCCGACGGCCCCCTGCCCGATCGCCACCGAAATCGTTTCGCCCGGATACCACGGCTCGCCCCGCGCCTCGCGTTTCCAGGCGGTGGAGGGCACCAGGCCTTGCACTTCGTGGGGGAGATCAATGCCGCTCATCACGCCCAACCCGAGCGCGGTGGCCCACTTGTGAATCTGGTCCACTTCCATCTTCCGGCCCAGCGTGTAGAAATAGGTGTTGCACGACCGCTCGAGCGCCTCGCGCATGTCGACACTCCCGTGTGCCCCCCAACACTGGTAGAAGCGCCCATAGAAGGTTCCACCACCGTTGCACGTCACGCGCTCATCGGCGTCCACCACGCCCTCTTCCAGCGCGGCCACCGCCATGACGATTTTGAAGGTCGACCCCGGAGAGTAGCGCCCCCGTAGGGCGCGGTTGTTCAACGGCCGTCGGGTATCGTCATTGAGACCGCTCCAGGTGGCACTATCGATGCCCATGGCAAAGGCATTGGGATCGTAGGCGGGCAGGCTCACCAACGACAGGATCTCGCCTGACCGCGGGTCCAGCACCACGGCGGCCCCGTCGAAACCGGCCACCTTGAACGCCGCCTCGGCCGCCTCTTGCAGGTCTAGGTCCAGGGTCAACTTGAGCTGTCGGCCTTCGGCCGGCGCAATTTCACCCATGGTGTCGATCTCACGACCGATGGCGTCGACCACCACCTGTCGCGCACCGTCCTGCCCCATCAGCAGCGCATTGTAGGTACTTTCGATCCCGGACTTGCCCACCACGGTGCCACTGCGCACCCCGTCGAACTCGGCGCTCGCCAGCTGCGCGGCGCTGACCTCTCCGACGTAGCCGAACAGATGCGCCGCTACCTCGGCCTTCGGGTAGTGTCGGGCCGGCAACTCCTGCACGAAGAGTCCAGGCATCTCGAGCGCGTGGGCGGCGACCGCCGACACCTGTCCGATCGTCGCGTCCCGGATCAGCACGATCGGTTGATAGGCCGGGGCTCGACGACTCCGGTCCACCACGGATTGCAACGCGGCCGCCGGCACCCCGGCCACTTCCGAGAGCAACGCGATGGTGCTGTCGAGATCGTCCGCCTGCTCCCGGACAAGTGAGATGTTCAGCGAGTTCCGGTTCTCGACCAGCACCCGCTCGTCACGGTCGAAGACCGCCCCGCGAGGTGCGCGCAGCCCGAGGGTCCGCTGGTGGTTGTTTTCGGCCAGCTGGTGATACTTGTCGTGTTGCACGACCTGCAGACGCCAGAACCCCACGGCGAGCGCCGCGAACGCCAGGACGACCGCGGTCCGCAACAGGACCAGCGGCCGCGTCATGTTGTCGCGACGGTCGTCTCCGTGTGTCTTGAACTCGCTTCTCATCACCGACTCAACCCCGCTCGTCCCACCACCCGATCACCCCCCGAAACGTCGCGTCAGGCGTCGCCGGCGCAGGCGCCGTCGGATGAGCGCCTCCGGAGCGGCCCCCAGCACGGTCGCGACCCCACCCCCGACCACCGCGTTCGCCACGGCCTGTGTCACCCCACCGCCGTACGACGTGATGGTCCCGTTGTCCGACAGCAGGCTGTAGAACCCGACAAAACACCCGGCGTGCACGAGTGACGCGAACAGGACCACTAGCGCCTGGTACCACGGTCGCGACACGTTGAACTGCACGGCGAAGGCCCCGACCGCATAGCCCACCAGCGTCTTGGCCAGGCCGCCGACGCCAATCACCCCACCGGACAGTGCGTCCTGCAACAACCCGCCGACGGTCCCGACCCAGAGCCCACCAACCGGCCCGCTGGAAATCGCAACCAGCACCACCACCACCAGCACGAGGTCGACCGGCACGCCGGCTCCGGCCAGACCCGGCGCCACGGTCGTCTGCAGCACCAGCGCCACGGCGAGGGTCAGGCCCACCCACGCCGTTTTCATTCGCCACCGGCCGCCGTCGTCGACGCGGTGGCATCCGGCACAATCACCAGCACGTCCTCCAGGTCGCTGAAGGCCACGTTCGGTCGGACACGAATGGCCCTGTAGAGTCCAGACCCGCGCCCCACCTCTTCCACTTCCCCGACTTCAAACCCCTTCGGGTAGATGCCGTCGGCGCCCGAGGTCACCACCCTGTCGCCCACCCGGACGTCGTCGAGGCTCGACACGTATTCCATGCGCAGAAGGCCCTCGGCCACGTCGCCTTTGACCGTGCCAGCCACGCGCGTGCGCTCGATCAACACGCCGGCGGCGGCACTGCGGTCGACCAGCAGCTGCACTTTGGCCGCACGTGGACCCGGGTCACTGAGCACCCGGCCCACCACCCCGTCCGGCGAGACGACGGCCGAATCGCGACGCACGCCGTCGCGGGTGCCGCGATCGATGGTGACGGTTCTGAAGTAGGGCGTCGCATCTCCCGCAATCACCCGGGCACTGACCGTCGAGTACACGACATCGTTCCGGAACTCCAGCAACTCTTCCAGGCCCCGAACGCGCTGCCCGATCGCGCGTGCCTGCTGCAGACGCAATTGCAACCGGGCGACGTCCCGGCGAAGCGCCGTGTTCTCGGCCTCCACGGACACCAGCCCCACATAGCCGTCCCAGAGGCCGGTCACCCCGCCCGTCGCCCGGGCCACGCCCCGCTGCACTTCCGAAAACAGACCGAACGTCACGCCCTCGAACAGTCGCACCCCTGACGGGGTGTTGACCTGCAACGAGATCAACACGATGTGGCCGAGAACCACGGCCAGCAACAGCACGCGCGTGCGACGGCGAATGTCAGTCAATCGAGATCTTTCGCAGCAAACTGAACTCAGACAGCATCTGTCCGGCGCCCAGCACCACCGACGACAACGGATCGTCCGCCATCGCGACAGGCAAGCCCGTCTCTTCCCGCAACCGCTTGTCCAGGTTCTTCAGTAGCGATCCGCCGCCAGTCAGCACGATGCCGCGGTCCACAATGTCAGCCGACAGCTCGGGTGGCGTGCGCTCGAGCGCGACCCGGACCGCGTCCACGATCACGTTCACGGT
>CAUZAY010000231.1:0-7030 GCA_963577695.1 Vicinamibacteria bacterium | reverse complement strand
GTAAGCTAGCAGCCCGTTGTGACAATCCCGCCACATTCGACGAGCGCTTCATCCCGGCTGACGGCGTTGCTCCTCGGTCGAATACAGCCGGTCCTGCTGGTGCAGCACCGGGTGTCGCCCCAGGCTGCCGGGCGCTCCTGTCGACCGTGAGAGGCTCTCCGTGACGTCTGCATCTCCCTTATTCGAAACAGCCCTCCACGGTCTCACCCCTCAACGACGCGGCAAAGTACGGGACATGTACACCGTCGACGACCACCTCCTGATGGTGGCCACCGACCGGATCTCCGCCTACGACGTGGTGTTGGGGTCGATGATCCCGGACAAGGGCAAGGTCCTGACCCAGCTGTCGGCGTTCTGGTTTGCGCGCACGGGAGACATCGTGCCGAACCATCTCGTGTCGACGACGCCCGAGGAGTACCCGGCCGCGTGTCTGCCGCACGCCGACGTCCTCCGTGGGCGCTCCATGCTGGTGCGCCGCACTGAGCCGATTCCCGTCGAGTGTGTCGCTCGCGGGTACCTGGCCGGCTCGGGGTGGGTGGATTACCAGCGTTCCGGGTCGGTGTGCGGGGTTGCGCTCCCGGACGCTTTGCGGCAGTCGGATCGATTGCCGGCGCCGATCTTCACGCCAGCCACCAAGGCGACCAGCGGTCACGACGAGAACATCAGCGCGACCGAGGCCGCCGAACTGGTCGGCCCGAGACTGATGGAGCGGCTTCGAGAATTGACGCTGGCGTTGTACGCGCATGGGGCGGCGCACGCGGAATCGTGCGGCATTATCGTCGCCGACACCAAATTTGAGTTCGGGCTCATACGCGCGGCCGGTCACGACGGCGCGGCCGACCTTGAAGACGGCGACGAGCTCATCCTGATCGACGAAACACTCACGTCGGACTCGTCGCGCTTCTGGCCGGAGGACACCTATCGACCCGGCCAGGCCCAGCCCAGTTTCGACAAACAGTTCGTGCGGGATCATTTGGACGCGGTGCAGTGGAACCGGCAACCGCCGGCGCCGGTGCTGCCGGATGCCGTCATCGCCAAGACCCGCGAGAAGTATCTCGAGGCGTACCGTCTCCTGACAGGCCAGGAGCTGTAGTAGGTGAGTCGGGTGTGACGAGGGAACCACAGTGCGCGACGAACTGAACCGGTTGGTGGACGAGATGGTGGCGAAGGGCATCCGGTACGACGATGCACGCCAAGAGTTCGAACGCCGGTTCATCAGCCGCGCCCTGGCGCGCTCCGAGGGCAAGGTCGGCCGCGCCGCGAAGATGATCGGACTGCACCGTAATACCCTCAGCCGGAAGGTGACCGAATACCGCCTCAAGCGCACCGGCTGACGACACCGTCCCGCACGCCGACCGCGCGAGTTGACAGCTTTCGTGCCGACTCGATAGAATTAGCACTCGACTACAGAGAGTGCTAATTTGACCTCTGGTCACGCCCCTTGCTCGAGGGGCTTTTCATCAACAACTCAAGGGAGTCGGACACACCATGGCAATCAAAGTACGACCGCTGCACGACCGGATCATCGTCCTGCGCCTGGATGACGAAGACGAGCAGCAGGTCGGCTCGATCATCATCCCGGATACGGCCAAGGAAAAGCCCCAGCAGGGCAAGGTCATGGCGGTGGGCAAGGGTAAGGTCAAGGACGACGGTGGCCTCGCGCCGATGGACGTCAAAGAAGGCGACACTATCCTCTTCGGGAAGTACTCGGGCCAGGAGATCAAGCTCGACGGCGAGGAGTATCTGATCATGCGCGAGGACGAGGTACTGGGCGTCATCCAGTAGCAGGCACCAAGACCTGAATCAGCCGCGATGACACCCGACGCGGGGGTGAGGTCGCGGCGGATAACCCTTTCTTAATTGGAGTAATAGAACATGGCAAAGAAGATCGTCTATAGCCAGGAGGCGAGACAGAACATCCTCGCCGGTGTGGACCAGTTGGCCAACTGCGTGAAGGTGACGCTCGGGCCCAAGGGTCGCAACGTCATCCTCGACAAGAAGTTCGGTTCGCCCACCATCACGAAAGACGGTGTGACGGTGGCAAAGGAAATCGAGCTGGAGAACAGCCTCGAGAACATGGGCGCGCAGATGGTGCGCGAGGTCGCTAGCAAGACCTCCGACATCGCCGGTGACGGAACCACCACCGCGACCGTGCTTGCGCAGGCGATTTACCGCGAAGGCGCCAGAAACGTGGTGGCCGGCGCCAACCCGATGGAAGTCAAACGCGGTATCGAGACCGCGGTGACCGCAGTCGTGAACCACCTCGAAGGCCTGTCACGCGCGGTGACCGGCGACATGATCGCGCAGGTTGGCCAGATCTCGGCGAACAACGACCAGACCATCGGCGGCATCATCGCGGAGGCGATGGACAAGGTGGGCAAAGACGGCGTCATCACGGTCGAGGAAGCGCGCACGCTCGAGACCTCGCTCGAGGTCGTCGAAGGCATGCAGTTCGACCGCGGCTATCTCTCGCCCTACTTCGTGACCGACTCCGAGCGCATGGAAGTCGTGCTTGAGAATCCGATCATTCTCATCCACGAAAAGAAAATTAGCTCGATGAAGGACCTGCTGCCGCTGCTCGAGCAGGTCGCGCGACTCAATCGCCCGCTGCTCATCGTGGCCGAGGATGTGGAAGGTGAGGCGCTCGCCACCCTCGTGGTCAACAAGCTGCGTGGCACCCTCCAGGGTGCGGCGGTCAAGGCGCCAGGATTCGGCGACCGGCGGAAGGCGATGCTTGAAGACATCGCGGTACTCACCGGTGGCAAGGCCATCACCGAGGACCTCGGGTTGAAGCTGGAGAACATCAAGGTCGAGGATCTCGGAAAGGCGAAGAAGATCACGATCGACAAGGACAACACGACCATCATCGAGGGTGAGGGCGTGCACGCCGCCATCGAAGGCCGGGTCAAGCAGATCCGCACCCAGGTCGACGAGACCACGTCAGACTACGACCGCGAGAAGTTGCAGGAGCGGTTGGCGAAGCTCGTCGGTGGTGTGGCCGTGATCAAGGTTGGCGCCGCGACCGAAACCGAGATGAAAGAGAAGAAGGCCCGGGTCGAGGACGCGATGCACGCGACCAAAGCGGCGGTCGAAGAGGGCATCGTCCCCGGCGGCGGCGTGGCGCTGCTACGCAGCCAGGCCGCGCTGGCCGATCTCACCCTGGAGGGTGACCAGCAGGTCGGGGTGAACATCATCCGGCGCGCGCTGGAAGAGCCGATGCGCTGGATCTCCGCCAACGCGGGTCATGAAGGCTCGATCGTGGTCGCGAAGGTTCGCGAGCAGACCGACCCTGAAGAGGGCTTCAACGCGCAGACCGAAATCTACGAGAACCTGATCGACGCGGGTGTGATCGACCCGACCAAGGTCGTACGCGCGGCACTGCAGAACGCCAGCTCGATCGCCTCGCTGCTCCTCACCACCGAGGCGCTGGTCAGCGAGATCCCCGAAGAGAAGGGGGCCGCGGGCGGCGGCGGCATGCCGGGCGGCGGCGGCATGGACGGCATGGGCGGCATGGGCGGCATGATGTAAGCAGGCGTGCCGCCTGCTCGTCGGATTACGAAAGGGGCGTGCACCACGGGTGCACGCCCCTTTTTTTGACGGATTCCGTGCGAAGTCCTAACTAACAGGGTGCTGAACAACCTCCGAGGGGGTTTTCTGACGAGGCGTCTGCCTGGCCAGGCGCGAGGAGGGAGCAGCCAGGTGGGCTGTGACCCCCGCTGAGCCGATGCCGCGACGTCCGCCAGACGGGCGCCTCGTCGGAAAACCTAAGGGTTGGCGTGGCGTGTGCGCTCGTCTCAGCCGCGGTGCCTCACCGCAAGGTAAAGGTCAACGCAATGGTGACAAGCACGGCCACGGGGTCACCGAATCTCGTCCCGGGCCTGAAGCGCCATTGACGCGCCGCCTTCATCGCTTCTTCGTCCAGGCCAAAGTTGGTGTCGAGTGAGCGCACGATCTTCGCATCACCCACGGTACCGTCCGGCAATACGACTGCCTCGATGACGACCTCGCCCTGGATTTTCGCCCGCATGGCCTCCGACGTGTAATTCGGGCGCACCTGACGCAGCGGTTCTGGGGTCTCGACCCCGTTGCCGGGGCGGTACACGCCCCCGCCGGATCCCCCACCGACTCCGGGCCCGAGCCCGTCGCCCTGTCCGGGACCGATCCCTCCACCGGCTCCCTCTCCGGCGCCGCCACCTGTCCCGCTGCCAGCGGAATCGAGAGAACGTGCCATCAACCCCTGTAACACTCCGGACCGTGTCCGGGGGGCGGCCGCCATCGGGACGGCGGACAATTGCACGGTGTGCTGCGCCTCGAGAGGCTGCTCCTCGGGTTCTGGAATCACTTCGGGTGGCGCGACAAACTCCTCCGGCTCTTCGATCGGAATGTTGATGTCATCCGCCCCCTCAACTTCGACCTCGCGGGGCATCTCCAGCGACTCGTTACCGCCGCCCCCACCGCCCCCGCCGGGTCCTTCTTGCGGAATCCAGATAATGCTGTCGTATGTGGTCCGCTCGACCGCGACAATCTCCTCCGGGGGCGCCGGTTGCGCCGCCAAGAAGAGGATGATGAGCACAAACACGCCATGACCCGCGAGAGACGCGCCGATCGCACCGCGCACACGCTCAGGCTGGACAGAGAGCAGTGGCGTATACGTCGCCCCGCCGTCTGGATGGATCGATAGCCAGGCCCCGGCCGCGGCACCGGTGGTGGCGACCTGCATCGCCGCCCGCAGCGCCCCAGCCCCACGCCGCTTGCGCCCTCGACGCGCTGGCGGCGTGTAAGACGCCCCGGGAGCAAACCGTACGGGTCCGAGGTCAAGGCCGTTCACGCGACGCGCTCCCTCCTTCCGCGGTTCTTGTCACCGACTGTCGAACACACACCATGCAATCTGGGTGCCCGGCCGGGCGTGGGGGCACACTGGCCCCGAACTAACACTGTATCAACAGATTGCGGACTTTATGCACGACCCGGCTGCAGCCCCGGTGGTCCTGACTGACCTCCGTGGGCTACACGGATGCCCCTATCCCATGCCGAAGTCACCCGCTCTCCACCACCGGTTCAGGCCGCACCACGCATTAAGACGTCAGAGGGAGCCGTTTAGACTCGTCCTGACCACGCCCCGATGGCGGCATTGCCGCCACCATAGGCAAACATCACCGCCAGCGCGTCCGCCGCGCGCGGTTCGTTGTGCACCGCAACCAGCACGCCGCCTCGCGCGGTCAGGGTTTCGAAAATAAACCCGTCATGCGTTTGAAAACCAGCGCGGCGCATCGTCGCCGAGACACCGGATCTGTCCAGATCACGTGAACGCCCCTGCAGTGTGCCCAGGAGTGGTCCGTGAGCCACGACCGGGCCGATCCGAACGATGTCCAACGCGGTGCCGTCGACCGCGAATGTGCGCTGGAGCAGCGCCGACGCCTCAGGCGATTCTTTGCTGATCATCGACAGCGACTCTGACGGGAACCCCTCCTTCGCCAGCGCCTCTAGGCCTCGTTGCGCCCACTCTATATCTTGGAAGACCCCAACCGTAAAACTCTGTCGCTCTTCGTCGCTCATACCTACCCTCGCATCACCGGCGCGCCGCAATCGTGTCTTCGCCGATCGCCACAGATCACGCAAGCCCCGGTGGTCATCGTAGTCTATCGACAGACACCATCGTTGGCAAAGACGGGGGCGCCTCGCGGACGGCGAAGTCGCCTCACAGGACGATCCGATATTGCCCCATGCGCCTCGTCACGCGCT
Source organism: Vicinamibacteria bacterium (assembly GCA_963577695.1). Classification (GTDB taxonomy): domain Bacteria; phylum Acidobacteriota; class Vicinamibacteria; order Vicinamibacterales; family UBA8438; genus UBA8438. The sequence goes on along the minus strand of CAUZAY010000231.1, from coordinate 1,288 downwards.
CCCGGTCCAAATACTCGAGCAGTGGGATCGCAAACTTGCGGCTGACCCGGTAGCGTTCCTTGAACGTCCCGACGTCGATACGCGCCGGCTTCTCCGCCGTCTCCATCTGTCGGATGTCCTGTTTCAGGTTGTCGAGCGCCACTGCATCGAACACCAACGCCCCGACCCTGACCACGGTGGCCTCACGCACCATCCAACCCAAGACCCGATCGAGCGGAGCCGAATCGCACCCGATCTGGCCAGGCACGAGCGCGACAGCTGGCGGCGACAACCCCGCATCCGCCAGTAATGCCTGCACCGCCTCGCTGATGCGCGTCTCCTCCGGTGACAACGTCACCTGGTGGCTCGCCAGCGCCAACCGATCGCGTGCCACCACACGCCCGGCCTGCACCAGGTCGTTGATTACGGCGTCGAACACCGCCGCGTCCGCCTGGCGAAACAGCCGCTCCCGCACCTCCTCGCGCGGGGCCCCCTCGCTCAACGGCTGTTCCGCATGGTACGCGGCCACCATCGCCACGAGACGTTCGGCGACCGCCGACAACGCGGCGGTATCGACCACGAGACCGACGATTCGCCGAATCGTGCCGGCCGACTCGAGCTGGTCGATCAGGCCATCCGCGGTGTCCGTACGCAGGCCCGCTCGGGTGAGCAGTTCCGTCACGGGAATGCCGGCGATGCCGCGCTCACCGACCAGCAAGGTGACGGCCTCGTCCTCGCCGACCCCCTCCGCTCCCAGGCCGACGCGCAAACGTTCGAGACGCTGGCGCCCCGCGGCGGTGCGCATCCCCCCGCGCGGCGGCCGGGGATCAATCACGAGCCCGCCGGCAATGGTCAGAGGGGGCGAGTACGCGCGGAGGATGAACCGGTCGCCGCGGGTCAACACCGCCGGTGACTCGAGCCGCAGCCGTACGAACGCACGGCCCCCGGGTCGCAGTTCCCCGGGAGCGTCTTCATGCTCGTCGTCGTCGCCCGGCTCTGCAGACGCGGCGGAACGACCGACCAGCGGCCCGACCGCGACGCGGCCCAGCACCTCACTCGTTCCCTGATGAAAGCGCACACGCGCCCCATGCCGCAGGCGCCGCGCGGCCGGAAGCAGATCGAGCAGCGCATCCAGACGCCTGCTGGCGTCGAAATGCCCCGGCGTGACCGCGGTATCGCCACGCGCGATCTCCGCCACCTCGACCCCTGACAGATTCGCCGCCACGCGTTGTCCGGCCACCGCGACCGACTGCGACACCCCGTGGACCTGCAACCCACGGATCTTGATGTCCCGTCCAGCCGGCAGCAC
>CAUZAY010000230.1:0-7055 GCA_963577695.1 Vicinamibacteria bacterium | reverse complement strand
CTTGAGCCACCTGAAGGTGGCTACGCTAATCCAACGGCAGCCGGTCCAGCCGCCGATCTTCTCGTTCCTGCTGACGGATGTACTCGCGGATCACGCGTTCCTCTCGACCCACGGTCGACACGAAGTACCCCCGCGCCCAAAGTGCTGCCCCACGAAGTTCCGCGGGCGCCCCGCGAACTCCCGAGCGATGTGGATCGCGCTCTTGCCCTTGATGTACCCGATCACCTGCGCCACCGAGTACTTCGGCGGGATCGACACCATCATGTGGACGTGGTCCGGCAGCAGATGCCCTTCTTCCACACGACTCTCCCGATGAAGCGCCAACTCCCGCAGCAGGTCGCCCCGCTGAGCCCGCAGACCCCCGTAAATCGCCTTCTTGCGGTACTTCGGGATGAACACGACGTGATACTGACAGCGCCGTCCGCTTCGTTCCCATCGCCATGCACCAGAGTGTAGTACGCGGGATCGATCCTGTCGATCCCTATAATTAAGGACTTTCACCACGGGCTGCTAGGGATCTCGTGGCTGAGCGTGCAAGCCGTGGCTTCGTTGTCGTCCAGTCTGTCTGAGGGCAGTGTCAACTTGTCCGCGCCGTCTGCCGACGCCGTCACCTTTGTGCTCGTGACCGTGCTCATGGCCGCGGTCGGAGACGTGGCGACGTTGTTCCCCGCACGTCGTGCCGCCCAGGCCGATCCACTCGTGGCGCTGCGCGAGCTGTAGGTTCTCTCCGCCCGGGAGTCCCGTAACATCAGGCGCTTGTCATTGGGAGATGACGAGCGCTGCCGAGCTTCCTGGACGTAGAATGGCCCCGTCGGTCCACCACAGACGAGGGCATGCGCCCCTGGTCCCTCGCTCAGGCACGACCTGACTGCACGGGAGGACGCTTTGATGCGCCAGATCGCCGGCTTCGCCCTCGTTGTGTCGCTCGCGGGGTGCGGGGCTCCGGATTTACCCGGCACCGACCCCACCGGAACATCCACGAGTGCTCCACCGCGTGCGACGGCCGTCACCGAACCGGGATCCAGCGCCCAAGATGACTCGCCCTCCGGCACGGGCGCGCCTGCACAGGAGGTCGTAGCCATCGCGGCTCCGCGCGTCCCGCTGCCGGCCGAGGCGGAGAGCGCCGACGTCAGCCGCTTCTCGTTCATCGTCTACGGCGACACCCGGGGACGTCGGGATGGCGAGGACCTCCAACACGAGCACGGGCTCGTCGTCGAGTCAATGCTGCGCACCATTGACGCGCTCGAAGCGGGGCCCGATCCGGTGCGCTTCGTGCTCCAGAGCGGCGATGCGGTCCTCGACGGCAAGAACGCGGGGCACTGGAACGTCAGCTTCGTGGCGCTCATCAACCGGATCACCCAGGAGGCCGGCGTCCCGTACTTCCTTGCTCCGGGGAACCACGACGTCACCGGCGCGGCTGACCTGGAAGCGCCCGGGCGCCGTCAGGCCCTCCACAATTACCTGTCGGCGGTGTCGGGGCTCATCCCCCCGGATGGCGCGACGCGACGGCTGGAGGGCTATCCGACCTACGCCTTCGGATACGGCAACACCTTCGTGCTGGCGCTGGATTCGAACATCGCCGAAGACGTAACCCAGTTCGCCTGGGCGGGCGACCAACTCGAGGGCCTGGACCGGCAGCGCTACGTACATGTTGTGGCGTTCTTCCATCATCCCGCGTACTCGTCGGGGCCCCACGGGGCCTCTCGCGTGGAACGGCCCACCGTGACGGTTCGGGCTCGCTGGATGCCCCTGTTTCGCCAGCACGGGGTTGACCTCCTCTTCACCGGGCACGAACACCTGTTCGAGCACTGGACGGAACGATACCGGGACCAGAGCGGGCAGGCGAGGCGGATGGATCAGATCGTGAGCGGAGGCGGTGGAGCGCCCCTCTACCCATATAGAGGGGAGCCCGACCTCCGTGCGTATCTCGCCGCCGCCGCGGCCGAGTCGGTTGAGGTGACCCATCTCGTCCGCCCGGGCCCGGATCGAGGCGACAACCCGCATCACTACGTGGTGGTGCATGTGAACGGCCCGGAGCGGTGGATGGAGGTGGTCGGGGTGGACTGGGGGCGCGACTTTCAGCCCTATCGCAGCGCGCGGACAACATTGGCTGACCCGGCCGGAGGGCAGTAGCCCCTCGATCATCCGATCGACCCATGCTCAAGACGAGACGCGGCGCGCAGGTGTGGTTGATTACCCAACCGTCGCATGCCGACCTGGCCGGGCAGATGGCAGCGCATTGGGGCAACGACGCGTTCGCGGTGCCCGGGTATTTCGCCCCATCCGCCGACCCGGAGCGCCTGCGACGGGAAGTGGTGTTTGCCGTGGCAGAACACGACAACGGGTGGTGGGAATGGGAGGCAGACCCGCCGTTGTCAGCCGATGATGGGCTGCCGCAGGGTCTGGGCGAGGTGGTGGCAAACCCAGTGGCGGGCATGGAGCGATGGCGGCTGGGGGTGCCCCGCTTCTCCGAACCGCATCCGTATGCGAGCCTGCTCATCGGCGATCATGCGTATGGGCTCTACGCCGCGCGGTTCACTCCTGATCATCCGCCGGAGCTGACGCACCAACTGCTGGTCGGACACGCGTTCTATCCGACTGATCAGCAAGAGGAGGCCCAACGATTCATGTCCGCGGTGAGGGAGATGCAGAACGGCTTCCAGCGTCGGCTCGACGAAGACGACGTTTGGCGGGCCGCGTGCGAGCCGGAACACCGGATGCCCCACGCGCGCCTACTCCAGACGTTCGACGCGCTCTCGTTGGCACTCTGTTCGGCCGCCCTCGCGCCGGTCGCAGGCGAAGCGCAGGGACTCGGGGAGGACCAGATCGTGTTTCATGAGGTGCCCCGCCGCAGCTGGGCGGACCGTGTGTCGGTCGCCATCACCCCGCTGGGCGATGGCCGGATCAGGATCGACCCCTATCCGTTCGACGAGGCACCGCTCACGGTCTCGGTTCTCGCGCGGGTCGTCCAGCCTTGGACCTGGTGGCCACAGGCACCGTGGATTCTGAAGCGGTTCACATTCGCGCAACAGTAGTTTGTATCCTGACCCCAGCCTGAGACAGCCGCTTTCACCAGCTCGTGACGATTTTCCTGAAACGTGCCTACGACATGCCGTCTCGTTCGGATGGCTGCCGCATTCTGGTCGAACGGCTGTGGCCTCGAGGAGTGTCGAAACAGCACGCGAAGATCGACCTGTGGCTCAAGGAAGCCGCTCCTTCAACGGAACTGCGACTGTGGTTCAACCATGACGCGTTCGCCGACGATCCCGACCACCTCGCCCGGTTCCACCGGGCAGTGGCGGTGCTCCCGAGCCTGAACAATTGGAGGGGGGAGACGGCATGCTGCCAGGACTAGCCGCACTCGTTCTGGCGGGTGGTTGCCTTGGGGCGTTCTTGGTGTACGGGCACCCCATGGGCGCTGGGTCGCTCAGCGTCACGGCCAACTTCGGGCTGGGTATCGGGTGCGGTGTCTTCCTGGCCGAGGCCCTCCACGGTTGGTATCGCGCCCGGGGTCGGCAGCGGCGCAGTGCTGACGACGCGCTGGGACGAGTACGACGCTACCAAGACCCAAAGTAGGAACCGACCTCGCATTGAGGACGACACGGCCGTACTGGTGTCGGCCTACGTACGGATTTCATCCGCGGAGCACCGGCCCCTCCCGCCTCACCACTTGTTCAGCCGTGCTACCCAGGCGACCGGCTCGGTCGAGAGGGGATTCGTTACGGCGTGCCGACTGTTACTGGTGCGTGTCGGATCGGGCTTCCGACACGAGTCTGGGTACCGACAGGGTGCTCACAATACCGGCACGCGGGGGGCACTATGTACCGAAGGATGACAGCGTTCACTCTTAGTTTTCTATTTCTCGTTCTGGGCCAGCCGCGTGGCTACGATGCCGGACTGGCCCAAGCGGGGAGCACCTACGAGATCCGCATCACGAATCTCACGCCGGGCCAGAGTTTTACGCCCATTCTCGGGGCAACACACAGCGCGGACGCCAGTGTCTTTGTTCCGGGCACGGCGGCATCGCCGGAGCTCAAAGCGTTGGTTGAGGGCGGCGACATCGCGCCACTGACCGCCCTCCTGAACAGCACCCCGGGATCGGTGATGGAGGTGGCGTCGACGCCCGGGTTGACGACCCCCGCCGTCACGCGTTCGCTCACCCTCATGGGCGGCGGCACCTACGACCGTTTGAGTCTGGCCGCCATGCTCATTCCTACGAACGACGCATTTGTCGGACTCGATACGTCACTGCCCGTGGCAGGGGAGACGAAGGTCGTGTATGCGTACGCCTACGATGCGGGCACCGAGGTGAATGACGAGCGGTGCGCCTCGATTCCCGGGCCGGACTTTCCGGAGTGTGGCGGGCCGGGGACCGGTGGTTCGCCTGGAAACGGGGAAGGCGCCATCGTGATCAGCAGCGGGAGCCACGGCATCGGGGACTTTGCTCGCAACCGGGACTGGAAGAATCCGGTGGCTCGTATCACCATCTACCGGATCCCGTGAGCGCGAGGCAGGCTCGGCCGACATCGGCGAAGCGGCGTGGAATGCGCGCGGACGTGAGAGAGATCGCGACATGAGGCCCGGTGTCTGTCGCGTCGTGTTGGTCGCGGTCGTCTTGCTGGCGGCACCGAGTGTAGTAGCCGCGCAGGAGGTCAGTTACTTCCTCGGCCTGCTTGGCGGCGTCGCGACGTTGTCGGGTGATCCATCCTCGGTGGTCACGGCTGATGGCTTCGCCGTCTCGCACTACAAGCCCGAGAACGGTGCGGCGGTGGACGTGTTTGTCGGGGCGCATCTGCGGGAGTACGTGTCGGTACAAGCAAACTACATCCGGAATGCCAACGAGCTCCTGTCGTTCTCTGGTATCGGTGGCGGCTCGGGCGGCCGCTTTTTCGAACAGATTCACGGGAGCTCACAGCAGCCGGTGATTGGCGATGTGCTCGTGTACTTCCGCGCGCGCGCCAGCCGCGTCCGACCGTATCTGTCGGCTGGGCTCGGCGTGGTGCGTCTCGCAACGACCGGTCGAGGCGTGTCGGTGGATGGTGGACTGGCGGCGCCTCCAGCAAATAGCACCTCCAGTGAAGCGACACTTCGGGTCGCGGTCGGTGTGGATGTCGTCGTCGTCGGACGACTACGCGTCCGCTACTCGTTCACCGAAAGCATCCGTGCCAACCCGATCAGTCGCCACCTGGCCCCCCCCGGATCGCGCGGGCTGATGAATTTCCAGAACCTGATCGGCGTGGCGATCGGTTTGTAGTGGACCTCAGCAACCTCGGTGATATTCGGAGTAGGGGCAGTGGGGCCAGAAAATCGGGGCGTTCTCCAGGTGTTCGGCGAGGTGCCGTGCGTGGCAGACGTAGCAGGGGTGCATTGACTTGGCTTTCTCGGGCAGCGGCGCAGAGGCCACGAGCGTCTCGAACGCACAGAGCGGTCGACCGGACCCGCGCGTGTCTGACAGGCTGAGCAGTTGGCCAGTGGCCGCCTGCTCTGCGAGCAGCCGGGAGTAGATTCGGGACTTGAGCCGGGCCGGGGCCGCGTCGGTCGCTGGACCGGCCGTTGCGCGCTTCGCCGCCATCGTCAAGAAACGCTCGTCATCCATGCTGTCTCTCACTCCGCTTCCCAGATCTGTCGAAACCGGGTGCGCGCTCGCGCGAGCAGCCGCTCTCCGGATTTTTCCGTGCGGCCCGTGGCGGCGGCGATCGCTCGCACACTGCGTTTGTTCCAGTAACGCCAGAGCAACGCGTAGCTGTAGGCTTCGGGCAACCGGGACAAGACGCGGCGGGCCTTCTCGCGCAGCCTCGAGCTATCGATCATTTCGTCGAAGCGCGCGGACGTCAGCCGGAACGCAGGCCGAGTCGTCATCAAGATCCACGGCGGTTTCCGCACGTCGGAGACACGCCCGGTAGTGGTCCTCGACCTTGTGGCGGGCAATGCCGAGGAGCCAGGACTTGAGTGACGCCCGACTGGCGAACGAAGGGAGCCCCTTCAACGCGGCGAGGAAGACCTCCTGCATCAGGTCGTCGACCAGCTCGCCGTGCGGTGCCAGCCGCATGCGGACGTACGCGTGGACCGGGTCAGCGAACCGCTCGACGAACTCGGCGGTGGCCTTCCGGTCCTTCCGGATCACCGCCGCCACCAACACCCGCTCCGCGGCATCGCCAGCGTAGTCGGTCGCACTCGGCTGGTGCGACGACACGGACGACGGAGGGGTCGAGACAGCGCGCATCACCTCCTTCGACAGTCGCTCGACGCAGACGGTTTCCCCCCTGTCACGTCAGGTGCCTCGACACGGCCTACCAGGCGTGCGGGACGAAGAGGCTCACCGGGGTGCCCCCGACGAGGAGGTCTGGCCCGGCAGCGGCCTCGCCACCGACGAAGATGCGTGCGAGTCGGAGCGAGAGCGCGGGGAGGTTCCTGGCGTAGGAAACGTTCGCGGTCAGCGAGACGACGATGTCGTGCTCGGGCAGCGTCATGAACGAGGTGAGACCACCCGCCGAGCTTCCACCGTGCCCGAAGATCGTCGTTTCGGCCTCCGGACCGAAGGGAGCGGACCGGACAAACCACCCGAGGCCGGATCCGGTCGATTCGCCGGACTCGAGCCCGAGCGGCGTGCGTAGCATGTCGAGCGTGTCACGCCGGAGCAGGCGTCCGTCGAGCATCGCGAACCCGAACCGGACGATGTCGGACGGCGTCGACAGCAGCGCGCCCGCTCCCTGGATGCACGAGTTGTCGGCGTCGTTGGCGTTCTCGACGCCGCTCCGGGTGTTGCGACCGGCAAATGGCCAGTAGAGGTGCGCGCGCCGCGTCATGGGCCGAAGGACGTCGTCGAGCCCCGTATCCCGCATCTCCGACGGGTCGAAGACCTCGCGCTGCATGACATCGAGAAACGACTCGCCTGCGGCCGCCTCGACGACGGCGCCGACCAGCGTCCACCCGTAGCTCGAGTACTGATACCGGGTTCCGGGAGCGAACAGCAACGGGTCCTCTGCGAAGCGCTCCAACCCGTCGAGCGGGCTCTCGCAGTGGTTGCGCAGATACAGTAGTTCTTCGTCGTCGCC
>CAUZAY010000229.1:0-7061 GCA_963577695.1 Vicinamibacteria bacterium | reverse complement strand
GTTGACGATGTGGGTCACCGTGAGCCCTTGCGCCGTCGCCCGCTCCACGACCACCTGCGGCGAATAGGATGGGTCGATCAGCACGGCCTGGCCAGCGTCACGGTCACCCAGGAGATAGGCGAAATTTCGGTCGCCGCCGACACGGATCTGCTCGAAGATCAATTGCATGGTGTGTGATTTCTATTTCTCGAGGCGGGGCATCTCCAGGTCGCTGCCGCCCTGATGCAGCACAAGCGCGGTCGCCGCTCCGGCGACGTCCACCAGAAACGTGATTCGCGCGGTGGTGTCCTCGTAGAAGAACTCCGTCGGCGACTCTGGAAAGATCGGCACCTGCGGCATCTCCGTCATCTGCGCCAACAAGCCGCCATCGCCGAGCGTGATCGTGATCCCGAAGCCGGGCTGCTCTTCGTAGGTACCGACATACTCGGTCAACACGTCAGGCGACACCACGATGCGCGACCGGCCCGCGGTAACGACGTCCGCATCCAGCTTGACGGCCCGTCGCCCGAGTCCTCCCTGTTCGAACACCAGATCGAGCACGTCGCCGGTATCGGAACGCACGTTGAACATCACACGCAGGCTGCTTCCCACGAGCACGAATTCGTGCACGCTCCGTGGAGTGAGCTGCGCGCGAGGTTGCCCGGTGGCCTGGAGATACAGCGCGCGCCCCTCGCGCGTCACCGTGAGGTGGAAGCTGGGAGTCAACTCGTAGCGTCCGACGTAGTTGTCCAGCGGCGTGGGGGGCGATGTCGACTGTCCGGCGGCAAACACAGCCGTCGCCCCGCCCAGGCCAATGAAGCCCAGACAGACCAACCCTGGTACCCGACCGAGCCACCGGCGCGCCAACATGGGACCGCTGAGGAAGCGCTACTTCTTGCCTTCCAGCTCGAGCGTGCGCTCGCCGCCTAGAATCCCCTCCATGCTGTAGTTGCCCTCGTGACAGGCGTACTCGTAGAGCAATTCCTCGGCCGGCAAGCGGAGCATCGGGAACTCGCCCTTGATGCTCTGGGTCCAGGTGGTCGGATCTTCGATGATGAACTCGTAGTTGAGTGTGTCAGCGTCCACCCGGGTGATCCGCTCGATCACCGTCACCGTGTCGTCGGACCGTCCGTTGGCCGCACGCAACAGGATCGGGTCGCCACCCACGGCCGCCGCGTTCGCGTCGGTTCTGGGGAGATTGGTGGTCTCGATGACCAGCGTCTCGCCCTCCCAGTGCCCTCGCATGTCGCCGTTCCACTGACGGACATCGGACGGAATGTGACCGCGTCCATCGAGTGGAATGATGCGGGTGTCGTGAATCATCTCGACCTGAATCGCCACGTAGTCAGGCGTCTGCATGATCATGAAGTTGTTGTTGTAGGCGCTAGGCAGCATGGGCGGGCCGGCCTGCCAGATCAGGCACCGGTCGTTCAGCTCGAGGTCGCCCCAGGTGTCAGCCTCGTGACGGGCTTCGCGGGCCACGGTGCGAATCCGCTCCGCTTCCGGCGTCAGGGCCGGGAGTCTGCCGTTCTTCGGATCGGAGATCAAGGACGTGCGTCCGGTAGGTCTCGTCCCTCCGTCCAACCAGAAATTATTGTATGCCCCCACATTCCCGCCGGCTGCGGTTCTCTGTGCCGCCGCCTGAAGGAGATCCGCGTTCCGCGCCAGGGCCGCCTGTTCGCGCGTAGCCACCTCTTCGGCGGTCAGGAACTCCCGGTCAGCCAGATCCTCTGGTCGCTGCAAGGGTGTCGTGGTCTTGTTCGTGTAGGTACCCTGCAGGTCGGGGTGCCCCCACGGCGTCTTGGGCGTGGCGCCCTGCGCGGTGGCCTGCGCCGGGACCATCGCGAGAAGTGCGATGACGCTCGACAATGCTGTCACTTGCTGGCGGATCATGGTCGTCCTCCCGTCCAGAGATGCCATCCGTATTTGAGGTTGATTATACGCTTGCCGTCGCCCCCCCCCACGACCAGGTTGAGGCGAGCGGCGAGCCTGGTCTCGCTAGTCGGACACCGAGAAATCGAGGCCAACATCAAACGCGGGCGCGCTGTGGGTAATCCAGCCGATGGAGATGACGTCGACGCCGGTGGCGGCAACCTCACGAATCGTCTCCGGAGCAATGCCGCCCGACGCCTCGGTAATGGCACGGCCACGCGTCATGGCGACGGCGCGGACGAGATCGGCGACCGGCATGTTGTCGAGCAACACGACATCGGCGCCTGCGCCGAGCGCCTCGTCGAGCTGTTCAATCGTGTCCACCTCGATTTCCAGTGTGACCAGATGGCCGAGCGTCGCGCGTGCCGCCTCGACGGCGGGTCGGACGCCACCGGCGATCGCGCGGTGGTTGTCTTTGATGAGCACGGCGTCGTGCAGACCGAACCGGTGGTTCGAAGCACCGCCCACCCGAACAGCGTATTTCTCGAGCGCGCGGAGGCCGGGCGTCGTCTTCCGGGTGCACACGACGCGGGCCTGGCTCGCCTCGGCCACCGTCTCGACGACGGCTCGGGTCAGGGTGGCGATGCCGGACAGGTGGCCCAACAGGTTGAGCGCGGTCCGTTCGGCCGACAGCAGGACACGCGCCGCACCCTGGAGTTCGACAATGGTGGCGCCGGCCGCCACATCCGCGCCATCGCTCACGGCCGGCTTATGCCGCACAGGACCCAGGAGGAAGAAGGCGCAGAGCGCCGGTCCAAGCCCGCAGATCCGTCCATCCTGGCGGGCCACGACGCGAGCCCGAGCGGTGACATCGGCCCCGACGATCGCGTTGGTGGTGATATCGCCGGCCGACCCCAGGTCGACGGCCAGTTCCTCGCGGACCAGCGCTTCGTACTGGATCGTGTCCAGCGGGGCGATCGGGAGCCGAGTGTCCGGGTCCGTAGTGGTCATACAGGCCGGTGCTCGCGGGGACGACCCGACACCTGGTGGCGAGCACTAGCGGTCGCGATGGCGTCGGTACGAAAATGTGCGCCGCAACTGTCGCGCCGGACGCACGCCGCGTGGGTAACCGCACCGGCGACGGTGAGCAGATTGTGAGACTCGGATGCTCCGGCGCCAAGTCCCATGGCAAGCGAGGTGAGTCCCTTGATGGCTCGCTGCAGACTCTCCTTCGAACGGACCAGCCCGACGTCCCTCCACATCAGCGTCCGGATCGTGGAGCGGACCTCCTGACGCATCGCCTGATCGAGCGTCTCTCCGGGCGACACATCCACGTGCCCCACCAACGCCTTGACCGGTGGCACGGCGCACACCGCGCTCGTCACGTCGCGCCCGACCCTCGCCCCGAAGACCAGTCCCTCTAGTAGCGAATTGCTCGCCAGTCGGTTGGCTCCGTGCACGCCTCCGCAGGCGACCTCGCCACAGGCCCACAGGCCGGGCAGACTCGTGCGGCCGTCCGTATTCACCGCCACGCCGCCCATGTGGTAGTGCGCGGCCGGCGAGACCGGGACCGGCTCGTGTCGGAGATCGAATCCATGTTCGAGACCATGACGCAGCGCGGTCGGGAACGCAACGGCGTCGCCGGTCCCGATCACCGCGCGGGCGTCGAGCAAGGTCCGGTGCCCCTGCTGGCGCATCTCCCACAACGCCCGGGCCACGACGTCGCGCGGCGCCAGTTCACCGTCCGGATGGAAGTCGGTCATGAAGCGGTGCCCGCGTGCATCCACCAGGGTGGCGCCGGCACCACGCAGGGCCTCCGTCAAGAGCGGCATCGGGTCGGCGCCGACATCGAGGGCGGTCGGGTGAAACTGCACGAATTCGAGGTCTGCCAGACGCGCCCCGGCGCGCACGGCCATCGCGAGACCGTCACCGGTGTTCTCCGCCGGGTTGGTCGTGTGCTCGTAGACCTGACCGATGCCGCCGGTCGCCAGCACCACGGCCCGGGCCAGGTGCAACACGAGTTGCCCACTCGAGCCATCCCGCGCGTCCGAGCCGTCGGCATGACGCGCGAGCGCGCCCACCACGCGGCCCTGTTCGGTCACCAGATCGCATGCGAATGCACGCTCAAAGATCTCGACCGTCGGCGAGGCCTGGACCGCCTCGCGGAGCGCACGCACCACCTCAGCGCCGGTAGCGTCGCCGTGAGCATGAAGAATCCGTGCATGCCGATGCGCCGCTTCGCGACCCAGCGCCAGTTGCCCGTCGGCGCGACGGTCAAACCGGGTGCCCAATGCGAGCAGCGCCGCGATGCGGGCTGGCCCCTCTTCGGTGAGAATCCGAACGCTGTCTGGATTGGCCAGGCCGTCGGAGGCGGCCAACGTATCGGCGGCGTGAGCAGCCGGCGAGTCGCCCGCCCCGATCGCGGCGGCCACGCCACCCTGCGCCATCGGGCTCGACCCACCCAGACCCAGGCAGGTCTTGCTCAGCAACCCGACCTGGAGATCTGGGGTTTCAATGGCGACGGTCAATCCCCCCACGCCGCTCCCGATGACGAGCACGTCGTGCGTGCGGACGGCCTGCACCTGGCGTGCCCCGCTGAGCCGATTCGGCATCATCCGCCGGCTCCCCGTCCTACCTCGAGCATGCGCTCGACCGCCCGGCGGCCACGCACGGCGACGTCCGGATCAATCGTGACCTCGTGCTGCAGACGCTCGAGCGCGGTGAGGATTTTCGGCAGGGTAATCTGCTTCATGTGCGGGCACAGGTTGCAGGGACGGATGAACTCGACATCCGGGTGCGCCACCGCGACGTTGTCGCTCATCGAGCATTCCGTCACCAATACGACGCGCTCTGGCCGAGTGGCGCCGACATGTCGAATCAAACCCGCGGTCGACCCGACGTAATCCGCTTCGCTCAGCACGTCAGGCGGACACTCGGGGTGCGCGAAGATCTGAATACCCGGGTAAGTCTTCCGGTAGTCGCGAAGCTCGTCCCCGGTGAACCGTTCGTGCACCTCGCAGTGCCCCTGCCACAAGATGACCTCGACATCCGTGTTGTCGGTGACATAGCGCCCCAGGAACTCGTCCGGGAGAAAAATGACCCGATCGACGCCGAGCGACTCAACGACTTCAACCGCGTTCGACGATGTGCAGCAGATATCTGACTCCGCCTTCACCTCGACCGATGTATTGACGTAAGTCACCACGGGTACTCCCGGGTGTCGCTCACGTAGGCGGCGCACATCGGCGCCGCTGATGGACGCCGCCAGCGAACACCCGGCCTCGAGGTCCGGGATGAGGACCGTCTTCTCCGGGCTGAGCATCTTGGCAGTCTCGGCCATGAAATGGACGCCGCACATCACGATGACCTCAGCGTCCGTTTCGGCCGCCTGTTGCGCAAGCGCCAGCGAGTCGCCTGACAGGTCAGCCACGCCATGAAAGATCTCTGGGGTCTGGTAGTTGTGGGCGAGCACGACCGCGCCCCGACTCCGTTTCCACCGCTCAATAGCGTCGATGTACGGCGCATGCACCGGCCACTCGACCTCCGGCACTACCGCGCGAACGCGCTCGTACAGGTCGGCCGTGGCCGCCGCCACCGCGGGCGTGTATGCCAGCGGGACGCCGTCGGTGGTCGTGGAAGTCACTGAGTCGGATTTATTTATGCTCATATTGAGGATTAACAGAACGCTGCCTACTTTGATGCACGAGGCAATGCGCCTAATATACTAACAATGAGCATAACAGCTGTCAACCGAACACCGCATGAAAGGCGCGCTCACTACGCGCCGGGTAGCGCATCTGGGGCCATTGGCAGGTCGCCAAGATCCGATGACGGATGGTTGCCGGGTGAAACGTCCGTCTCCTGAAGAAACGTACGCATAGCGACCGACGAAGCAACGCCGCCACACGGACGCCTCGCTCGGAAACCTAACGACTGGAAGGTAGTCCGGGTAGGCCAACGCCTGGCGCGGGCCGTTCGTGCAGCACTTCTCGGCGAAACCGGAACAGCTCTGCCGGGCGCCCGCCGGTGTCAGGCTCTAGACGCCCCGTGCCTTCGACCAGTCCCCCGCGCTCGACCAGGCGGCGGAAGTTCTGCTTGTGCAAGCGGACGCCGACCAGCGACTCGACGGTCCGTTGCAGTTGAAAGAGCGTGAATGTCTCCGGCACGAGCTCGAACACCAGCGGCCGATACTTGAGCTTGCCCCGGAGGCGCCCGAGCGCGGTGGCCAGGATGCGGCGATGGTCCAGGGCCAGCTCGGCCCGAGATCCCACTTCTGGTTCGAGTGTCTCCGGCACGCTGACCTGGGCGGTGGTTTCCCGGTCGCGTTCGGACTCCAGCACCAACCCGACCTCGTAGAGCAACTCGTAGCGATCGAGCACTCGCTCATTGTCCCAGCCCGCCGCGCCTGACCCGAACGTGATGTCCACGCGTCCCCGGCGTTCGTGCCGCACGACCTCACCCGGGGCTACGTCCACCCACCCGTCCAGCGCCGGACGAATACGGTCTTGCAGAATCTTCGGCTCACCGGATCGGTGATCCTCCCAGGGCAAGAGGTCGTAGATGCCGTGCCAGGCCGCACCGTGTCCCGCGTCAACCTGACGTTCGCGGACCAGCGCGAGGTAGGCGACCGAGAGCAGACGGGTTCCGCCGCGAGCGGTCAGGGCGCGGTCGCGGTCGCCAAACGTGTAGAGCTGTTCGACATACGCCAGGTCCATCCCGGTCTGCTCGCGCACCCAGGCGCGCAACCCCAGCTCAAGGGTCCGGTGGCGTGGCTCAAGCGGCCCGAACGGCAGCGCGGCCGTTCGCCGCTCACCGTGCCGCTCGGGCACGGTCAGCACACGAGGCTGCTCCTCGGTGACCGCGACGATGGCGGCATGCAGCCCGACGGCGATCGCACGTGGCATCAGAGACGCTGCATTCGTAGTCCACCGCCGCGGCGAGGTCGACCTTCACGGACAAGGCATCGTCGTCGCGGAAGACATAGCGGGCGGCCGGCTTGTCGGCCAGGAAGGCGTCGAGCCGCCCGCCAAGCTGTTCCTTACCCTGCCGGTGCGTCAGGTGTACCCGGAAATCGTCGGTGGCCGCCAACCCTGCCGCACAGACCCTTGTCGGATGATACAACCGGTCAGTCGACGTCGGGAGCTTTGGTCTAGGACTAACAGCCTGTGGTGAAAGTCGCGCGTCGCACCGAGACCGGCGCTGGGCCGGTC
>CAUZAY010000228.1:0-7161 GCA_963577695.1 Vicinamibacteria bacterium | reverse complement strand
TTGGCTCGGGCGCCGTGCCGATGTGGGCCGCCCACTAGTCGATAGGTCTTTCGGTGGCGGACCCAGAACCTCGCCAGGATGCTTTTCAACTCAGTCTCGTTCCTTCTCTTCTGCCCCGTCGTGCTCAGATCTCTTCGGCCTGCTGGCGCGTATAGTTGATGACGGCACGTCCGGATGATGTCTCGAGGGTGTCGAGGGGCTTGGTGATCGGGGGTGCTCTAGAATTGCCTATCGTCTGACACTCCCACGACCGGAGGAGCCGACATAGCGCCGTTGCACGGTCGAGGGACGTTCGGGTGGATGTCGCACGGGCTCGCTCTATGAGGACAGGTGATCGACATAAACGTGCCTCCTTCTGGACGACGAGTCGTCCGGCTTGCAAGGCGCGAGGAGCGCGCATGCCGAGAGCATGCAAACGAGCAGCAGCGCCGCGGGTCGAGCGGCTGCGGCATCCAGATGACAGCCGTGCTTCGATCAATGTCGTAGGCCGCGACTTCGGTGCACACGCAACTATGTGCATACCGGTTTTTGGGAGCAGGCGATGAACAGTGACGAGATGGCGGGACGTATCCTGGGTGGCTACCGCATCCTTCGCCGGGTGGGCCAGGGCGGGATGGCCACGGTATACCAGGCGCACGAGGAGTCGCTCAATCGCGTCGTGGCGCTCAAAGTCGTCCACCGCCACTTGTCCGCACAGGGGGACTTTGTCGAGCGCTTCAAACGAGAGGCGCGGGCCGCAGCATCGCTCTCGCATCCCAACATTGTCCAAATCTATGCTATTGGTGAGGCCGATGGCTCGCACTACTTCTCGATGGAGTACGTGAAGGGCCGCACCCTGGCAGATCTGATCGGCAGCGGCGGCTCGCTCAGCCTGGGACAGGCCGTCCCGATCCTTGCACAGGTGGCGCGCGCGCTCAGGGCCGCCCACGCCGCCGACATCGTGCACCGGGACATCAAGCCGGCGAACATTCTGCTTGACGAGGCCGGACACGCGAAGGTTGTCGACTTCGGCATCGCCGAGGTTGCCACGGAGTCTCGTCTGACCAGGTCGGGGATGCTGTTCGGCACGCCAGACTACCTTTCACCCGAGCAATGTCTCAACGAGCCACTCGATGGTCGGAGCGACGTGTACGCGTTGGGCGTTACCTCTTACCAGATGTTCAGCGGCCGGGTGCCGTTCCAAGCGAAGTCGCCAACTGCGTTGGTTCTCCAGATCACAGAGGGGCGCGCACCAACACTGGGCGAGCTCGATGCCAGTATTCCGCGGGTGGCCCAGGATATTGTCGCCCGGATGATGGCCGTCGACCCAGACCGGCGTTTTCAAAGCGCGGACGCGCTGCTCGAGACCCTCGAAGCCATCGATGTGTCGGGCGACCCAGACCTGCAGGGTCAGCCGGCGCCGGCAGCAGTGCTCCCGGTCGCACCGTCGGGGCGTATGTCGAAAGGTGGAGGGAACCCTCAACGGACGGAGGTTGTTCCGTCGCGTCGGGCTGTCGATCCCACCGACGAGCAACCGGCTACCCGCTTCGGTTTGGTGGCAGTCCTAGTCGTTCTCGTGCTCCTCACGGTGGGCGCGCTCGCGTCCCCCTGGTCGCCGTTCCGCGGTTCCAGCCAGGCGAACGAAGCAATGATGAGTGCATCGGCAGCTGGAGTCGACGTCGCTGAACTGTCGAGCTCGAATGGCGCGAACCAGATCTCACTCAGCGAGACGCCGATTATCGGGATTCCGTCTGGCGGGGGGCCGATTCGGGAACCGGACATTGGGGCCACAACGTCCGACGTCACGAGACGCGGGGAGCCCGAACCGATCGCGGTCGACCCGCGGCGCGCTGTCGAGGAACCCGTCCGAAATGCGCCCTTACCGGAGGCTTCGGTGTCCGACAGAGGCACCTCTGCCACGGCTCCTGGTGAAACGGAGACCTTCGACAGAGGCGTCCCTGCCACAGCGCTCCTAGAATCCGCAGTACCCGACAGAAGACTCGCTGCCACGGCGCCCGCGGAACCGGCGTCCGACAGACGGGTCCGTTCCCCGGCGTTCGCGGAACCGGTCCCGCCCGCCGCGAGCGCCCAGCCTGACCGGTCGGCGGTTCTGGCCGATGACACTGTGGTTGCGGAGACGAGAGGGGACTATGCCTACGTCGACCTCGTAAACGCGTGGATCGAGCAGATGCTCGCCGATCAGCGGTTCGCCGTCGTCGACTTTCCGTCGTCATCGTTCGAGCGCCTTCAGCAGGCGGCCCGATTCCATGTGGTGACGACGGTCGAGTTGTTGAGTACCCGCCCGCTGGAGTTCTTCGGTCGCGTCGAAACGCAGTACACCGCGATGCTGACCATGCGAGCGACCGACCTCGCGAACGGGGCTGCGGCCGCGCGCGCAGTCACCGGCACCGTGAGCTACACGGCGATCAACCTCGAGGAGAACCTGCAGCGCGCCACACGAGACTTGGCGCGCACGCTGATCCGCGAGCTCCGAAGCTACGGATTACCTCAGTAGAGCTTGATCGCTCGAGCCGTCTTGGCGACCAGTTGATCCCGGTCTCAAGGGTGTCGAGGGGCTTGGCTTGGTGCTCGGGGGTGTTCTAGAATTGCCTATCGTCCGCGCGCCAAGCCTTATCCAGTGGCCCCAGGCTTGAGGTGCTAAGGCGAGGGTCTCGCGCAAAGTGAGGCTGGGATCTCGTCGGCTCGTGATCCAGGACCAGTCAAGTCCCTCTTGCTCGGCGTCCATGCGGAAGACCACCAAGTCGAACCGATAGTTCGCGAAATAGCGGTTCCTGCGCTGATCGAACTGTGAGACGCGCTCTGCCGACTCGATTGTCCCGAAACCTTGAAACACCACGTGGCCCTTCGCCTTGCCAGCGTGCGGAACTGTCCGAAAGTAGATAAGCGGTGCCGCCGTGCTCCTCGAGACGATAGGCAATTCTAGAGCACCCCCGATCACCAAGACAGCGCTACATCCTCGGACCCGAGGTGGCGGAACTGGAGTAACGACTGGCCGCCTTCGCTGGCACCGAGCAGGTAGTCGGCTGTGCCAGCGACACGGACGCGCTGGTCCTGGCGCTGCGGGCGCTCGGCGTTGAGCCTGGGTAGGCCGTACTCGTGCCGTCGTTCACGTTCTGCGCTACGGCGGAAGCGGTCGTTCTTTGCGGCGTCACGCCGGTCTTCGTTGACGTCGATGCGGCCACCTTCAACGTCGATCGGGCCGCGTTCCCGGCGCAGAGTTTCGGTGGCGACATTGCCGGCAGGCGCGTCGGCAGCCTGGCGCGACTCACCACTGCCAGCTTCTTCCCGGCCAAGCCCTTCGGCTGCTACGGCGACGGCGGCGCTGTCTTCGCCAGCGACGCCGACATGGCCGCCACGATGCGCTCGCTCCGGGTTCACGGCCAGGGTCACCACAAGTACGACAACGTACGCATCGGCTACAACAGCCGGCTCGACACCGTGCAGGCGGCGATCCTGCTGGCCAAGCTGGATGTCTTCGAGGACGAACTGCAGCGCCGCGACGCCGTGGCAGCACGCTACTCCGCTGCTCTGGCGGACGTGGCCACCGTGCCGTTCGTCGGCGAGGGCATCCTGTCCGCCTGGGCCCAGTACACGTTGACGCTCGGCCCGGGTCAGCGCGACGCCGTCGCGGCCACGCTGCGTGAAGCCGGCGTGCCGACCGCGATCTACTACCCGCTGCCCGTGCACCGGCAGACCGCCTACAACGCGTATCCGGTGGCGGGGGGCGAACTGACCGTTTCCCAAGATCTCTCCGGCCGGGTTCTGAGCCTGTCGATGCATCCGTACCTCGACGAGGAGATCCAGAATCGGATAGTCGTGGAGGTCCTCGGGGCGCTGGAGCGCGCGTGCGTGTCCGACGCGGGTCCACCGTACACAACCCGCGCAGGACACGACGCGCATACATGATCTCGGACGCCGGGGGGGAGTTCCAGTCGAGGGTGGCTGTGTTCGGCAGCCGGAATAGGCGTCGGCAGCGTGCATGATCAGGGCCCTCCGTCCATACTCTTGCAGGCCCCATTTTGCTGATGAGATGCCTTGCGCAGGCGTTTGAAACGGAGTCGTGACGTGGCTGAAGGTTCCAATACGCAGGACGCACTAGCGCCCCGTCGCGCGCTTGTCACCGGCGTGACCGGCCAGGACGGTTCGTACCTGGTGGAATTGCTGCTGGAGAAGGGCTACGAGGTGTGGGGCGTCGTGCGCCGCTCCTCTACCCTGCGGCGCGCCCGCATCGATCATCTACATCGCCCGGGGGCCGACGGACGGGAGCGTTTCAAGCTCGTGTACGGCGATCTCGGAGATGCCTCGTCGCTGTTTCGCATCGTCGAGGAAGTTCAGCCTCACGAGGTCTACAACCTGGCCGCGCA
This sequence comes from Vicinamibacteria bacterium, assembly GCA_963577695.1. Taxonomy (GTDB): domain Bacteria; phylum Acidobacteriota; class Vicinamibacteria; order Vicinamibacterales; family UBA8438; genus UBA8438. The sequence goes on along the minus strand of CAUZAY010000228.1, from coordinate 2,797 downwards.
GTCGCACGTGCAGGTGTCGTTTGAAATGCCTGAGTACACCTCCGATGTGACCGGCGTGGGCGTGGCCCGCCTGCTCGAGGCGCTGCGCGCCCTCAAGCCCGACGCCCGCTTCTACCAGGCATCGTCATCCGAGATGTACGGCCAGGTGGAGGAGACGCCCCAGCGGGAGACCACGCGGTTCCACCCGCGCAGCCCCTACGCCGCCGCCAAGGTCTTCGCCTTCGAGCTGACGCGCAACTATCGCGAGGCCTACGGGATGTTCGCGCTCAACGGCATCCTCTTCAATCACGAGTCGCCGCGCCGCGGCGAGAACTTCGTCACCCGCAAGATCACGCGCGCGGCAGCCCGCATCAAAGTCGGCACCCAGGCACAGGTCTACCTCGGCAACCTCGACGCCAAGCGCGACTGGGGCTTTGCCGGTGACTACGTCGAAGGCATGTGGCGCATGCTGCAGGCAGAGACTGCCGATGACTACGTTCTGGCAACCGGCGAGACCAACACCGTACGCGCCTTCTGCGAACCCGCCTTCGCACGACTCGACCTTCCGCTGACCTGGCGCGGCGAGGGCGAACGGGAAGAGGGGATAGGTCCGGACGGTAGCGTGCTGGTGGCGATCGACCCGCGCTACTACCGACTCTCGGAGGTGGACCTCCTGCTGGGCGACTCCTCGCGGGCACGCGAAGAGCTGGGCTGGTACCCACAGGTCGGTTTCCAGGGGCTTGTCGAGATGATGGTCGACGCTGACTTGGAACTGGCCGAGTCTGAGGTCACCGCGGGATCGGCAGCGGCGGAGTAGGCTGCGCTAACGGACCGACCCACGAGGAGCAACGAGTTGAACGGATCATCGAACAAATCACCGACGGTCGAGATCCAGGATCGGATCATCGCGGAGGTCCGCGGGGCACGGGAGCGCGCGTGATCCGGCTGATCAACGTGGTCGGCGCGCGGCCACAGTTCATCAAGCTCGGACCGATCCAGAGAGCGATTACCGCGGCCAATCAGGAAGGCGCCGCGCCGGTCATCGAAGAACTCGTCGCTCACACCGGCCAGCACTACGATGCGGCAATGTCGGACCGATTCTTCAGCGAACTGGAACTGCGCCCGCCGGACGTGAATCTCGGGGTGGGGTCGGGATCGCATGGCGTCCAGACGGCCGCGATGCTCACCGGACTGGAACAGATGTTCGCGGCCGAGCAGCCGGACCTCGTGGTCACCTACGGCGATACCAACAGCACGCTTGCCGGCGCGCTGGCCGCCTCCAAGCTCAACGTTCCGGTGGCGCATGTCGAGGCTGGCCTGCGGAGCTTCAATCGCCGCATGCCGGAGGAGATCAACCGGATACTCACCGACCAGATCTCGGACCTTCTGTTCTGCCCCACCGAGACGGGCGTGCAAAATCTGGCGAACGAGGGCGTGCGCGACGGCGTGTTCCTCACCGGGGATGTGATGTGCGATTCGGTGCACTTCAACCTCGAACTCGCACGCCGTAGATCCGATGCGATCGGCCGGCATAGCCTGACGCCCGGCGCGTACGTGCTGGCGACGATTCACCGGGCCGAGAACACCGACGACCCGGCGCGACTGAACGCGATCGTTGACGCCCTCGAGACGATTGCGGCCGAGCACCCCGTGGTCTTGCCGCTGCACCCCCGCACCCAGGCCGCGCTCGCCGCCGCGGCGCGGACGCTGGCCCGCGTGCAGGTGATCGAGCCGGTCGGGTACCTCGACATGATCTTGCTCGAAGCCGAGGCGCGCGCCATCGTGACCGACTCCGGTGGCGTGCAGAAGGAGGCCTGCCTGCATGGCGTGCCCTGCGTGACCGTTCGCGACGAGACGGAGTGGACCGAGACCGTCGAGACAGGCTGGAACCTCATCGCCGGGGCCGATCCCGAACGCATCGTGCAGGCCACTCTCGAGCTGCCGCACGCGCGAGGTCCAAGCCCCTATGGCGTCGGCGATGCCGCGACGCAGATCGTGCAGATCATCCGCCGGTCGCAGTGGCAGTGGTCGCGCCAGCACACGTCCGCATGGCGGCAACCAGGGCCTCGGTCACGTCGTCGGTTTCAGCCAGCAGCACCTGGCGCCGCGCCTCCCAGGTCGCGGCCAGAGCCTCGCGCCCGAACAGCTCCTGGATGAGTTCCACGAGCTCGTCCGGCCTCCCGGGCTTGATGCCGTGCGCCAGCCGGTACCGGGTCTCGAGTTCGGTCATGCAACCAATCTCGCCCACGAAGTCGTTGTAGCGGACGGCCGGCGTGCCCAGCACCGAGGCCTCCGTCGTCATGGTCTGGCTGTCGCCGACGAGCATCTGGGCGTGGCCCAGAACGTGGTGAATGTCTGCGGGCTCGATGGGCAACCGCAGCGCCGCCAGGTCGTCGGGTAGGGGACGTTCCGAACTGATGTAGACGTCGCCGTGCGCCCGCATCACTGCTACGAGCCGCCGGGCGAGCGCATCGTCGACGCCCTGCTTGCCGACGTCGTGATGCGCGGTGAGCTGGGCGACGCGCAGCAGCGAGTAGCGGCCGGGATCGAGCCCGTAACGGCGCACGACGTTCGCGTCCGCCTGGAAGACCTCTGGCCGCAGGTAGGCGAGTTCCTGGTATCCTCGGTACGCGATCTTTTTGACCTCCCAGGCGCCGAGATCGCAACTTGCCGGCGCGAAGATTCGATTGGCGAAGCGATAGCCGAGATGCGCCATCAGAGGCACCACCGCGGAGTCGTCCTCGCTGAACACAAGGCTCGGGATGCCGCGCAACCGACCGATGTGCGTGATCACCAGATCGGTGCCGACCAGTAGGTC
>CAUZAY010000227.1:0-7186 GCA_963577695.1 Vicinamibacteria bacterium | reverse complement strand
GGCAGTCGGATGGTGGCGTCGACCTGATAGGTAACGTCCCACCGTTCGGAGACATCGCGTGGAGACTCGTCAAATGCGCCAGGGGCGGCGATTTCTACCCACGGCTTCGTCAGCGTCGACTCCTGAGTCGACGTGGTGGCGGCCACGAGCGGCAGTAACATGAGGAGCCACATCCACGGGCGACACGTGGCCGAGCGTGCACCCCGGAAGACTCTTCCACGAAGACTCGTGTCTGTCGGCATCTGCCAGTGGCGACCCATACGCCCTCGTATCTGCTCTCGCGTTGGATATTTCTGCGGCTGCTCGGGCTGACCTACCTGGTGGCGTTCGCCTCGCTGGGCACCCAGGTCGTCGGGCTCATCGGCACTGACGGCATCTTACCTGCCGCCGACTATTTCGATCGGCTGTTCGACACCTTTGGCACCCAGGCCTACCGCACCTCTCCCAGCCTGTTGTGGCTCTCGTCGAGCGACCTCAGTCTCAGGGTACTCTGCGGGGCCGGGGTCGTGCTCTCCGGATTGCTCGCGGCCGGGGTCGCGCCGGCCGTCGTGCTGCCGCTGCTGTGGGTGTGCTACCTGTCGCTGGCGGTCGGCGGTCAGACGTTTCTGGCGTTCCAGTGGGACACCCTCCTGCTCGAAACCGGGTTGCTGGCGTGCTTCTATGCGCCATCCGGATGGCGACCCACGCTCGCCACGGAGACACCGCCCGCCCCCATGGCCCGCTGGCTGCTCTGGTGGTTACTGTTCCGGCTGATGTTTCTGTCCGGCATCACCAAGCTCGCGAGCGGCGACCCCACGTGGGCCAACCTGACCGCCTTGACCTACCACTATCAGACGCAGCCGCTGCCGCTCTGGACGGGCTGGTATGCACACCAACTGCCGGTCTGGGCGCATCAGGCCTCAGCGGCGTGCATGTTCGTCGTGGAACTCCTGCTGCCGTGGGCGATTTTCGCGCCAATCCGGTATCGCCGATGGCGGCTGGGGGCGTGCGCCGGGCTCGTGTTGGTGCAGGTAGCGATCGGGGTGACGGGCAACTATGGGTTCTTCACGCTGCTGTCAGTACTGCTGTGCCTGACCCTAGTCGACGACCGAGGTTGGCGCCGGATGCTCCCGTTCCTGGCCGCCAAGTACGACGGGCTCGATGAACGGGTTCGGGAGGCTGGCCGCGGATGGCAAGGTGCGCTCGTCACAACGGGCGCCGTTGTGCTGTTCGGGCTCGGGGGACTCACCCTCGCCGGCGAGATCACCAGAGACCTGCAGCGAAGCGGGCGGCCCAGTCTGGATCTGTCGTGGTCCGAGCTGATCCTGCAGTGGGTACGACCGCTGCGGTCCGTCAATGGCTACGGGCTCTTCCGCGTGATGACGCGGGAACGGCCGGAGCTCGTGATCGAAGGCAGCGCGGACGCCGTCGTCTGGACCGAGTGGGACCTGCCTTGGAAGCCCGGGGCCCCCACCCAGCGCCCTAGCCTCGTCGCGCCACACCAGCCCCGCCTCGACTGGCAACTCTGGTTCGCGGCGCTCGACCCCCGGCGCGATAGCTACTGGCTGTCCGCGCTGCTCACCCGGCTGCTCGAGGGCCAGCCGTCCGTGACCGCGCTGATGGCTGAGAGCCCATTCGCCGATGACCCACCGCGGTATCTGCGGCTGGCCTACTACGACTACCGCTACACAACCCCATCGGAACGGGCCGAGAGCGGCGCGTGGTGGCACCGGGAGCTGGTTGACTACCTGACCGAGCCGGTGTCGCTGGCCGATCTGCGATAGGACGCGTCGGCGGTAGCGCTTGGCGATTGACAACTATCTATATATTTATATACGTAGAATGTGAGTCTTGAACACATCTTGCTGGGCTGTCTCGAAACACCGGCCAGCGGCTACGATCTCAAAAGGTATTTCGATCGACAGATCCGACAATTCTGGTCGGCTGAGCTGAGCCAGATCTATCCCACGTTGAAACGTCTCGAGGGCCGCGGGTAGCTCACGAGCCGCCCCGAACTGTCCACCAAGGGCCCTCCCCGCAAGGTTTACACACGGACGCCCGCCGGCCGTGAGGCACTCATCGGATGGCTCACCGGGGGCCCGCAGGTCGGGAACGAGCGGTTCTCCTATCTGGCCCAGGTCTTCTTCATGGACCAGGTGGGCGACCTTCACGCGACGCGCGGTTCATGGTCGACGTGCGTGCGCGCATGGTGGCCTGGCGAGCGGCGCTCGCGGAGGTCGAGCGTGAGGAGAGACGCCACGCCGGGAAGCCGCCCGAACAGTTCTCACCGAATGGGCTCCATCGATTCATCTCGCTACGGATGGGTATTCACTCGATCGGCGCCAAGGTCGCGTGGTGCGACGAAACGATCGCGCTGCTTGACGCCCGGCTCGCTGTCACGACAAAGGGAAGGACGCAATGACTCTGACATTCAACGTCGTCGGCGCGCACGTCATCGCCGGCTTCGTCGGACTGGGGCGTTTTGGATTCCGGTGTTCGCCCGAAAAGTCGGCGTCTCGCACAAGCGATTCGGCGCGGTCTACGCCAACTGCGCGTATCTCGTGACGGAGTCCGCGGTCATCGCGGCGGTGGGGCGGGTCGTTACCTACCAATCGCAGGGCATCGCGGTCGCCGACGCGCCGGAACTCTATGGGTTCGCGCTGTTTCTGGGCTATCTCGGCGTCGCCACCTTCGCTGCAGTCCGACAGTCGATGCGGGCGGTACAGACTCGTCACCACCCTGAGACACTCCGTACGCCGGTTCAACTCGCGCCGGCCTGGCTCTCAATCGGGGGAAGCGTCGCGGTCATCCTGTTCGCGGTCGCGCTCTGGTCGGATGCTTCGACGATCCTGCTGGCCCTGAGTTCGGTCGGCATCTTCACCGGAGCGCGCATGCTGAATCTGATGCGCAACCCTGGAGTCGAGCACATGGGCTGGTTCTACAGCCACATGGGGTCGATCTGGGAGGCGGCATCGCGTTTCACACCGCCTTCGCGGTGTTCGGGTTGCAGTGAATCTGGGATTACTCGTTCGCCGGAGCGCTTGGCGTGCTGCCCTGGATCCTGCCGACCCTCATCGGTGTCCCAGGCATCGTCCTTGGCACCCGCTACTACCGTCGCAAGTTCGGCCGGGGCCCCACCCGCGCCACCGCGTAACGTCCGCGTGAGGTGCGGGGCGCAGCCCCCTCTGAACTTGAATTTGGGTTGGTGGTGTGGCGCAGGCCTTCAGGCCTGCGAGGCAAGGCTGAAGCCTTGCCCCACGGGTCCGGACCGTGGCTAGGAGATTCCGAAAACCGCTCCGTGTCGCGGGGGTTTTCCGACGAGGCGTCTGTCTGGCTAGGCGCGAGGAGGGAGCAGCCAGGTGGCCGCCCCGGCCGGGCGGGCGGGGGTGACCGACGAAGCAACACCGCCAGACGGGCGCCTCGTCGGAAAACCTAGCGCCCTGTCGTCTTGATTTGATACCAGGCGGTGAGCCCTGGATCCCGGAGCCCGCCGAAGATCTGTTCCCGATCGCGCCACATCTGGGTGCTGGTCACATCGAGGCCCGCGAGATCGCAGTAGACGAGCGCGAAGGCCACCGCATACTGCGCCGGCATGCGCGGCTCGTCGACCGCCGGGGCGATGTCGTCGTATCTTCCATCCCCTTCGGCAATCCAGACCGCCGCCTGCTCCAGCCCGTGGAGACGCGGGATGTAGAGCGTCGGCGAATCGGCGACGGTGTAAGTACCGGCCTGCATCCGGTGCATCAGGGCGTCGAGGGTCGGGAGGCTTGATGGGGCCGCCATGGTCAACTGGTCGTCTGACCCGGGGACGCGCCGCGTCCGTTGGCGTCCCACCGCGCGCACCGACCAGTCGCGCGCCTCGCCATCAAAGAGTCGAATGGCGGCGTCCCGGCGCGACACCATGTCGTGTGCGTCGCCGCCAGAGTCGGCCGCCTGAAACGACATGCCGGCCGGCATCGTCACAAGGAGCCGATCCTCGGTCAGGTTTCGTATGCGAACGGTGACTCCAGTGTCGCTGTCGCCGACTGCGTCGGCCTCGATCAGTCCGCGCTCGGACGCTTCAAGCAGGTCGACGTTGAGAATCGGATCGCCGGGGACGGTCGCGTCGCCCGCCGCCTTCAGAATGAAGAGATGCTGCCCGGGTAGGAACTCGAGCAGGTCGACCAGCGCAAATCCGCCGGGGATCCATTCGGCCAGCACCTGCCGCACCGACATGGCGTGGTCCGCCTTCAGGTGGTCGCCGGTGCCATCTTCGACGCGGTATTCGAGCAACGCGATCTGACCGCCTGGGGCCAGCGAGCGGCGCATGCCGGCCAGCATGGCCTCGAAGTCCGACATCTCGTGATACACGTCGGCCAGAATGATCCAGTCGATCTCCCCTTCCGGGAGCTTCGGGTCATCGACCTCGCTCAGCACCGGGACGATACCGGTGATCCCCTCTCGCTCCGCATGCTCGCCCATGATCTCGAGCATCTCCGGCTGGATGTCGACGCAGTAGACACGCCCGGCGCCCCCGACCCGCACCGCCATCCGCCTGGCGTAGTAGCCGGACCCGCAACCGATATCGGCGACCACATCGCCGGGCTCCAGCGCCATCGCGTCGAGCACCGCATCCGGTTGCTCCTCCTCGACTCGCTCATCCCGCTCGAGCCAAGGCGCCCCCTGGAAGCTCATGAAGTCCGCCGGCACCCGGTGTCGCTCGGCCCGACCCGGCTTCTGCGCCTCGGTCGGTGCCGACAGCGCACCGAGCGCACAGAAGAGCGCCACCAGCGTCCAGATGGGGGCCCGCTTCGCTGAGAGCGATACCGACGCCCGAGTCCTCCTGTTGCATCTCTCCATGCCAGCAGCATAGGTCGAGCCGGAACTGGAATCAATCGGGTGATAGTCTGGCCTGAGGATACGCATGTCGCCGCCGTCATCATCATCGTCGCCATCTGCGCTCGAGCGCGAGCACGCCGCGTTCCTCGCGGCCTATCCGACCTACGCGGGAACCACCGCGATCGACGAGGTCCGCGCGACCGAATTCCGACGGCTGGAGGACCAGCACCTGGTTTATCTCGACTACACCGGTGGCGGACTGTATCCGGAGTCCCTCATCGCGGACCATGCCGCGTTTCTGACGACGCACGTGCTCGGAAATCCGCACTCGGTGAACCCGGCGTCGGCGCTGTCAGGCTCGTTGACCGAGCGGTGTCGGGCCCACATCCTCAGCTTCTTCAACGCATCGGCAGACGAGTACGCCGTGGTGTTTACGGCCAACGCGAGTCACGCTCTCAAGCTGGTCGGCGAGGCCTACCCCTTCGAGCCGGGCGACCAGCTGCTGCTGACATTCGACAACCACAACTCGGTGAATGGCATTCGCGAGTTCGACCGCGCGCATGGCGCCACCACGACCTACGTGCCGGTCGAGCCACCCGATCTCCGGGTGGACGGGTCGGGGCTCGAACGGCTCCTTGACGAACTGCCCAACCGGACGGCACCGGGCGGACGCCATCTGTTCGCCTACCCAGCCCAATCGAACTTCTCGGGCGTACAGCACCCGCTCGAGTGGATCGCGGCCGCGCAGGGTCGCGGGTGGGACGTGCTGCTCGACGCGGCGGCCTTTGTCCCGACCAACCGACTCGACCTGAGCCGCGTACACCCAGACTATGTCGCGCTGTCCTTCTACAAGATGTTCGGGTACCCGACCGGCATCGGCTGCTTGATCGCCAAGCGAGACGCACTCCAGAAGCTGCACCGTCCGTGGTTCTCGGGGGGCACCATCACCGTGGCCTCGGTCCAAAGCGACCGACACTTTCTGGCCGAGGGGGCGGCGGCCTTCGAAGACGGCACGCTGGACTATTCGAACATCCCCGCGGTGGACGCCGGGCTGACGTTCCTTGAACACATGGGGGTGGATCTGGTTCATGAGCGGGTCCGATGTCTGACCGGATGGCTGTTGGACGCGATGGGCTCGCTACGACACGGTGATGGAGCACGGCTTGTGACCATCTTCGGTCCGCTGAGCACCGATGAGCGGGGGGCCACCATCGCCTTCAGCGTGCATGACGCGGCAGGCTCCGGGTTGAGCCACACCGCGATAGAGACCAGCGCGGCCCAGTCAGGGATTGCGCTTCGCACCGGGTGTTTCTGTAATCCGGGCGCGGGAGAGGTGGCGCTGGGGCTGTCACCAGGCGAGCTCGACCGGTGCCTGGCGGCCAGTGGCGACCGGATGACAAAAGATGACTTCGGCCGGTGCCTGGACGGAGGGGAAAGCCCGGGCGCGGTCCGCGTCTCGCTCGGTCTGGCCTCGACCTTCGCCGACGCCCACGCGTTCGTCACGTTTCTTCGGCGGTTTCTGGCCTGATGATATTCTGCGGTTCATGCGCATGCGCCCCGTCTTTGCTGCCGCTCTGATCCTGTGGCTCGCGGTCGCACCATCGGCCGTCGCCCAGGAAATTCCCCATCCGACCGACTTCTTCGGATTCGAGATCGGGACCGACGGCGAGATGGCGCGATACCCGCGTATTCTCGACTATCTCCAGTTGCTCGCGGACCGGTCTGACCGGGTCGAGTACGAACGTCGAGGGACTACGACCCTGGGCAACCCGTATGTGCTGGCGACCATCAGTTCGCCCACCAACCTGGCGCGGATGGACCGGCTGGTCGAGATCAACCACCGGTTGAACGATCCCCGTGGGCTGTCGGAAGCGGACGCCCTGGCGCTCACCCAAGAAGGGGTCCCGTTCTACTTCCTCTACGCGACCATTCACTCGACCGAGGTCGGCAACACGCAGACGCTCATCAAGATTGCGCACGACCTGGCCACGGACGCGTCTCCTGAGATCGCCGCGCTGCTCGACAATGTCGTGGTGCTGGTTGTCCCGTCCCAGAACCCGGATGGGCAGGTGCTGGTGATCGACCACTGGTACGACACGAAAGACACCGCCTTCAACCGCACTTATCCAGACCTGTATCACCACTACACGGGGCACGATGACAACCGTGACTGGTTCATGTTCACCCAGACGGAGACCCGGCTGGCGCTGAATATTCACCGCGAGCTGAAGCCGCAGGTGACCCACGACATGCACCAGATGGGGCCAAACGGAGCCCGCATCTTCGTGCCGCCCTATCGCGATCCGCACGACCCCAACATTCATCCGCTGCTGCTCGAAGGTCAGGCCCAGATCGGCACGGCGATGGCCGCCGCCCTGGTCTCGGACGG
>CAUZAY010000226.1:0-7190 GCA_963577695.1 Vicinamibacteria bacterium | reverse complement strand
TACGACGCGGGGTCGTAGTTCAGTTGGTTAGAACGCCGGCCTGTCACGCCGGAGGTCGCGAGTTCGAGTCTCGTCGGCCCCGCCATTCTTTACAACCATTTACGGATGTCGGGCCCTGTGACAGGGGGTCCGATTGTCCGGGTTCTTCACGGTCCGGGCCGTAGGTCCGCTCGGAAGGGCCGGCTTGTGTCCGCCAACACGCGGTTGACGGACCGGCCCCGCCGTCGCACTCGCGGGAGAATAACCGTGGGAAAACCGTGCGCTGACGCCTCGTCGTGACACTCTCCCCGGCCTGATCTCACCCTGACCCCGTATACTTGGCCTTTCACAGGCCACCATGCTCAGTCCCGGCACGCGCCTCGGGCATTACGACGTCACCGCCCTCCTCGGCGAGGGGGGCATGGGACAGGTCTGGCAGGCCACCGACACCCAGCTCAACCGCCCCATCGGCTTCGCGCTCGTGACCGCCAGTTTGGCCGTCAACATCACCGAGTTGTTCCCGGTCAACGTGATTTTGGGTCTGTGGCTGGCTCGGGCCGCCCGCGGGCCGGATGGGTCGGATTGACGACGAACGACGATCTCTTACGATGACCCTGCGCGACATCACGGGACATGCGTCGATTCGCGAACTCATCGCGCGAGCCGTTACACGTGACACCTTGCCGCCGTGTCTCGTCTTCACGGGACCTGATGGCGTCGGCAAACGTCGGCTGGCGCTCGCGGTGGCCGAGTTACTCAACTGTGAGGCGTTGGCAGGCGGGGGCGAGGAGACGAACTCGGACGCGTGCGGCGAGTGTCGGTCGTGCCAACGGATCCAGCGAGGTATCCATACCGATGTGCTGCTGATCGAGCCTGGCGAGACCGGGGCGATCAAGGTGGATGCGATCCGGGCCGTGGTCGATCAGGCGGCCTTCAGGCCATTCGAAGGGCGCCGCCGCGTGGTCATCATCGATGATGCTGACCGTCTGGTCCCCGAGGCGCAAAACGCGTTGCTCAAGACCTTGGAGGAGCCACCGGACGGCTCGATGTTCCTGCTCGTGACCAGTCGGCCGCACATGTTGTTGCCGACGGTCCGGTCCCGGTGTCCAGATGTGCGGTTTGGAGCACTGTCGACCAGCGACATCGTCGAACTGCTGGTCGAACGACACGAGTTCGACCCGGCTGCAGCGCAGGCGGCGGCCGCGTCCGCGGACGGCAGCTTGTCGCGGGCGCTCGAGACCGGTTCCGCCGACTATCTGCGGGCCCGACAAAGCGCCGCGGCCGTGTTACGCATGCTGGCGCCATCGCCGAACCCGAAGCGGCGTCTGGAGGCCGGAAAAGAGCTAACAAGCGGGCGTCGAGGCGGCAAGTCGAGCGCGGCCGCGGATCGTGAGACACTGACACGACGGCTCCGCGCGCTGGGCACACTGTTTCGGGACTTGCAAGTCGTGTCGTCACGGGGCGAGCCCGCGTGGCTGTCGAATACGGACCTCGCCGACGAGTTGAACGAGTTGGCGCGGTCCTACGATGGCGGTCGGGCGCGGCGGGGGTACGCCAGCGTCGACCGCGCCGTGCAAGCGTTGGCCCGGAACGCCAGTCCGAAGGTGGTGGTGGACTGGTTGACGTTGCAGTTCTAGACCACCTTTCCGTCATCTTCACTACGGGCTGCCAGGAGGAGCGAATCTGTGGACGACCAGGCAAGTCGGGACGCGGCGCCTCGGTACGTCAGCGTCAAGTTCGATCCCGTTGGCCGAGCCCGCACGTTCCTACTGCCGGACGTGGACTTCGACCCGCCGCTGACCCCCGGTGAGCCGGTGGTCGTGCAGCTGGGCGATCGGAAGGCCTACGGCGCGGCGGCGACGACCATCTCGACCATCGCCGAGCGGACAGCGCCGCGCGGCGGCCGACCGATGAGTGTGTTGCGCCGGGCGTCTCGCGACGATGTGTTGCGTCGACTACGACATGAGCAACGAGAGCGCGAGGCGAAGCGGATCGGCTTGTTGAAAATTCGTGAGCGCGGGCTCCCGATGAAGTTGGTGAAGGTCGAGCAGCTGTTCGACGGTTCCAAGCTGGTGTTCTTTTTTACGGCTGAAGGCCGTGTCGACTTCCGTGAGTTGGTCAGGGAGCTCGCGAGCGAATTCAGGGTGCGGATTGAGATGCGGCAGATCGGGTCGCGCGATGAAGCCAAGCTGCTCGGCGGCTACGGCACATGTGGCCGTCCGTTGTGCTGTACGACCTGGCTCCAGTCATTTGAGCCAATCTCGATCAAAATGGCGAAACGCCAGAACCTCAGCTTGAATCCGTCGAGGCTCTCAGGTGCGTGTGGTCGGTTGAAATGCTGTCTCCGCTACGAACTGCCGAATGCGAAAGGAGAGCAGCATGCGGGTTGTGCTCACGAGAGCAGCTGTGAGCGGTCTGCCGGGGGGTGCGGCGCTGGTTCCACCGGTGGCTGCGGTGCCGACGGCGGTGCGTGCGGCGATGGCGGGTGCGGTTCGTGTGGGAGCCGCTGAGGACGACGAAGCGCCTCGGGTGCGGCACGCCGACGCGATCGGCACCCGAAGAGTGCGTTTCACAATTACGGCGACGTAGTCGAGCGCTGAGGCGCCCGGATCGCCAGGCGCGAGGAGCGAGCATGCCGGGAGCATGCGACCGACGAGCAACGCCGCGAGGCGGGATGGCTCGGTGGTCGAGACGTTGCCGTAATTATGAAATGCACTCTTAGGATACTGACCCAAATAGATGTGTCATCTTGGGCGCCGATGCATCCCGTCTATGGCGGCGCTGGGCATTGTCACGACGGCTTGCATGCTCCCGGTAGGCGCCCTCCTCGCGCCTAGCGGGACGGGCGCCTCGACGCCAGAAGATGGCACACGTATTTTGATCAGCGTCCTTACGGTGGTGCCGTGTGACCCCGAGTGCCCGCGGCCACCGCTGCGCGCCCCGCTCGAGCGCGTCGGACGGTCCTCCCTCCTGGTCTCGGAAGAGTCATGAACGCGCGCATCCGTGTCGGGATCACGGTGGGAGACCCGGCCGGTATCGGTCCGGAAATTGCGCGCAAGACCGTGATCGATCCGCGAGTCACCGCGGTGTGCGAGCCCGTGCTCTACGGCCCGGCCACCGATGAAGCGAGTCGATTCGCTCCCGGAGTGCTGTCGGCGGAGGCGGGGCGTGCCGCCTATGACGCGGTAGCGCGGGCCACGGCTGACGCCATGGCCGGCCGGATTGATGCCGTGACCACCGGACCGATCCACAAGGAGGCGTTCGCGCTGGCCGGGTTGGAGTGGCGCGGACACACGGAGCTGCTCGCCCATCTGACCGGAGCCGAGGAGGTAGCGATGATGTTTTACTCCTCTCGTCTCTGTGTCGTGTTGATCACGGTCCATGTCCCGCTGGCGGCCGTGCCGCGGATGCTGACCCGTCGGCGGGTCGACGCCACGCTGGCGCTCACGGCGGCCGAGCTGCCCCGGTTCGGTATTGCCACGCCGCGACTGGCGCTGGCCGGGGTGAATCCCCACGCTGGTGAAGGGGGGTTGTTGGGTACCGAGGATCGAGACATCCTGGCCCCTGCGGTTGCCCACGCCAGGGAATGCGGGGCAGACGTCACCGGGCCGCTTCCGGCCGACACCGTGTTTCGGCAGGCCGTCGACGGCCGTTTCGACGCGGTGGTCGCTTGCTATCACGACCAGGGGTTGATTCCGGTGAAGCTCGTGTCGTTCGGCGAGGCGGTCAACGTGACGTTGGGCCTGCCGATCATCCGGACGTCGGTCGACCATGGCACCGCGTTCGACATTGCTGGCCAGGGCGTCGCGGACACGTCGAGCCTCGTGCATGCCGTGCTGCTCGCCGCGCGACTCGCCGGCGGCCGGGAACGGCTGAGCCGTCAACTCCCACGGGTGAAGACCCAATCCGAGTCATGACCGGCGAGACCTCTGATTCCGAGAAGCTGATCTCCGACAACCGGAAGGCTCGGCATGATTACAAGCTGTTTGATACCTACGAGGCGGGGATCGTGCTGCTCGGTACCGAGGTGAAGGCGATCCGTGAAGGTCGAGTCAATCTTCGCGACAGCTACGGCCGCCTCGAGAAGGGCGAACTGTTTCTCTACAATGTGCACATCAGCCCGTACAGCCATCGCGGCTACGCCGATCATGAGCCGATGCGGCGGCGGAAACTGCTGCTGAACAAGCGCGAGATCCGGAAGCTGGTCGGCAAGGTCGTCGAGCGGGGGATGACGCTCGTGCCGGTGCGCATGTACTTCAAGCGGGGGCGGGTGAAGGTGGCCATCAGCTTGGCCAAGGGCAAACGCGACTACGACAAGCGGGAGACGGTGCGAGCCCGCGAGGCGGATCGCGAAGCGCGGGCGGCCATCAAGAATCAATGAAGGCACTGGTGACCGGCGCCGCCGGCCAGCTCGGGCTCGAGATCAGTCGCTGCTTCGGTCGGGATGCCGAGGTGGTTGCGCTGACTCGGGCTGAGTTGGATATCGTCGACCACGCTGCGGTCCTCGCGGCGATCCGAAGCGCGCGTCCCGATGTGGTGGTGAACTGCGCCGCCTACAACGATGTGGACGGGGCGGAGACCGACCCGGTGACGGCGATGGCGGTGAACGGCTTCGCGGTGCGCTCGTTGGCCATCGCGGCCCGTGAGACCGGAGCGACACTAGTGCACTACGGCACCGACTTCGTGTTCGACGGACAGACGGACCGGCCATACGACGAGTCGGCCGAGCCGGCCCCACAGAGCGTGTATGCCACCTCAAAGCTCCTCGGGGAGTGGTTCGCGGTCGGTGCGCCGCGGCACTACATTCTCCGGGTTGAGAGCTTGTTCGGAGGCGGGGCCGAAACACCACGCCCCGGGGGGCGGCGACTCGGCAGTACGTTGGACAAGATCGTCGATGCGATGTTGGATGGGCGTCCGGTGCGAGGCTTTACGGATCGGACCGTCTCACCGAGTTACGTGCCTGACGTGGCTGCGGCAACCAAGACGATTGTGTCCAGACCCGCGCCCACCGGTCTGTATCATTGTGTCAACGGCGGTCTCGCCACCTGGTTCGACGTGGTGCGTGTCGCGGCGATCCAGCTTGGGTGCGAGTCGCTGTTGTCACCGATCACCACCGATGGCGTCGAAATGCGCGCCCCCCGCCCCAAGTTCTGCGCCTTGTCCAACGCCAAAATCGTGGCCGCAGGCGCCCGTCTGCCGACATGGGAAGACGCGATGCGTCGCTATCTCACGGCCCGCTCCCGCTGATCCCCGGGTTTCCGAGCGAGGCGCCCGTCTGGCTGTGACCGAGGAAGCAACGCCGTCCAGACGGGCACCTCGGCAGGAAACCTAGTTCAGGATTTCATCGACGAGTGTTGAGACCAGCCGCGCGATCGCGAGACAGGCCGTCAGCCCGGGCGAGTCGATGCCTGCGGCATGGACCAGCCGCGGCTGTGCGACGTCACGTTCGATCAGGAAGTCAGAGAACGCGGTGGCTTCTGGACTGAGTTTGGGACGAATGCCGGTGCCGCCCAGACGCACATCGCCGGGCCGGACCGCCGGGAGGAGTTGGCGGGTCGGTTTGACGAACGCCGCCGCGGGGAGCCGGTTCTGTTCGTGGTCGCGCTTGTCCGGCTGGTACCGGGTCGTGGGTCCCACCATGACACTGCCCCAGGTCGTCGGTGTCAGGTGGACGCCAAGGTGTTCGCCGGCCCGGGCCGGCAGCGGGTACACCGGTCGCGTGACGAGCCCGCGACTGGTGCCGCCCAGTTCGGCATACTCGCCGCGACACGGATGAATCGTGAAGGCTCGGCCCCCGAGAGCGGACGACACGTCGTCGGCGTACAGGCCGGCCGCGTTGACGACCGCGCGTGCCCGGATCGTTTCCGCCGGCGTCCGTAGGTCCAGCCACTCGCCGCTCCCGCCGGTATCGGAATGGACATGAGCATCGATGAGTGGCATCGCGAGCAGCGTGATCGCGTCGCGCGCGCTGGCGTCCCGGTGCAGCGCGCGCACCAGTGCTTCCGTTTCCACGATGCCCGTCGATGGCGACCATATCGCGGCGTGCGCGGCGACGTGCGGTTCCATCCGGCGGACGAAACTCCGATCGACGAGTTCCAGATCGTCGACGGCGTTGGCCAGGCCACGCGCCAACAGATCCTGTAACCGTGCGTCGTCGTCTTCGGATCCCGCGACGATCAGCTTGCCGCACCGCTGGTGTGGCACGCCATGGGTCTCACAGAATCGGTACAGGGCGTCGCGACCTTCCACGCACAGACGCGCCTTCAGGGAGTCACGCGGATAGTAGATGCCCGCATGCACCACGCCGCTGTTGTGCGTGCTGGTTTCGGTACCCAAGCGAGGATGACGCTCGAGCAGGCAGACCGTGCGACCGGGGCGGGCCGTTTCGCGCGCGCACGCCAGCCCGACGACACCGCCGCCCACAATCACCAGGTCGACTTCTTCCATGCGGTTTGCAGCGACCGAACCCTACCATGACCGCATGCCATATTGGGCGGCTCGGACGCCGGCCGTTCGCGCCACGGTTGGAGTGATGCCCAGATTCCGTCAGGACCTCATCGGACGCCTCCGGGCGCGGACGGCCCGCGTCGGCGTGATCGGACTCGGGTATGTCGGGCTTCCGCTG
This sequence comes from Vicinamibacteria bacterium, assembly GCA_963577695.1. Taxonomy (GTDB): domain Bacteria; phylum Acidobacteriota; class Vicinamibacteria; order Vicinamibacterales; family UBA8438; genus UBA8438. The sequence continues at coordinate 586 of CAUZAY010000226.1, read as the reverse complement.
GCGCTGGAGTTCGCCAAAGCCGGGCACCGTCGATGAAGTGGTGCGCCCGATCCTCGAAGAGACCGGACTACGGGGCGGCGACGATTTCTTTCTCGCGTTTTCGCCCGAGCGCGTGGATCCGGGCAACACCCAGTGGACCACCGCCAACATTCCCAAGGTCGTGGGTGGCATCGATGCCGACTCGACCGCCGTGGCGCAGGCGTTGTACGAGCAGGTGGTCAATACCGTCGTTGCCGGTGTCGTCGCCGCGCGTAGCCGAGATGGTGAAGCTGCTGGAGAACACATTCCGCGCGGTGAATATAGGGCTAGTCAACGAATTGGCTCTGATGAGCCATCGGCTCGATGTCGACGTCTGGGAGGTGATAGACGCTGCCAGCACCAAGCCGTTCGGATTCATGCCGTTCTACCCTGGGCCTGGGCTGGGGGGCACTGCATTCCGATTGACCCGTATTACTTGAGCTGGAAAGCCCGGCAGAGCGGCTTCGAGAGCCGTTTCATCGAGTTGGCCGGTCACATCAACTCGAGCATGCCCCGGTTTGTCGTGGAACTCGTGGTCGCGGCGTTGAGCGAGCAGCGCAAACCGCTG
>CAUZAY010000225.1:0-7221 GCA_963577695.1 Vicinamibacteria bacterium | reverse complement strand
CCGGCCGAGGCTGGTGCCCCTGCGCCGGCCAGACAGCAAGGCCTTCACCGATACCGCACTCCCAAACCGCGCGGAGCTGCGGCTTCGGTCATCCGGCAAGGCGATCGGCTACACGCTGTGTCGCATTACCGAGCCCGACGGCACTGTCTCGGGGGCGGCGCTGCTGTTCAAGGACCTGACGCGAGTCGAACAGCTCGAGGAACGCGAGCGACTTCGAGACCGCTTGGCCGCACTGGGCGAAATGGCGGCCGCCATCGCCCACGAGGTCAAGAATCCGCTCGCCGGCATACAGGTCATGGCGGGGGTGCTCAAACGGCAGTTACCGGAATCACCCGACGCCCATAAGCTGCTCAACGACATCATCAACGAAGCCAAAATGGCGAACCAGATCGTCGTCCAGGTCCTCGAGTTCGTGCGGCCGATGAGTTTGCAGGTCGAGTCGGTGTCCATCATCGCCGTGATCGACGACGCCATGGCCACGGTCCGGAGTCTGGACGGGCCACGATTGCCGTGGACCGAGGTACCCAGCTTCCCCGGTTCGAAGCGGACCGGCTGCAACTGCGCCAACTGTTCACCAACCTGCTGACGAATGCCGTCGAGGCGCTGATGGACAATGGACGCATTTGGATCACCTTCGGCTACGCGGCGGCCGACGAACCCACCGAACCGGGTGAACAACCGGACTACGCCGGCTACGTCACGGTGGAGGTCACCGACGACGGGCCAGGCATCCCGGAAGAGGTCACCGAGCAGATGTTCAGCCCGTTCTTTACCACCAAGCCGCGCGGGACCGGACTGGGGCTGGCGATCGTGCGCAAGATCGTCAACGCTCATGACGGCCGCATCGACGTAGGGCCACGGGCGGAAGGCGGTACGCGTTTCCGCGTCCGGCTACCGGTCTCACGCCTGACGCACGTGGCCGACACATCGCCATCGGACAATCGAACCGCAGGGAGAACGCATGTCTAGGGAACGGATCCTCGTCGCCGACGATCACGACTCATTACGCCGCGGCATCGCCCGCGCTCTGAGTGAGAGCGGACACGACGTGGAAGAGGCGGACAGCGGCAACGCCGCCATCGAACAACTGCACAAAGGGCAGTTCGACGTCGTGGTCTGCGATCTCAAGATGGGTGGCAGCGACGGCATGGAAGTGCTCCGCACCGCGAAGGCGCTGCAACCAACGACAGCGATCATTCTGATGACCGCGTTCGGGTCCGTCCAGACGGCAGTCGAGGCGATGCGCGTCGGCGCCTTCGACTACGTGCAGAAACCGTTCGAAATCGAGGAGATGGAGTTCAAGATCGACAAGGCCCTCGAAGTGCGGCGGCTCAAGCACGAGATCGACTATCTCAGGCACACCCAACCGGACATCTACGATTTCGACCGCATCGTGGGCGCCAGCGGGGCGCTGCAGCGTGTGCTCGGCATCGTCCGAAAGGTTTCGAAGACCAATACAACGGTGCTGATTCGCGGGGAGACCGGCACCGGCAAGGAACTGATCGCGGCCGCCTTGCATCACAACTCGCTGCGTGCCAACCGCAACTTCGTCCGCGTCAACTGCACGGCGTTGCAGGAAAACCTGCTCGAGTCGGAGCTGTTCGGCCACGAAAAGGGCGCCTTCACGAGCGCCGACCGACAGCGCATCGGACGGTTCGAACAGGCGGACGCGGGCAGCCTGTTCCTCGACGAGGTCGGGGACATGAGCGCGAACACCCAGGCCAAGATCTTGCGGGTGCTGCAGGAGCAGGAATTCGAGCGCCTCGGGGGCACTCGCACCATACGCGTCGACGTGCGGTTGATTGCCGCCACGAACCGCAACCTCTCGGAGATGGTCGCGACCGGCGAGTTTCGCGAGGACCTGTACTACCGGCTCAACGTGATGGCAGTGGAGATGCCGCCGCTACGTGAGCGCAAAGAAGACATCAACGCCCTGGCCAAGACGTTTATCCGCAAGTTCTCGGGCGAGCTCAGAAAGAAAATGGTCGGGCTGGAGCCGGCGGCGGAGAAACTGCTGCAGCGCTACAACTGGCCTGGCAATATCCGCGAGTTGGAGAACGCGATCGAGCGCGCCGTGCTGCTCGCCGAGGGCAATGTCATCACCCAGGACGACCTGCGGCTCGGCGAGCTGTCACCCACCGTCGACGGATCGGACGTCGCCGCGGTGGTCAAAATTCCGCCGACCGGCATTGCGCTCGAGGAGGTCGAGCGTCAGGCGGTGGTCGAGGCACTGACGATGTCCAACTGGGTTCAGAAGTATGCCGCGGAGCTGCTGTCGATCACGCCCCGAGTCATGAACTACAAGATCAAGACGCTGGGCATCGAATTGCCACGCCCACGTCGCACCAAGGCGCCGCGAACCAACTAGACGGGGCTGCGCCCCGAACCCCACGCGAACGCGCGCGCCCAAGCCGATGGGTGGAGGGCTGGTCAGGCGCGTCGGTGCGCTCGGGCTGTGGGAGCGGGCATCTCGGTCCGCGAACCGGTCGACGAGCCCAACCCTCCTCACCTTGGCCCTCAGAGCGCTTGGCGCGGGCTAACGGGTGCCTGATCCCGACACCGAGGGAAAAGCGACCGCGTAGCTGGTCCCAGACCCGGCGCCAAAACTCCGCGCCCGCTCACGGTCCTCGCCAGCGGCACCGCCGGCACCCCGGCGCGTCTCCGACGGTTCCCGGACCGAGATGCCCGCTCCCACCGCCCGCCCACGTGTGACGGGGCTGGCCAGGCGCGCGACAATGCGCGCCCCGCGGCGGCGGAGTGGGGCACTCGGGGTCCCCACGTAGCCGCCGCGTGGGGTTCGGGGCGCAGCCCCGTCTAAGAGAAGCCGCGTCCGGCTCCTGAGGAAACGGCGGCCGTGGGATCGTAGCAAGCCCCTTCAGGGACGCCGATCGTTCAGCGGGCCTAAAGGCCCTTGCTACGGCTGCCAGCTGGGCGTGACCCGTTTCCTGCCTGAGGCCTCACGCCCCGCGTGTAACGGGCTGGCAAGGCGCGACGAGGGAGCATGCAGAGGCCGCATGTGACCGAGGAAGCAACGCCGCCAGACGGACGCCTCGCCAGGAAACCGCTAGGCGCGGGGGTGGCTCTTCTTGTAATGCAACATCAGTTGCGCGGTACTGACATGGGTGTAGCGCTGGGTCGTGCTCAGTCGGGTGTGCCCGAGTAACTCCTGAATGGCCCGGAGGTCGGCCCCACGCTCGAGCAGATGGGTGGCAAAGGAGTGCCGCAAGGCATGAGGACTGATCCCGATCCGCGCGCTCGTCGCCGAGACGTATCGGCGCACCAAACGGTGGACGCTTCTGGCGGACAGACGGCCGCCCTTGTAGTTCACGAACAGCGGCTCGGCTCTCGCCCTCCGCCCACGGTGCGGGACCTCGCCGGACGCGGGAGCCCGTCGCACGAGCGCCTCCCGGTCGCCGAGGTAGACCCGCAGCGCACCACCCGCGTCGCGATGGAACGGCAGGATGCGTTCCTTGCCGCCCTTCCCGCGCACACGCACCAACCGACTGCTCAGATTGACGTCCTCCAGGTCCAACCCCACGAGCTCGCTGAGTCGGAGTCCGGACGCGTAGAACAGCTCGAGAATCGCACGATCGCGCCGTCCCAACGGCGTCGTCGAGTCGGGCCCTGCGAGTAACGCCTCCACCTCTGATATCTCGAGCCGGGCCGGCATTTTCCGCTCTTGCTTGGGTGTCGCGACCATCGCGCCCGGGTCCCGGTCGATATGCTGCTCGCGCCGCAGATAGCGGCCAAACGACCGGATGGCGGCCAACCGCCGAGCCGAGGACGCCCGCGCGTTCCCGCGATCGTAGAGTTCGGCCATGAATCTGCGGATGGCATGGTGATCGACCTCACGGGGCCCGATCTGGTCGGCTGGACGCTCGAAGTGGCGCTCCAGAAAGCTCACAAACTGCCGTAGATCGCTGTCGTAGGCGCGAACCGTGCGCGGAGACGCGTTCCGGTTGAGCTGCAGGTACTCAAGAAAGCAGCACAGGTGCGTTCGCATGAGTGTGGTTCGCGGTGCTGGCGTCCGGCAGTGTCGCCCGCCACTCGTCGATTCGGGACAATGCGCGCTCGGCGATGGCGCGACGGCGGTCGGCGCGACGACGCGGCGCGCCCTGCACGACCGGAATCAGCCCGAATGCAATGTTCGACGGCTGGTAGTTGCTCGGGTTGGCGTGGGAGACGTAGTGGCCGAGGGCTCCGATGGCGGTCTCGCGTGGCGGCGCTTGCGGAAGCTCTCCCTGTGCGAGCGACGCGGCATTGAGTCCGGCGACCAATCCGCTCGCCGCCGACTCGACATACCCTTCCACACCGGAAATCTGGCCGGCGAACAACACCGATGGGTCCTGTTTGCACTGCCAGGTCGGACGCAGCGCCGACGGGCCGTTGATGTAGGTGTTCCGGTGAATCATGCCAAACCGAACGAACTCCGCCTCTTCCAGACCCGGTATGAGCCGCAAGACCCGCGCCTGTTCTCCCCACTTGAGCTGGGTCTGAAACCCGACCAGACTGAAGTGGTCGCCCGCGAGCGTGTCCTGTCGCAACTGTACGACGGCGTAGGGACGCCGCCCCGTACGGGGATCGGTGAGTCCAACGGGCTTCATCGGACCGAAACGCAGCGTATCTTCGCCGCGGCGAGCCATGACCTCGATCGGCAGGCACCCCTCAAAGAAGCGCTGACGATCGATCTCGTGCACCGTCGCCAGTTCGGCCCCGACGAGGGCGTGATAGAAGCGCCGGTACTCGACCGCCGTCATGGGGCAATTCAAGTAGTCGCCCTCGCCCTGGGTATCGACGGCGCACCGCACCCCGGGCTGTTCGTCGTCCGTCGCGGACACCGCGGTGTCGCGACCCCAGCGGGACGCCCGAAACACGACCGACGGATCCACGCTCTCGGCCAGCACGATGGGACTGATCGCGTCGTAGAAATAGAGATGCTCGCGACCGACCAGCGCGGCCACGGCGGCGGACAAACTGGGAGAGGTCAGCGGCCCGGTGGCGACGATGACCGGTTCCCGCACGTTGCCGGCTGCCGACAAATCCTGGACTTCCGTTCGCTCGATGGTCACCAGCGGAGCATCTCGGAGCGTCGAGGTGATGGCCTCGGAGAACCGCCCACGGTCGACGGCGAGCGCCCCGCCCGCCGGTACGCGGGTCGCGTCGGCGACCCGCATTACCAGTGAGCCCAGTCGGCGCATCTCGGCCTTGAGCAGACCGACGGCGTTCTCCAGCTTGTCCGCGCGAAATGAGTTGCTACACACCAGCTCGGCGAGCTGGTCGGTCTGGTGGACCGGGGTGGGCCGGTCGGGGCGCATTTCGTACAGCGTGACCGGCACGCCGCGCGAGGACGCCTGCCAGGCCGCCTCGCTGCCAGCGAGTCCACCACCGATGATGTGAATCATTTCTTACTAAGGCTCTGCCCCAGACCCCGGCTCGTTGCTCGCGGGGGCCCCATCGCCTCGCGCCGCTGCCTCGCGGGCGCGCAGGTACGCGCCGTTGACGGCAGGGAGCGCTTGGTCTACACCGGGCCGACGCCTTCGGCGCGGCGTGGTTCAGGCCGACGCGGCTTCCTCGGTGCGCGAGTAGTCGCAGTCGTCGTTGTCGCACAGCACCTGATGCCCCCACCGCTTGGTAATCTTCTCGACGAGATAGGGCGCGCTACAGGTCGGACACACCTCGGCGAGCGGACGGTTCCACAGGGTGAAGTCGCACTTGGGATAGTTGTCACAGCCGTAAAAGACCCGCCCCCGCTTCGACTTGCGCTCGACGACATCGCCCCCGTCATTGGGGCAGGCAATCCCGGTTGACTTCAGCTTCACGTATTTGCACGTCGGATAGTTGCTGCACGCCGTAAACTCGCCAAATCGACCTTGCTTGACCACCAGATTCGACTCGCATTTCGGGCACTTCTCGTCGAGCATCTGGTCAGGCTTGGCCGCGGTCAGCCCGCCTTTCGTCTCGATCAATTTGCGAGTGGTCTTGCACTCCGGATAGGCGGAACAAGCAAGGAACTGGCCGAAACGGCCGCGCTTGACCAGCATCGGTTTCCCACAGTTCTCGCAGGCGTCCGGTTCCTCGTCGGCGGCGGGCTGGTCGGCCGGCTCGACCTCACGCGTATTAGAACACTCCGGATAGGCGCTACACGCCAGGAACACCCCGAACTTCCCGACCTTGATCACCATCGGCGACCCGCACTTGTCGCACACCTCCTCGCTGGGTAGCCCCTGTATCTTGATGTTCGGCATCGTCTCGGCGGCCTGCCCGAGATCGGCGCTGAACTTCTCGTAGAAGCTACTGAGCATGGTGCGGTAGTCCGCGTCGCCACCTTCAATCTTGTCGAGTTGCTCCTCGAGCCCCCGGGTGTAGTCGACGGCCAGGATGTCCTTGAAGCTGTTGGCGAGCAGATCAATCACCAGCCGACCAAGGCGAGTCGGGCGAAACCGTCCCTCGATCTTCTCGGCGTATTCACGGGTCTGGAGTACGCCGATGATGGAGGCGTAGGTGCTCGGTCGACCGATGCCGTTCTCCTCCAACTCTTTGACCAGCGTCGCCTCGCTGAAGCGCGGCGGCGGCTGCGTGAACTTCTGCTGCGGGTCGAGCGAGCGCAGGTCGAGGCGGTCTCCCTCGGCTAGCGGCGGGAGCAGATCCGTCGTGGCTCCGTCGTCTCCCTCTCCGAGCGCGTCCGCGGACGCCGCCGGCGCCCCCGTCGCTTCTCCCTCGGTGGGGGTCTCCGCTTGATAAAGGGTCAACCAGCCAGCGAATTTTTGGATGGAGCCTTTCGTGCGGAGCAAGTAGTCTCCGGCCTCGACCTCCAACGTCGTATCGTCGAACAACGCGGGGGCCATCTGCGAGGCGACGAACCGGTTCCAGATGAGTCGATACAGCGAATACTGATCCCGCGTCAGGTGGGGGCGCACGGTCTCCGGGTCGTATTGCATCCCGGTTGGCCGGATCGCTTCATGGGCGTCCTGGGTGTCCGCCTTCTTCCGGAAGTATCGCGCTTTCTCGGGCACGAACGGCTCGCCATACCGCTCGGCAATGTGCGCCCGCACGTCAGTGATCGCCTGATCGGCCACCCGGGTGGAGTCGGTCCGCATGTAGGTGATCAGCCCAATGGCCCCTTCATCGGGCAGGTCGATGCCCTCATACAGTTGCTGCGCGATCATCATCGTCTTCTTGACCGGGAACCGCGCGGTTTGCTGCAGCTTACTGGTAATGAAG
>CAUZAY010000224.1:0-7246 GCA_963577695.1 Vicinamibacteria bacterium | reverse complement strand
AATGGTCTCTCTTGAAGTCGGGCGCCATCGCGCTGGTGGCGTCGGTCGTCGCCAACCATTTCATTCAGGCCGGTGCCTTGGCTCTGTTCGACATTCCCCACGAGTTTCCGCCGCTGCATGGCGCCGGTCCGGTCGTGTTCTTCTCCGTGATAGGCGCCCTCGCCGGCCTGGGGGTCTTCGCCGGAATTAGCAGCGTGTCGCCCCGACCGGTCCGGGTCTTTCGCGTGGTCGTGGGGGTCGTCCTGCTCGTATCATTCGTCCCCGATCTCTGGCTCCGCACCGAGTCTGGCGCCGCGAATTTTCCAGGCGCGACTGGGGCCGGCGTCGGCACGTTGATGCTGATGCACGTGGTCTCGGCGGCGGCCGTCGTTTGGGCCGTGGAGCAGAGTCGATGACGGCGCCATCTGGCGGTATGGCGGGGTGGGCGTTCTGGCTCGTGGTGTCCGGCGCGGTGCTCGTGGTCGTGGGGCCGGTGTTGCATCGGGTTGGGGTGCTGCCGCTGGGGCCGGCGCTCCTGGCCGTGCCGCTCGGGGTCGTGCTCTCTCTCGTCGCGCTCTTGCTGTCGGTCATCGTGCTGGTCGGTGGGCGTCCCACGCCGGCCGGTCGTGGGCTTATCGTTGGTGCCGCCGTGGCCTCGGCCGCGACCGGCCTCCTGCCCGTCATCCTGGCGCTCCCGGGACTGCGGGCGCCGGCCATTCACGACATCACGACGGATACGAGTACGCCGCCGCAGTTTGACGCCATCGTCGCGCTGCGCACCGATGCGCCGAATTCGCTCGAGTACGGCGGCGCGGACCTCGCGACCATGCAGCACGAGGGCTATCCAGATCTCGAGACCCTCGTCGTGGGCGTGCCGCCCGCGCAGGTCGTCGACCAGGCCCGCGAGGTGGCGGTGGCGATGGGCTGGGAGATCGTGGCGACCGATGGTCCGACGGGTCGCCTCGAAGCGTCCGACACCACGTTCTGGTTCGGCTTTACGGATGACATCGTCGTACGCGCGCGTGCCGTGACCGGCGGGACCGAGGTGGACGTGCGATCGGTCTCACGCGTTGGAGTGAGCGATCTCGGCGCCAATGCCAAGCGTATCCGGACCTTTCTCGAGCGGCTCGCGGCGGCCAGTTCGTAGAGGACCAGCCCCATGCAGTGTAAACAGGACCGCGAGGTCGGCGGCGTGATGGTGTTGGATGTGGCGCTGCCGGCCTTCGGCGACATCGGCACCGGGGTGACGAATCACGTCCGCGAACTGCTCGCGCGAGGGCGCACGCGTTTCGTGCTGAACTTCGCCGCGATCCGGTCGCTCGACAGCCACGGTCTGGGCGACCTCGTGGCGAGCCAGCAGGCCGCGACCCGAGGCGGGGCTCGCGTTGCGCTGTGTCATGTGCATCCCTACGTCGCCGAACCGCTCAGTATCATGAACGTCGACGACCTGTTCGACGTCTTCGAGTCCGAGCAGGATGCGTTACAGAGTTTCGAATGACGGGCGCTCGTGCGCACCGGCGTTCCCCGCGCGCCAGTAGCCACGCGCGGGGCCTTCTCGCGAGCTGATGTCGTTCCCAGACCTTCGGGTTTTTCTTGACCATCTCCGCCGCGACCGCGATCTGGTCGAGGTCACCGTGCCGGTCGAACGCGCGCAGGAGGTGGCAGAGATCCATCGCCGAGTGGTAGCCGCCGGCGGCCCTGCCCTCTTGTTCAGGAACGTCGCGAACGCCGACTTTCCGCTGGTCACGAACCTGTTCGGGACCGCCCGTCGGGCCGAGTTGGCTTTCGGCGAACGTCCACAGCGGTTGATTCGGCGGCTGGTCGAACTGCTGGAGACCGCACTGCCCCCGACCCCGGCCAAGCTCTGGCGCGCGCGGGACGTCATCGGCGAGCTGCCCAGCATCGGCCTCCGCCGGGGCGGGCGCGGACCGGTCACCGATGTCGTGACTGACGATGTGCGGTTGGACCGGCTACCGGCGCTGACCACCTGGCCAGACGACGGAGGGCCGTTCATCACCCTGCCACTGGTCTTCACCGAGCACCCCGATGGCCGGGGGCACAATCTCGGTATGTACCGGCTGCACGTGTATGACGCCACCTCGACCGGCATGCACTGGCAGATAGGCAAGGGGGGCGGGTTTCACTACGCGGCGGCCGAGCAGCGCGGCGTGGCTCTTCCCGTCACCGTCTTTCTGGGGGGGCCTCCGGCCCTGATTCTGTCGGCCATTGCCCCGTTGCCCGAGAACGTACCGGAGTTGATGTTGGCGTCGCTGATTGCCGGTGAGCGGTTGCGGCTGGTCGAGGGGGTCGGGCCGCATCCCCTGGTGGCCGGGGCCGAGTTCGCGCTGATGGGCACGGTGGCGCCCGGGACACGTCGACCGGAAGGGCCATTCGGCGACCACTACGGGTACTACTCTCTGCAGCACGACTATCCGGTCTTCGAGGTCCAACGGATGGCCCGCCGTCACGATGCGATCTTCCCGGCCACGGTGGTCGGAAAGCCGCGGCAGGAAGATTTCTTCATCGGCGACCTCCTGCAAGAACTGTTGTCACCATTGTTTCCGGTCGTGATGCCGGCGGTTGAGCAGCTGTGGTCGTATGGTGAGACCGGGTATCACTCCCTGTCGGCCGCGGTGGTGAAACAACGATACGCGCGCGAAGCGATGGCCAGCGCCTTTCGCATCCTGGGCGAGGGGCAGTTGTCGTTGACGAAGTTCCTGCTCGTGACCGATCAGCCGGTCGACTTGAAGGACTTTCGGGCGACGCTCGAGCACGTGCTCGCGCGGACCAACCCGGAGACCGACCTCTACGTGTTCTCGAACCTGTCGATGGACACCCTGGACTATACCGGCCCAGCGGTGAATCTGGGTTCCAAGGGGGTCTGGCTCGGACTCGGTGCCCCGGTGCGCGATCTGCCGGGCGACTTCACGGCTTCGGACCTTCCGCGTGGAGTCCATGACGTTCGGGTGTTCTGTCGGGGCTGTCTGGTGGTCGGGGGGCCCTCGTCGAGCGACGATCCGGCGGCGGCGGCCCGCATCGCCGGGCATGACGCGTTCGCCGGCTGGCCGCTGGTGGTGCTGACCGACGAACCGGCTCGCGCCGCCCGCAGCGCCATGAATTTTCTCTGGACCACGTTCACCCGTTTCGAGCCCGGGGCCGACATTTATTGCGCGTCGACCCGTGTAGAGCGCAATCATCTTGTCCGGACGCCGCCGATCGTGATCGACGCCCGTCTCGCACCCTCGTTCCCGGCCGAGCTGTCGTGCGATCCGGACGTGGCGGCCACGGTCTCAGACCGGTGGAGCCAGTATTTCCCGGACGGCGGTGTCGAGATGGGCGACGCCGAACGCGGCCATCTGGATTGATGGGCCGATGTTGCGGACACCACCATTTCTCGCATCTGTGACGGGGAATTGGCTCATGAGTCATCGACGAGAGGCAGACGCTCGCCCTGGAGCTGGGTGCTATGATCGCGTGGTGACGCCAGAGGACGTGAAAGCCTTCATGGCACGCGACTGGGCCGCGGTGAGTGATTCCGACGCGGCTCATTGGGTCGCGGAGTTCGCGGAACGGGGCCCGTCGGCAACCGTCGATGCCTCGCGAACGCTATGGGAGCATGCGCGTCGAACCAGGCCCGACTGGCCAACCGCTGACGACTCCGCGCGGGATCTGGCCGATCTCCTTCGGTTCACGCGACTCCTCGACCGCGCCGCGCATGCCTTCGCCCATCGGTGAGGTTCTCGCCGCGCTGCGCGCGTCTTTCGATTCCCTGGGTGTTCGCTGGTATCTGTTCGGCGCACAGGCCGCGATCTACCACGGCGTGGCTCGACTGACCGCCGACATCGACGTCACCATTCAGCCGGGACTTCACTCGACCCGCGAGCTGGTGACGACACTGGAAGCGAACGGATTCGGCCTGCGAATGACCGCCTCCGATGCCTTCGTGGCCAGGACACGTGTGCTGCCGCTCGTTCATTCCTCGACGCGGCTGCCCGTCGACGTGGTGCTCGCGGGGCCCGGGCTCGAGGAGCGATTTCTCGATCATGCCGAGAGCCACGTGCTCGAGGGGGTCCGCATTCCGATCGCTGCGGCCGAAGATCTGGTGACGATGAAGCTCCTCGCCGCTCGTCCGAAGGACCTGGACGATGCCGAGCGGATGCTCAGAGTCGGCTCCGACACGATCGATCTCGACCGCGTGCGCCAGACGCTCGAGCTGTTGGAGGACGCACTGTCGCAAGGCGATCTGATCCCACAGCTCGAACAGATCCTGGAGCGGATCGCGCGTGCTTCGCGTAGTTGAAATTCCCCGAACGGCCAACAGCACGCCCGCCCCTCGGCCGCGTGGGGTTCGGGGCCCAGGCCCCGTCGAACGAGCGCGCCGGTTGTGAGCAGACGGCCGCGGAGTGGGGCTCAGGGTCCTTCGGAGTCCCCGCGGAGCGGTCGCGTGCGGTTCGGGGCGAAGCCCCGTCTAAATGGTAGACAAGACTGGAGTGGACGGTTTACCGTCAACGGGGTAGTCACGGCGGCGTCGAGTTGGGCGCCAGCATGAGGATCTAGAAATGATGTCTCGAAATGTGGTCGTCTTGGCGGTCGGCGTGGGGGTGATGGCCGGACCAGTGGGGTCGGCACTGGCCCAGGACGCGCCCGCCGGGTGGACCGTCCCGAGGACCGTTGACGGGACGCCTGATCTGCAAGGCGTCTGGGCCAACAACAGCGTGACGCCGCTCGAACGGCCCCCGCAGTGGGCCGGGAAAGCCCGCCTGACAGACGAGGAACTGGCCGAGCTGAAGGTGGCCGCGGCCGCCGTCGTCGCCAGTGGTCTCGACGCGCAGTTTGGCGACCAACTGGTGCTCAAGGCGCTTGAGGGTCTCACCGACGCCGGTTCGTATGACACCACCGGCAACTACAACCAGTTCTGGATGGTGGATCGAGATTTTACGCACCAGACCTCGCTGGTTGTCGCCCCCGCCGACGGGCAGGTCCCGGACGTCACGGAGGCCGCCACTCGTCAGTCGGAAGAGCGACGGGCCTACCTCCGCGCGCATCCGGCGGACGGTCCCGAGGACCGACCCCTGGGTGAGCGTTGCGCGAATTTCGGGGTGCCCCGTCTGGGCGCCGGCTACAACAGTTATCTTCAGATTTTTCAGACCCCAAGCCATGCCGCCATCCTCAAAGAGATGGCCCACGACGTGAAGCTGGTTCCGCTCGACGGTACGGTGCATGCGCCGGACGGCGTCCGTTTTTGGAACGGCGATTCGCGCGGGCGGTGGGAGGGCGACACCCTCGTCGTCGAGTCTGCGAATTTTTCGTCCAAAAGTAACTTCCGAGGCTCGTCCGACGGGTTGCACCTGGTCGAGCGGTATACGCGCGTGGGGCCAGACACGCTCAACTATGAGGTGACCATCACCGACCCCACGACGTGGACCCAACCGTGGACCGTGCTGATCCCCCTCAAGCGAAGCGAAGATGCCATCTTCGAGTACGCCTGCCACGAGGGGAACTACGGAATGGACGGCATCTTGTCCGGGCATCGTGCGGATGAGCGTGCCGCCGCGTCGACGACGACCCAAGGGCAATGAGCGCCGGCACCGGGAAGACCGTCGGTCTGTTGATGGGACTGGCGGCGATGGTCGTCGCCGCTTCGGCCGCCGGACAGCAGGACATCGAACGCGAGAACCTCACCGACATTCGTGAGATCAATGTGGTGGTCGAGGATCTCGCGGACGACGCTGAATCGGCGGGTTTGACCCGTCGGGCGCTGCTCGACGCAGCCGAGCGGACGCTGGAAGAGCGGCGGGTCCCGCTGGGTGGCTCCAGCCAGGGCGCAGACCTCTATATCAACGTCGCCACGCACCGAGGGTCGACCGGACTCTTCGCGTACTACGCCAGGGTGTCGGTGCAGCAGATGGCTACCCTGGAGGGCAACCAGCTTCGTGCGCGCGTCGACACGTGGGACATGGCCAGCCTCGGTGCCGTCGGCGAGGGCAACTTGCCCCAAGTGGAACAGGTCATCGTCCAACTCGTCGACTTGTTCTGCGACGACTACCTTGAGATGAACGACCCGCGGCGGTAGCGAGACCCGGGCGAGGCCGGTCTTCATGGGCCGCGTTGGATGTTCCAGCGCGGCCCATTTTTCTTTCTCGCACTCCTCCTGTCCAACCCTAGCCAGATGCGGAACAACAATGACCGGTCTTCCTGCCCCAAGCGTCACGCCCCACTCCGTGCCCGCGAGGCGCGCACGAGCGCGCCTAGGCGGCCCGAGCAGCAGCGCCTCGACTGAGCGGTTTCCGAGCGAGGCGTTCGTCTGGCAAGGCGCGAGGAGGGAGCAGCCAGGCGGGCTGTGACCGACGAAGTAACGCCGCCAGACGGATGCCTCGCTCGGAAACCGGGGAATAAGCGAGAGGGCAGTGTGTCTACAATAACAGCGACGGACGGTGACTGACACCGGATGTGGCTGACCGGGCCCGCGGAGAGCGGCATGCCACCGGGCGATAGACAATGAGATAGATGCGGACACGTTTGATACGCGCTGGGTAGCGCTGAGACAGGAGACCGAAATGAAGAGCACGGTGAGCACAACACGAAAGGCGATGAAATGGATGGCTCCGGCGGGCGTGTTGCTCACGCTCGGCCTCTTCGCGGCGGCTGACGTGGCCTGGAGCCAACCACCCGACGGACCAGGAGGCCGACGCGGTCGGATGGGGGGTCGCGGTGGCCCCGGTGGTCCCGGCGGCTTGATGTTGCCACTGGGACGCCTCGATCTGACCGATACACAGCACAACCAGGCCAGAGACGTGATGGAGCAAAACCGTGAGGCGACGCAGGCCACGGGCGCGCGACTCCGCGAGGTGCGACGAGCGCTGCATAACGCCGTCACCGCGGATGTCGCGAACGAGGGCGCGATTCGCGCGGTGGCCGCCGACCTCGCCAATGCCGAAGGTGATGTGGCGGTGCAGCGCGCGTTTGTCCGATCGCAGGTCTGGCAACTGCTGACCACGGATCAGCAGGCGACGGCTCTTGAACTCAAGGCTCAGATGAAAGAGCGCATGGAACAACGCCGGGGCCGCCGCGCTGAGCGGGGCGAGCGACGCGAACGGCGACGGCAGCAGGGATAGTCGGCCCCACCTCCGCCGGCTTCTCGCTGCCGCCGTGATTCGCGGCGGACCCACCACTGGCGCGGTCCTTCGGGGCCGCGCCGTCTTCCGTCCACCTCCAGAGGCGCACGACCGGCGTCGGCCAGGTAACCGGACCACCGAGTTATCATCGG
>CAUZAY010000223.1:0-7296 GCA_963577695.1 Vicinamibacteria bacterium | reverse complement strand
ACGCCGGCCAGTTTCCGACGCGGTATCTCGTTTTGTACTTGGGATGCACTCTCGACTTGACGTCGAGATCATGCCCCTTCGGCCGTCACGATGGCCAGGGCCGCGACGAACATTCGTTTCCGCGCACCAACGCCTCGGGTCGTCGTCATCGCCTCGCGGCGGTTGCGGAATTGCGCGGACCAGCCTATCGTTTGAGAATCACGGAAACATGCGGATCTTTCGAGGGTCTCGGGAGGCTTCGATGAGCAAGCGATATGTCGCGGCGTTGGTGGCGGTGGTGGCGCTCATGACGATGGCGCCACTGGCGACCGCAGGTCAGGCGTCGGATGGGTGGGCCGCCCCGCGCACGGCCGATGGGCACCCGGATCTCCAGGGCATCTGGGCCAGCGATTCGGCAACTCCGTTAGAGCGTCCAGAGGAGTTGGCGGACAAGGCGACGCTGTCCGACGAGGAGGTGGCGACCCTGCAGGCACGCGCGGCTGAGTTGTTTGACGGCGAGACCGATGCCGCGTTTGGGGACAGTGTGTTCCGGGCTGCGCTGGCCGACCGGCAAGAGTATCAATCCGGCGACGGCGTCACGAAGGAAACCCCCAAGGGCACCGGCAACTACAACCAGTTCTGGTTGATCGACCGCTGGTTCGACAATCGGACGTCGCTGATCGTCAACCCCCCGAGCGGGCGCATGCCGCCTCGCACAGCCGAGGCGGAGGAGCGGTCAGAAGCGGCGCGTGTCGCCCGGGCGACGGAGGGGCCGCAGAGCCTCGCCCAGGAGCTCGCGCGTTTGGGCTCCGGGCTGCGCTGCGGCGGCGGGCGGGTCCCGATGACCGGTCGCGGATACAACAGTAACTACCAGATTTTCCAGAGCGCGGAGTACGTCGCCATTCAGATGGAGATGATGCACGATACGCGTCTGATCCCGATTGGCGACGGGCCGGCGGTCTCGCCCGGTCCGAGGAACGACCTGGGGACCTCGCGCGGTCACTGGGACGGTGACACTCTGGTGGTCGAGACCACCAACTTGTCGCGGGGCGCCAGCGGCTCATCGACCGACCTCCGGCTGACAGAGCGGTTTACCCGGGTCGGCCCTGACACGCTGCAGTACGAGTACACGATGAGCGACCCCTCAACCTGGGCTGGGCCGTGGACCGCTCGCGTCTACATGCGCCCGGCGCCCGGCACCGGGGTCATCTACGAGTTTGCGTGTCACGAGGGGAACTACGCCATCGAGCACACGCTGCGCGGGGCGCGGATGCAAGAGCTGGAAGCGTCGCGGTAAGTCGTCTGCTACTCCCGTACCGCGCGGCCGGCAGGCCCGCGCGCGGAAGGATACGGCCGGCGGCATGGGCGTTGATCAGGCACTGGCCGACGAAATACGGCGGCGGCGGGAAAGTTCCCGCTCGATGAGAGAGCCTGGACTGGGAACAGTGCAGTCAGTTTCGGAGTCATGCACCAACGCCCCGGGTCAGCGAGACGTTCTGATGGTCTTATCAAGTTCAGCAGAATCAGACTGAACGATCCCCAACATACCAGGTTCACGTCGGGACTCGAGCGCATCATCTTGGAGGTCGCTCAGTCGAGTTAGCGTTAACTTGACAATGCCCTTATGGATGTGAACGCACGGCTGGCGCATGAGAGGGTTCGCAGGTGTGATTGCCGGCGTGCGCCTGATCGACTGCGGCGCGCTGGCGCACTGTGAGGAGAAGAGTATGCGTATAACAGCGGGGGTAGTGGTGTGTGTGATGGTGTCGGCATCGGTGATCGCTCAGGAGCCCGAGCGCCGCGCGGCCGCCGACTGGCCGACCTATAACCGTGACCTGGCTGGCACGCGCTATTCGCCTCTCGACCAGATCAACACCCGCACCGTCAGCGCGCTGCGAGAGGTCTGGTCGTATCGGTTCCATCCAGAGGATGGGTTCATCGAGGGGCCGAGCCCGAGCGAGCTCTTTCAGCAGGTGACGCCGATCGTGGTTGACGGGGTCATGTATCTGCCGGCGGGGAATCGGGTCGTCGCCCTGAGGCCCGAGACCGGCGAGGAGATCTGGCGGCACGAGCTGTCGGAGGGGCTGGCGTCGTTTCGAGGGGTGACCTATTGGCCCGGAACCGCAGCCCACCCGCCCCGAATCTTTTTCACCTCGCTCTGGAAGCTCGTTGCGCTCAACGCCGAGACGGGCGCACGCGACACGACGTTTGGGAACCAGGGTGAAGTCGGGTTGCGGATCCCGTACGCCGGCGTGCCCGCGGTCTACAACGACACGTTGCTACTCGGATCGAACGCCTATGGTCCCGGCGGGGAGCACATCGCGCCCCATCTCAATCAACCCCGCGGTGGGGGAGAGCCGGCCAATCCCTTTCCGCGCGCGATCGACGCTGAAACGGGCGATCTTCTCTGGGAGTTTCACACCATCCCCCAGGAGACTGACTTCGGGAACGACTCGTGGGCTGGGAACAGCTGGCGCAATCGCATCGGGAACAACGTCTGGGCGTTCACGCTCACCGTCGACGAGGCGCGCGGCCTCGTCTACATGCCGGTCAGTGGACCGGGTGCGAACTTTTACGGCGGCGATCGTCCCGGCGACAACCTGTTTGGCAACTCGACCGTCGCCATCGACATCCGGACCGGCGAGCTGGAGTGGCACTTCCAGAACATCCACCACGAGCTGTGGGACTACAACCTCCCGCCCGCGCCCGGTCTGTTCACCATCGAGAAAGACGGGCAACAGATTCCCGCGCTCGCGCAGGTCGGCAAGTCGGGGTTCATGTTCATCCTGAATCGCGAGACGGGTGAGCCGGTGCACGGGGTCGAGGAGCGCCCGGTGCCTGCCGGCAACGTGCCGGGCGAATGGTATTCACCGACTCAGCCGATTCCGCTCAAGCCTCCGCCGGTGGCGCGGGTCAGCATCGGACGCGACGACATCGTGACTGGCGCGGACACCGATCCGCGGCACGCGGCCGCCTGCGTCGAATTGTGGGACGACGTCGGCTATTACAACGACGGTCCCTACACACCGTTGCGGCTCCAGGAGGAGGGCACCGAGCCGTCGATCGTGTTTCCCGGCATCAGCGGCGGCGTGAACTGGGGAGGGACCGCCTACGATCCGGAGCTCGGCTACATCTTCGTCAACTCCAAGGACCTGCCGCTCGTTGGATGGATGAGCGAGAACGCGGAGTATGGTCCCGACACGGAAGATCAAGTGCCGTACGTCCGCGCGAGTGCACAACCGTTCGTCGCGCCGCTCTTCGACGACGACGGCACGCGTCTCGGAGCGGTACCATGCTTCAAGCCGCCGTGGGCGCGACTGGTCGCGGTCAACGCCAGTACTGGGGAGATCGCCTGGGAGGTGCCGCTTGGGATCAACGAGCTCCTGCCGAAAGGCAAGCAGCGAGTCGGCAGCCCGGGGCAAGGAGGCCCGATCGTCACCGCGGGTGGGCTTACGTTCGTCGGGGCGACCAACGATCGGATGTTCCGCGCGTTCGAGTCCCGCACGGGAAAGGAGCTGTGGTCGGCGGCGTTCGACTACAACGTGCAGGCGGTGCCGATGACCTACGAGGGGAGTGACGGCGCGCAGTATCTCGCGGTCAATGTCTCGGCTCCGGCGACGGCCGAGCCCCGAGGGAATGAGCGGCTGGTCGTGTTCCGCTTGCCGAATGAGTAGGGAGGAACCAGTGAAGGATCACGCATCTATTCGGGCGCTCATGGTTGTGGCCGGTCTGGTGTTTCCGACCGCTGTCGTCAGTGGCCAGGAGGCCGAATCGCCAGAACCGCGCATCCCGCCTCTCGAGTCGGCGGATGGGCTCAACATTACCAAGACGCTCGCCCACCATCCGGAGCTCGCCGACGCGTGGGGAAGCTTCGCCGGCTACGTCTTTCGCGGCAGCACCCTCCCGCCACGTCACCGCGAGTTGCTGATCCTGCGCATCGGCTATTTGTGCGGATCGGAATACGAATGGGGCCAGCACGCCCGCATCGCCCGTGGCGTCGGTCTCAGCGACGAGGAGATTGTCCGGGTGACCGAAGGGCCGGAGGCCGCCGGCTGGTCGAGTTTCGAGAGCACGCTGCTGCGAGCGGCCGACGAGCTGGATCGGGACGCCGCTATCAGCGATCGGACCTGGGCCGAGCTCGAAGCGCGATACGACACGAAGCAACTGATGGACGTCGTCTTCACGGTCGGCGAGTACAACCTTGTGTCGATGGCGCTCAAGAGCTTTCGCGTGCAGCTGGATGAGGGCGTCGAGGGGTTTCCTCCGTAACGCGATAACCGTGGGCCAGAAAACGGCACCATTTGTCTCCCGAGCTCAAGTCTTGCGAACCGTTCAGAGGGCTCTGTCAAGTTCAGGCTGCAGGTGACAGAGTAGCCCGATGAGCCAGCCCACCAACTATCGCGGATACCGATTTCCGCCAGACATCATTTACTCAAATCACGCCCGGCTGATTTACTGAGGAAAACTGGTGCGGAAGGGGGGATTTGAACCCCCATGAGCCGTTGGCTCGCTTTGGTGAGATCACTCATTGGAACTCGCAACCGTCGACACGCTCCCATATTCCGGAACGTTCCGCTGGAAAACGCGGAAAAGGGGACAGGCACAGACATTGATGACAGGAGCAGTCGTGCCTCTGGCGGCGCCCCCACACGGTGAGCCAGCCTGGTGCTAGCGCGGGATTCGAAGTCATCGGCGTGGTGCCGGACACCCGGACGTCGGTGTTCTCGGAACCGCGTCCGCTGTTCTACCAGTCATTCCGCCAGGCAGGTATGCGAACGCCGACCATCGTGGTCTGGACGACGCTGGACCCCACAAGCCTTCTGCCGCTGATGCAACGCGCGCTGCGGGACCTCGGCGGTGGGTTGCCGATGATCAGGGCCAGGACGATGGCCCAGCACGCCGCCGATTCATTTAGCGAGTGGCGTGCGATCGGGGCGCTCCTGGGCGGACTCGGGGCGTTGGGGCTTGGAATGGCCAGTCTCGGGCTCTATGCCATCGTGGCCTTTGCGGTAACGCGACGGGCGCGGGAGATCGGGGTCCGCATGGCGTTGGACGCGCCGAGGTCTCACGTGCTCTGGACCGTCTCGCGCAGTGTGGCGTCGCTTCTCGCCGTCGGCGTTTCGGTCGGTCTGGGGCTGTCGTGGGTCATGGTGCAGGGGGCGGCCGCCATCTCGTCCGGTGCGTCTGCAGGTGGAGCTATTTCGATCATGGCGCCGAGGGTCGATCCGGGCACCTTCGTGCTCGTCGCCGGGCTTATGGCCGCCGTCGGACTGGTCGCCACGTTCTTTCCCGCTCGGCGGGCTGCCCGGGCCGATCCCCTCGTAGCGCTGCGCCATTTGTAAGGGCACGGAACGGTCGCCCTGGCCGGTCGGGCGGATTCAGCGTCGGTCGAATGCGGCGGGGCTTTTGCCACGGGCTGGTAGGATCGGACGAGATGGCAGATGCGGTCCACACGGTGCTCTTCAGCGCCGACCAGGTCAAGGACCGGGTCTCTGGTTTGGCGGCCGAGATCCGTCGTGCGTACCCTGCCGATACCACCCTGCACCTCGTGGCCGTGCTCAAGGGCGGCTTCGTCTTCCTCGCTGATCTGGTCCGTGTGCTGGACCGTCCGGTCACCATCGATTTCGTGGCGGTCTCCAGCTATGGTGCGGGCACGCGGTCGACAGGCGAGCTGCGGCTACGGCAGGATCTCCACGTGCCGGTGGGGGACCGCGACGTCCTGGTCGTCGAGGACATCATCGATAGCGGCGAGACCCTGGCGTGGATTCTGAAGCACGTGCGGGCGGGGGGACCACGGTCACTACGAACCGTGGCGCTTCTGGACAAGCCGTCGAGGCGTACGCTGGATATCCAGGCGGACTACGTGGGCTTCACCATCCCCGACCGATTCGTGGTGGGCTACGGGCTCGACCACGATGAGCAGCTCAGGCACTTACCCTATGTCGCCGTGTTGGGCGGCATGCCCGCGGAGGGTGAGGCGATGACCGCCAAGGCATCTGAATTGTCTCGGCCCGCGTCCTAGGGAACATACGTATGAGTTCCAGACTGCGGGCGGCCATCCTTCCGGCGGCAATCCTACTGGCGTTCGGTCTCACCGGAGGGGGCGTCTTGTGGGGGCAGGCGACTGCTGTCGATCCCGACCTGCAGCAGTTTTTCCTGCTCACAGCGGTCGACGACGATGTCGCCGACGAGGCGATTGACACCATCGGCGACGGCTGGCGGGACGGGTACGCCGGCATGGTGTGGGACATGTTGCGATTTATGCAGCCACCGAGCGAGCAACCGCCGCAGCCGCTCGCCGCCGGGAACGCGACCGACCCGGGGGGCGGCGTGGACCTCCAGCCTCGCCAACCCGAACATCCCAGTGTGAAGGTGTTTCGGCGGCTGGTACGCCTGCTCGAGGGGCAGACCGGACAGCGGTTCGGGAATGACATCCTGCGGTGGCAGCAGTGGATCTGGCAGCAGCCGTATCAGCCACACCCGGGCTACGGGGCGTTCAAGGCACGGTGGTACAGCCAGATCGACCCACGGTTCGCCCAGTTTTTTCCTGACGAGGTCGGGTCGCGGATCCGGCTGGACGAGGTGGACTGGGGCGGCGTGCCGCCGAACGGGATTCCGCCGCTGCGCTATCCGGACCACGTGTCCGCCGCCGACGCCGACTATCTCGATGACGACGATATCGTGTTCGGGATCGAGGTGGATGGGGACGCCCGTGCATACCCGAAGCGGATCCTGGCGTGGCACGAGATGGCGATTGACGGTGTCGGCGGAGTCGACCTCACGATCGTCTACTGCACGCTCTGTGGAACGGTGATTCCCTACGAGAGCGTCGTGGACGGTCGTCACATCCGGTTCGGTACCAGTGGGTTGCTGTATCGATCCAACAAGCTGATGTTCGATGAGGCCACCAAGAGCCTGTGGAGCACGCTGGAAGGGATACCGGTGGTGGGGAGTCTCGAGGGCAGCGGACTGGAGCTGACCCGACGCTCGATGGTGACCACCACGTGGGCGGGATGGCGGCGTCGGCATCCTGACACCGTAGTGCTGTCGGTGGACACCGGCCATGATCGGGACTACTCGGAGGGGGCGGCGTATCGAGAGTATTTCGCCAACGATCAGCTGATGTTCCAAGTGCCGTCACACGATGGTCGCTTCGACAACAAGGCGGAAATGGTGGTCATGTTGCTGGATGACCCGTCCGGTGGGGGTCGGCATCCGGTGGCGCTGTCGACAGAATTCCTCGCGGATCGCCCGATTTTTCAGGCGGAGGTGGCGGGGCAGCCATTCGTGGTGGTCACGAGCGGGTCCGGCGCCAGC
>CAUZAY010000222.1:0-7299 GCA_963577695.1 Vicinamibacteria bacterium | reverse complement strand
CATGAAGCGGACTGATGTGCGCGATTTCTTCGATGCACTTCAAGCACTCTCGGAAGCCGAACTGAAGCGAGCCGGTGAGTTCGTGTTGCCGGGCATGGTCAAGCTTGTGGTGCAAAACCGTCCGGCAAGAATGGGTCGCAACCCCTCGACCGGCGCCCAAATCCCAATTGCGGCCAAGACCGTGGTCAAGGCTCGGATTGCCAAGCCGCTGAAGGATTCCGTCCTAACGTAGTAGTCGCGGGAGCGGAACCAGGGAGGCCGGTATCCGGCCGGGCTCCGTGCGAGTTCGGTCGCGTCTCCCAGCCGGCGTGCCGCCGTGCTACAGGGCGGAACCGACTCCCATGAGCGTGCGGCTGTACATCGACGCGTGCAGCAGACGGCGACCTGCGTCTCGAGGCGGTTGACCGAGTCGGCGTTCAGGATGATGTGATCTTCCGGCTGGAACACGACTTCAGCGCTGAAACGCGCGTCGCCGTGCAGCGTGCGAGTCTCGTAGTAACGTATGCTGAGGGTGCGTTCCTCCACGTCCAGATTCGTCTTCTGATCAATTTCTGAAACATCGTCCTCTCCCTATTGTGGTGAGTGCCCTGTCACCGTGATTCGCACCATACGTTCGGGTCGGGCACACTCCGCATCACGCCTTCTTGGTCGCACGTCGAGGACATAAGTGTCCTAGCTAGCCGCCCTGGCGGCGACTTCGCGGTTGGCCACCACCCGGTCGAATTCCAGCTGAAAGGTCGTGCCGAGTCAGACCCTGCTCGCGACCGTGATTTCGCCTCCCAACTGGTCGACGATCTTGCGCGAAATTGCGAGACCGAGCCCGAGGCCACGTCGTTTGGTGGTTTCAAAGTCTTCGAAGATGTGCTCGAGTCGATGGTCCGGGATTCCAGTGCCCGTGTCGCGCACCGAAATTCGGACTCGAGCCTCCTGTTCCTCGACTGAAAGGGTGACACCGCCGCCCGGCGCCGTTGCCTCGATCGCGTTGAGAACCAGGTTGCGACAGATCCGGCCCAGTGCGAACACGTCCGCCTCGATGAACGGTCGGTCGACCGACAGCCGCGTATCCAGGCTGACGTCGGCGGTATCGGCGAGCGCTTGCATCGATTCCGTGACCTCGGACACCGAACGATTGACATCCACCGGGAAATGCTCGAGTGGTATCGGTCGGGCCAGATTCCGAAGATCTTCGAGCACCCGCTTGATTGACGAAAACTCCCGGT
Organism: Vicinamibacteria bacterium; assembly: GCA_963577695.1. Taxonomy (GTDB): domain Bacteria; phylum Acidobacteriota; class Vicinamibacteria; order Vicinamibacterales; family UBA8438; genus UBA8438. Next base: position 6,079 of record CAUZAY010000222.1, on the reverse strand, counting down.
CGACCGTGCGTCGGAAGGTCTCGCGGTAGTCTGAATCGTCGAAGAGCTTGACGATCAGGTGGCAGCTGTTCCCGATGTTTTGGATGGGGTGAGACAGGTCGTGCACCAGACCGGCGGCGATGTGACCGAACATCGCTTGGCGTTCCTGTCGCCTGACGTCGTGCTGCAGCTTGTCCAGCTTGACGGCCATGCTGTTGAACGATTCGCCGCGCTGATGTAACTCATCCGTACCTCCGATCGCCACACGTTCTTCCAGGTGTCCACCCGCGATCGCCTCGGTCTCGTGCGTCAAGGCGAGAATCGGTCGGATGAACGAACGGCCCCAGTAGTAGCCGAATGCGATCGTGAGCAGGAGCGCCACGATGATGACGACGATCAGCTGGGCTTGGAGTTGGTTCAATAGGCCACAGGCCTCGCTCACCGGCTGCTCCACGATGACAGTCCAGTTGAGCGAAGGTGCGTTGGCCGCCACCGCCAGCAGTCTACGGCCGCTGTCGTCCTCGATTTCAAGGACGAGCGGTTCCTGCGGCGTCGAAGCGTTCGTACCCTCGGTGGTGCCCGTGGACCGGAGCGCGGCGGCCGCGAGCACCAACGCATGACCCGAGAGGTTCTCGCCGGCCGCGATCCGCGGCTTCTCGTCGGGGTCTCCGTGAGCGATTAATTGGCCGCCTTCAGCCACGGCCAGCGCGAATCCCTCCTGGCCGACCCGGATTCGGTCGACCATGCGCCACAGTTCTTCGAGGCTGACTTCGCCGATGAGCCACGCTCGCCCTTCACGGTGCGCGATGGGCAACGACACCGTCGTTGTCGGGAGGAAGTCATCATCAACGGACACGTCCGCGATGATCGGTTGGTCGGATGATGTCTGTGGCGGCGGGTCCAGTCCTGGGCTTCCGAGCCGACTGGCGGTGATCACTGAGCCGTCACTCGCAAACAGTGTCAGCTCTCGGAAGACATCGAGATCGAGGACGTGATTCTTCAGGATCACGACTTCCTGCCAGGGTTCAAGGCGGGTATCCCTGAGGTCCGCCACTGCACGCGCCCTGGGTTACTGCGAGCAGCGCCAGAAGTACGCTGGCGCGGCAATGCGGCGATCTGCTCCATTCACTCCGCCGTGCGCGCCGTTCGTGAAATAATTTACCGGATGGTCCTGCGGGCGGGCGTCGCCTCAAGCAGCCGGCGGCGCAGGTCGCCACGGGCCGCGGCCGCGTCGCATCGTCGATGACGGCCCCCTCAAATTGGCCCTACGAACAGTGTTACGGGACACAACCAGATGCCAACCGACGTACTGATGCCGCAGATGGGTGAGTCCATCGCCGAGGGTACGATTGTTCGATGGCTAAAGCAGGTCGGTGACTCGGTCGAGCGTGACGAGCCGCTCTTCGAGATTTCGACCGACAAGGTCGATGCCGAGATCCCCGCCCCGGTCGCCGGGGTGCTTGCGCAGATTCGGGCTGGGGTCGGAGAAACGGTACCCGTCAACTCCGTGGTGGCGGTGATCGGAAACCAGGGTGAGGTCATTGCCGCGGAGTCCGCGCGGACCGCACCGGCCACTCCTGCGGCCGCAACTCCGGCTGATTCCGGTGGCCCGACGCTCGAGCCGCCACCCTCGCCGTCCGCTCCCGCGGCTCGCCGCCTGTCTCCGCTCGTGCGACGCCTCCTCGCGGAACATGGCATAGACGCGTCGCGAGTGCAGGGTACGGGCGACGGCGGGCGGATGACCAGGGCCGACGTGTTGGCACACGTGGCGCGGCGCGACACCGGGGCCCACGATTCGGACGGTCCAGAGGCGACGGTGTCGCCGCTCGGTGAACGGACGGAGCCGTTGGGGGTCATGCGGCGTCGCATTGCCGAGCGCATGGTCGCCAGTCGTCGGACGGCCGCCCACGTTCACACCGTCTTTGACGTCGACTTTTCACGCGTTGCCGCGCGCAGAGCGACCGGTGATGGTGCGACTCGGGCTGTGGGATACCTCGCCCACATCGCGAAGGCGGTCTGCGGCGCGCTGGTCGCGCTGCCTCGCGTCAACGCGTCTCTGGACGGTGACCGCGTCCTGCATCGCGGGCGAGTCAATCTCGGCATCGCGGTTGCCCTTGAGTGGGGCCTCATCGTGCCCGTCATCAAGGCGGCCGACGCCTTGTCCGTCGAGGAAATTGACATAGCGATTACGGATCTGTCGACCCGGGCCCGCGCGAAGCAGTTATCGCCGGATGATGTCGACGGGGGCACGTTCACGATCACGAACCCGGGCGTGTTCGGGTCTGTGTTCGGCCTGCCGATCATCAACCAACCTCAGTCCGCGATTCTCTGCGTGGGCCTGATCGAAAAGCGCCCGGTAGTGGTTGACGACGTGGTTGTGGCCCGCCTGCAGTCCTACCTCACGCTGGGTTTCGATCACCGCCTCATCGATGGCGCCGTCGCCGACCAGTTCATGGCGTACGTTCGGGACGCGCTGGAAGAGCGCTCCAGCTAACGAGCGGGGTCCTCGAGTGAATGCTGACCAAGGCCCGACAGGAACGGCTGCGGTCGGCCTCCAACCGCCGCCGCTGGTCGTGTGTTCGCTCGGGGTGGTGCCCTACGAGGTGGCGCTCGACCGGCAGCGTCGGTTGGTCAAGGCGCGTCAAGCCGACGAGACCCCAGACCATCTGCTGCTACTGGAGCATCCCGCGGTCATTACCATCGGGGTGCGTGGTCGGGCGCACCCGCAGCACCTGCTCGCGTCCCGGGCCGAGCTTCGGCAGGTGGGGATCGAGGTGCACGATGTCGCCCGAGGCGGTGACGTCACATACCATGGTCCCGGGCAGATCGTCGGCTACCCGGTGGTCAGCTTGAAACCGGACCGCTGCGACGTGCGTCGATACGTTGCAGATCTGGAAGAAGTACTCATCCGAACGGCGGCCAGCTTTGGGGTGGAGGCTGGACGGGTGGCCGGCCTGACCGGGGTCTGGGTCGGCAACGACAAGCTCGCCGCCATCGGCGTGCGTTTGTCGCGGTGGGTTACCAGCCACGGCTTTGCGCTCAACGTCGCCACCAATCTCGACCACTTCCGCTTCATCGTGCCGTGCGGTCTGGAAGGACGTGGGGTGACTTCGTTGGACCGCCTACTTCGGACGCCCCCGTCCCAGACGGAGGCAGCGGCGGTCCTGGCCACCGAGTTCGCCCGCGTGTTTGGCCGACGTGTTGTTACTTAGACGGGGCTCTGCGCCCCGAACCGCACGCGGTCGCTCCGTGGGGACCCCGAGTGCCCCACTCCGCGGCCGCGGGGCGCGCATTGTCGCGCGCCCGGGCGCGTTCCTGCCTGCCTGTCTGGTCCGCTTGGGCCAGCTCTCGGACGCCGGGGAATCTCCCTGGGAATAACGAGGATGCCTTTCGTGTTCTGAGTAGATGAGAGACGGAGGCAAACGATGCAGCACAGGACAGGTGATCAGCAGTTGGTGAAGCGGCTCAAGGATGGCGACTCGACGGCGATGCCCGAGCTGCAGGCCCACTATGGCGGACGGGTCTTTCAGCTGGCTCTTCGTCACATGAAGAATCGAGAGGACGCCGAAGAGGTGACGCAGGACGTCCTTCTGCGCGTATCTCAGAAGATAGATGCGTTCCGTGGCGACGCGGCGCTCTCGTCCTGGATCTATCGGATCACATTCAACACGGCGATGTCTCGGCTCCGCAGTCTGAAGTTCCGGCGACCGGCCGAGGTATCTCAGGACATGCCGGAGTGGGGCGATGGCGATGTAAGCGCTTCTCGGGACGTGGCCGATTGGTCCGATCTTGCCGACGATCAGGTGCTCCGGAGTGAAATGCGCCCCCGCCTTGTGACAGCGCTATCCGATTTGCCGGAGATTTATCGCGCGGCGGTGCTCCTGCGCGACATCCAGGGCCTGTCGACCGAAGAGGCGAGCGCGGTAGTCGGAGTGAAGACGCAGACGCTGAAATCGCGACTGCACCGCGGGAGATTGATTCTCCGAGAAGAACTCGGTGACTTCGCAGCGGGGCTGGCCATGCGTTCCGCCGCATGATTCTCCGGGCGGACACTCCAGACCGCGGAGGAACAGCCGTCACCCTGGCACGATGCTGAAAAACGCCGCCTCATCGGCCAAGTGCGTTGTCGAGTTGTACCTGCTCGATACGGCTCAGTCGAGGCGAGAGCACGGTTTCGACGCCACTCGCGTCGACAGTGACGTCGGCCGACTGGGCGCTGGCCGTTCCGCTCCGTACTTCTCGAACGAAACAGGCGAACGCTCGCCGAGAACGGCCCGTCAGCATCGCTTCAATGACCTCCGCGGCGGCCGACGCCAGCGTGTAGGGCCCAGGTGGCCACAGTTGGCCCAGACAACGTCTGAGTCGAGCCAACTGTGGCGGTGACAGTCGGTCAACCAGGGGGTACCCGCCGATAGTGGCGCTGCTCCAGGGGACGACCGGATGGCTCGGTGGCACCCCCACGAGGTTGACGACGACCTCCGCCGGGGAAGCGTCGGCCTCGAGGGCGATCAGCGCCCGTAGCCCAGAGAGGAGTGCCCCGGGGGCCGTGCCAATGATCCGTCGGGTGTCGATCCCGAGGTTCCCGATGCCCAGCTCGACCAACGAGGCGTGCGAGGCCCCGGCGCACACGATGGGGGCCCGCCGATTCAGCGTGGCTACCTGAGCCAGGATCTCACCGGCCGCCTCACTTTTCCAATCGTCGTCCGGCGTAGCGGCCGGGCCGGTCAGCACGACGATGGCGGCTCCGACGACTCCATCGACGTGTTCCGTCGCCGTGACTCGGGTCTCGAATCGTTCCACCGGGCCCGCCTGGCTGATGTCGAGGGCTTTGCCCCTCGCTACGCCCGGAGCGGGGTCCACAAGACGGATGCTCCGCACGCAGTCGCGGCCGGCCAGGGAATGGGCCAGCGCACCACCGAGAGTGCCTGCTCCTAGGATCGCGACAGTCGACATCACAGTCAGCGCACGCGTGTTACCGGCGCGCCCAAGTCATCTATTCTAGTGTCCGTCCGCCAGTCGTCTTGCCACGCGGGCGCGACGGTCCATAAGATATCAGCTGGCTCCTGACTCGTGCCGTGTCCCGCGGGTCACGCCCTTGTGGGCTGTTTTCGAGAGGAACATCGACTTGATGACGAATGTGCCAGGGATCGAGGGGCGGACGGCCATCGTGACCGGCGGCTCGCGGGGTATCGGCTTGGCTACCGCCGCGGCGCTCCGTTCAGCTGGCGCGAATGTGTTGATTTGCGGCCGTTCCGCGGAGGCCCTCGCCGAGGCCGTCGACCGGTTGCGAGCGGATGCCGGCTCGGCCTCCGGAGGCCTGGTCACCTCGGCCAGAGTCGACGTCGGCGAACCCGATCAGGCGCGGCGTCTGATTCGTACCGCCGTCGACGAGATGGGCGGCCTGGACATTCTGATCAACAACGCCGGAGTCGGCCGTTTTGCGCCCTTGGCCGAGCTCTCTGACGAGGACTGGAGAGAAACCCTCGACACCAACCTGTCCGGGACCTTCTACTGCTGTCGGGCGGCGGTTCCGGTCATGCGTTCACGCGGCCACGGATGGATCATCAACGTGAGCAGTCTTGCCGGCCAACATCCATTCGCCGGCGGCGCCGCCTACTGCGCTTCCAAGGCTGCCGTCAACGCGCTGACCGAGTCGCTGATGCAGGAGGTCCGTCAAGATCACATCCGGGTCAGTTGCGTGCTCCCAGGCTCGGTCGACACCCGATTCGGTGGCGGCGGTCCCGGGGGTGAGGCCAGTTGGAAGCTCGCGGCCACCGATGTCGCACAGACCATCGTCGACCTGCTCCGGCATCCACCTAGGAGTTTGCCGAGCCGCGTCGAGCTACGCCCGTCGATGCCCCGAAAGTAATGCCGTGACTCTCAACAAGAACAAAGATGTCTCGCCAGAACAGCTCCGTCCTCGCGCCTTGTCAGCCGGGCGCCACGCCGGCGAATTAACCAACGAACTGCTGAGACGGGACACTAGTGGAGTGCATCAGGCTGATGGGGCATGATCGAGTGTCTCTCGCGCTCGCATGACCTTGGCGAGGATGTCCGACGCCTTCTTGGTCCAGATGAACGGTTTCGGGTGATTGTTGTG
>CAUZAY010000221.1:0-7342 GCA_963577695.1 Vicinamibacteria bacterium | reverse complement strand
CGTTGTCGCAGGAGCCGACCTGCACGATCATGTCGGTGCCGAGCTCGAGCGACGGAATCGGCGTGTCGCCGCCGATCGACTGGGCCGCGATCTGGTCCACCGTGACCCCCAGCTCGTAGTCGCTGCCCTCGGTTCGTTTCCCTTTGAGACAGCTCAAGAACGCGGCGTTCGACGAGGCGTGGTTGCCGGTCGTGTGCGCGTTCTCCAACTCCATGTTGGTGACGACCGTCACGTGCTCGAGATGCGGGGTCAGGGCCGCCAGTGAGGGCGACAGCCGGGTCAGCTTGCCGACCTCGGTCGGCGTCCAGGGCGCGGGATTCATCCCCATCGGGATGAACACGTACCCGAGCCGGCGCGGGGCATTGGCCACTGTGGCCGCCTGGGCCGTAAATGCCGGCACCATGGAATCGAGCAATGGCAGCGCCACCGAGGCGCCGAGACCCTTGAGGAACGTGCGGCGCGGCAGCGCCATCTTCGTAATCATCATGGTTGTGTTCTCCGCATCTGGAACGGGGTGCTGTCGACGATCCCGAGCACGAGGGACGAGAACCGGTAGTTGTCGCCAGCGGCGTCCCGCAAGATTCGCCGGACCGCTGGACCGTCATGGTGGCCGAGCCCGCGCCCGAGGGCATAGGTCAGAAGCTTCTCGGTCATGGTGCCGACGAATGTTTCGGGTCGGGCCAGAAGCGCCTGGCGTAGCCCCGCCACGCCGTCGAAGGTGCCGCCCCCCGGAATGCTCCCGGCGGCGTCGATCGGTGACCAGTCATCAGCGCGATCCCGCCAGCGGCCGATGGCGTCGAAGTTCTCCATCGACAAGCCGGCTGGGTCCATGAGCCGATGACAGGCGGCGCAGACCGGGTTCGCGCGATGCTGGTCCATCCGCTCGCGCATCGAGCGCGCAGCAACCCCTGGCTCTGGCTCCTCCAGGGCCGGGACGTTCGGCGGCGGTGGTGGCGGCGGCATGCCGAGCAGGTTCTCGAGAATCCACTTGCCGCGGAGCACCGGTGAGGTCCGGGTGGCATACGAGGTCACCGTCAAGATGCTTCCGTGGCCCAGCAGTCCGCGACGCGGGCTGTCGGCCGGCAGCTCGACTCGGCGGAAGTCGTTGCCGTAGATACCCGGGATGCCGTAGTGGCCGGCCAACCGCTCGTTCAGAAACGTGTAGTCGGCCTGGAGCAGGTCCACGACAGTGCGGTCTTCGCGGACGATGCTGTCGAACAGGAGCTGCGTTTCCTGCCGGAACGCGCTCCGCAGATTGTCATCGAAATCGGGAAACAGTCGAAGGTTGGGCGCTGCCGTGTCCAAGTTCCGAAGATACAGCCACTGGTCGGCGAAGTTGGTGGTCAGCGTGTGCGCCCGGGGGTCGGCGAGCATGCGCCGCACGTGGCGCTCAAGCGTGACCCCGTCCCGCAGACGGCCCGCTTCCGCGTCGTCGATCAGCGCGTCGTCTGGGATGCTGCTCCACAGGAAGAAGGAGAGCCGCGACGCCAGCTCGATGTCGCTGAGCTCGTAGGCGGCACCGGCGGTGACTCCGTCCGGGTCTCGCTCGATACGGAACAGGAACTCGGGGCTGGTCAGCAGCGCCCGCAAGGCCAGCTCGATGCCGGCGTCGAAGCCTTCTCCCGCGCGGCCCTCTTCGTAGAACGCCATCGGCATCTCGATGTCGCTGAAGGTGACCGGTCGGCGGTAGGCGCGCCGGGTCAGGCTGGAGATGATCGTGGCGGCACAGCCTGCCTCGTCGGCCGGGGTGGCGGGGCGGCAGCTGAAGATGCGGTCTCGGCTGGGCGTGTCGCCGGCTCCGCTTGGTTCGAACGGCCCGCTGATGGACACCGAGTGCACCGCCGGCTGCTGACGCGGATGCCGGTCCTGGTTGAACTGCGCCTGATACGGTTGCCGTTCTGTTTCGATGAGGGCCGAATTCTTCTGCAGAAACGCCGTGCCGAAGGTGTGGGGCCCGGCCGAGATCGGAATCCGCACATTCAAGTGCTTGTCGACGTCTTCGTCGGCGTAATAGCTGCCAAGCCGGTTACGGTCCGGCACGACGTTGAATAGTTCGAGTCGCTCGCCGTCCAGGGTCATTTCCAGGACATGCGATTCACGGAGCCCTTCGATGTTCTCGTTTCGGTTCCGCGCCAGCCGGACCTCGATCTCGTACTCGCCGTCGAGCGGGAAGGTGTGCGCAACCTGGGTCCCGCCCCGGGTGCCGAACGGGAGCCCCGCGAGGTGTCCCTCCTGCGTCGTGTCCGGCCGCACGGTGACCACCCGGCTGCCTGGCACGATGGCCATGCTGCCGACAGCCAGTCGGCTGATTTTCTGCGCCGCCGCCAGATACCGCTCCATCAGGGTCGGCGACAGCTCTACCGCACCCACGTTGTCAAACCCGAAGCTGGCATCGTCTTGCGGCAGTAGCGACGCGACATCCACGTCCACGGCCAGGAGATCTCTGATCGCGTTTTGGTACTCCGTGCGATTCAACCGGCGAAACGTGTCGGTCCGGCCCGGATTCGGGGCGGCCGCGGCCAGGGTGTCCAGTTCGGTCTCGAGATACGCGACCAATTCATCGTAGGCAGCCGCGTCTGGACGCGGAGCCCCATCGGGCGGCATCGCCCCGGCCCTCAGCTTGCGCAGGGCACGCTCCCACACATCCGTGTGGTTGCGCACGTCGTCGAGCGCCGCTCCTTCCAAGGAGAGCCCGCCTCGCAGAGCGCGGTCGTTGTGGCAACTGAGACAATAGCGGTTGACCACCGCCTGGTCCGCCTCGGCCATCGTAGCCCCGGGCGCGCCTTGCTGAGCATGTGCCGTGGTGTCGAAGTGTGGGATGGCGAAAGCCGCTACGAGGAGCGCGGCGGCCGCCGATCCAAGCCCAAATCTACGCATTTCGACCCCTCGCCTATGAAAAACGAACCGTATCCCTGATCTTACACGTCGTAGGCCTGAGAGTCACTAAGGACACTGATCTGAATAAGGTTATTTTGGTCAGTGTCCTAGCAGCCCGTGGTGAAAGTCGCGCGTCGCACTGAGACCGGTGCTGGGCCGGGCGAATAAGGTAAGAAGAGGGAAAATACTGGCAGTATTTGACCGATGAACAACGCCGATCGGCCGGATTCAGCGCCGGTCGAATGCAGCGGAACTTTCACCACGGGCTGCTAAGACTCAGTACGACGCGGGATTGTGACCACGAGCCGCTCCGTCACACAGAATTAACGCGTCCGTAACAGGTGTGAAATCCAGCCCAACTATTCTCTGTCCATGTGCAGATCAACGATGATTCTCAGCGACATGCACCGTTTCGTTCCCGTCGTGCTCCTCGGAGCGGCGTTCCTCGTGACGTTACCCGGGGGCGCCTCGGCCCAAAGCGGGTCCGCTCCGACCCCTTGGTACGAGCGCATCCAGTTCGGCGGCGATTTTCGCTCCCGCTATGAGGGGTTCTATCAGGATGGTCGCGAGACTAGGCACCGAGGCCGGTTCCGGCTCCGTCTCAGGATTGACAGCGACGTCAACGACGATACGCACCTGCAGATTCAGATCGCGAGCGGCGACCCCGGAACGCCGGTGTCGACCAACCAGAGCCTCACCAGTTTCTTTAGGCCGAAGCCGTTCAACCTCGACCGCGCCAACATCCGATACAACCCGTCTGGCGCGTCCGCATTGACCCTCGCGGTGGGCAAGTTCGGGTCACCCATGACACGCACACAGATGGTGTGGGACGACGACCTCAACTTCGAGGGCGCGTACGAGCAGGTGGCCTGGGACGTGTCCGACACCCTCAACGTCAAGCTGGTGGCGCTCCAGACGGCCGTGAACGAGGTCAGCCAAGACGCAGACTCCTTCCTGGTGGCTGGATACGGCGAGGTGGGGTTCTCTTTCGGCGCGCACCGCCTGCAGGTGTCGGTGGCCGACTACAGGTTCGGCAACGTCGACCAGGTGGCGGTCGGTCGAGCCACGGGGCCGCTTAACAGCCTGCTCACCAACCTGGTTGATCTGGACGCGGACGGCAACATCGTCGGGCTGGTCTCCGATTTCAACATGGTCGACACCATCGTCGAGGCCGAGTTCGACACCGGGCGCGAGGACTATCCGTTCCGATTACTCGCCGAGTATCTGCGGAACACCAAGGCGGTCTCGGATCTCGACACCGGGCTCTGGTTCGAAGCTGAGTATGGCGGCTCGCGGACACCCCGAGCCTATACGCTCGCGTACACCTATGGGCGGATCGAGCAGGAATCGGTGCTGTCGACCTTCATGTTCAGCGACATTCCGGGCTCGAATACCGAGATGCACATGTTCACTGTCGCCTACGTCGCCCTGCCCAATCTGACGCTCGACCTGACGATGCACGTGACAAGACGACTTGATATCGACGCCGGCGCCAGCAACAGCTGGCTGACGCGGCCCCACGTCGCCGCCATTGTGCGGTTCTAGGTTTCCCGCCGATCCGTCCGCCTGACGGCGTTGCGTCGTCGGTCGCCCCGCCCGGCCGGGCTCATCGCCTCCATCGTGATCTTCTCGCTCGGTGCCGCGCTGTGCTACCTGGTGATGCTGTGGCCCCACGAGGCCGCCGCGCGAGCCGCGTTCTGGCCCGACCCCGGACTCTCGCATCTGTTGTGGTACCGCGCCGCGGCCTCCCTCGCCTGCCTGGGGTGTGGCAGCGTGTTTCTCGCGGCCGGGTTGCTGCTCCGCAACCCGATCATCCCGGCCGTGGTGATTCTGTTCTGGGAAGGGCTCAATCCGGTGTTGCCCGCGTTGCTGCAGAAGCTCAGCGTGCTCTACTACGTGCAGGCGCTCACGCCGGTGCCCGCCCCCACGGATCCCGGTGCGCCGTTGCTGGTCCAACTGTTCATCCCTCCGGCCGCGCCGCCCACGGTAGCCCGGGCCGTTTTCGGGTTGTTGGCGCTGACCGCCGTCGTCCTCTGGGTCGCGGCGCTCTCGGTGCGGCGACTCGAGATCAACTACAGCACCGAATAACCCGGCACCGCTATCGTCCGCCGGTCGTGGCGTCGCCCGCGCTGATCTTCCAGATTCGGTTGCCGCTGTCGTCGGAGACCAGCAGGGCGCCATCCGGCGAGACGACCACACCGACCGGTCGGCCCCACTGCCGGACCTGCGTGCCGTCCTGGCCGGTGCTGGCCAGGAAGCCGGTGAGAAAATCTTCGAGTGGCCCCGGGCGCCCGTTGACCAGCGGGAAGAACGCGATCCGGAATCCCGATGGCACCGTTCGGTTCCACGATCCGTGCAGCGCCACGAACCCACCGTTGCGGTATCTCGCCGGAAACTGCGTGCCGGTGTAGAACGTGATGCCGAGCGGAGCCGAATGGGCGGGGAGGAGCACATCAGGCACGATCGCGCGCCCGACAAGGTCTGGAAACGCGCCGACGAACTTCGGATCGTAGTGGCCGCCGATGTAGGAATAGGGCCAGCCGTAGAATCCACCGTCTTTCACGGAGGTCACGTAGTCTGGTACGAGGTCGTCACCGAGATTGTCGCGTTCGTTGGTCGCCGTCCACACCACGTCGGTTCCGGGTTGTAGCGCCAGTCCCACCGGGTTGCGGATGCCCGACGCATAGACGCGGGCGTTCGTACCGTCGGGGTCGACTTCCAGAATCGCGGCACGGCGGCAGTCTTCGCCGTCGTCGCTGTTCGAGGCCGAGCCGACCGCGATATACAGCTGGGTCCCGGCCCGATTGAACACGATGTTGCGGCTCGAGTGCCCTCCCGTCGGTAGCTCGAGCAGCTTCTCTGGTGCGACCCGCGCCGCCATGTCCCCGTTCTGATACTCGAATCGGACCAACGAGTCGGTATTGCCGACATAGAGGTAGCCATCGACGAAGCCGAGACCAAAGGGCAAGCGCAGTCCGCCCGGACCACGGCGCAGGTAGTCGGGAGGCGGGGTACACGCCTGGGGGTTGGCCACCAGGGCCTGTGGGCCTTCGAGTACGCCCAACCGGGGCGCTGGCCGTCCACCCTCCGGGGCCGGTGGTGTCGGTTGCGCCGGTGAGGGCCAGGTCTCGCCGTCGGCAAAGACACCGCGGGCTTCGAAGACGCCGTCGCTGTCAGCGTCTCTGAGGACCTGAATCGAATTCGTGGTGGGCGAGCTGACGAACAGATCCCCGTTCGGCGCGTACACCATCATCCGCGGTCCACGCAGCTCCGCGTAGCTGGTCACCGAGAATCCGGCCGGGACTATCGGCACGGTTCCTTCCGGTCGCAGCATCCGCTGGCTCCCGTTGGCCGTCGCCGGTGAGGGGCTCGGCAGCCCGTCGGCACGTGGCTGTGGATGCACCGTGTTCTGCTGTGCGATCGCCCCATCGCTCGCAAGGCCGACGCTCGTCAGGCATCCCAGCAGGAAGCGAAGCCACACGTGCGCGGGAGGTAACGGCCGTTCTATTGCCTTCATCGGTGTACTCCAGTCATGACGGGCGAATGCCGCTATTCTAGTGTCCTGTCTCACGTAAGACTAGACGCTGGTCGAGGGACTTCTCGCGGCGGACCACGACGCCGGCGGGACCCACCTTCCGGGGCAGAGCATTGGCCGCTACAAGCTCCTCCAGGTCATCGGCGAGGGCGGATTCGGCTAAGTGTGGATGGCCGACCAGCGCGAGCCGGTCAAGCGGCGGGTGGCGGTAAAAGTCATCAAGCTGGGGATGGACACGAAACAGGGTGATCGCGCGCTTCGAGGCGGAACGCCAAGCGCTGGCGATGAGGGACCACCCCAAGATCGCCAAGGTGCTCGACGCGGGCGCGACCGAGGGGGGGGCGCCCGTGAAGAGTGCCCGCTCACGGTAAACTGATGTGTCCGCACCGGGCGCTCACCACGGCGTGGATCGGGCCTTTGCGAATCGAGGATACGCGACATGAATGACTTGGCGTCGAAACAGTGTGTGCCGTGCCGGGGCGGCGTGCCGCCACTTCAGGGTGACGAGTTGGTGACCTATCAGACCCAGCTTGGTGGCGGGTGGCAGGTCCTGAACGGGCATCACCTCGAAAAGGCCTATCGCTTCGACGATTTCCGCCAGGCGCTGGATTTCACCGTGCGTGTCGGTGAGATGGCGGAAGAGCAGGGACACCACCCCGACATCCATCTGTCGTGGGGGCTGGTCAAGGTCACCATCTGGACGCACAAGATTGATGGCCTGACCGAGAGCGACTTCGTATTTGCCGCGAAGTCGGATCAACTCCTGGACGCTTGAGCTTCACGACGTCCCACCGTCTCGGTCCCACCGAGGTGGACGCCCGGCCGGTGGAGGGCTGGTCAGGCGCGCCGGCGCGGTCCGGCGGCGGGAGCGGGCATCTCGATCCGCGAACCGGTCGACGAGCGTAGCCCTCCGCACCTTGGCCCTCGGGG
>CAUZAY010000220.1:0-7405 GCA_963577695.1 Vicinamibacteria bacterium | reverse complement strand
GACGTGGCCGTCGTCGGCACCGAGGTGACGCTCACCGGGGAGCTCGACTCGTTCTGGCAGAAGAGTGAGGCCATCCGGAGGAGTCTGGAGGTGGATGGCATCGACACGGTGGCCGCCGACATTGAGCTTCCACCGGCCGAGGGCGACCAGGAGCTCGCTGAGCAAGTTGCCGAGGCGGTACAGAACTACCCGCACTACTCGCTGTACGACTATCTCGACGGCGCCGTCGACGCCGGGGTGGTGTCATTGTGGGGACGGGTGACGTCGGACCGAAACAAACCGCGTGAACTGTTTGAACGGGTCGCGAAAATCCGTGGCGTGCAGGACGTACAGAACGAGATCGAGACGATGACGCCGTCCACCGGCGACACCAATCTGCGGCGGAGCCTCTCCAGATCCATCTTCCGAAGCACCCACTTCGAGCGCTTTCAAGGCGCCCGAAACCCGCCGTTCCACATCATCGTGGAACGCTCCTCGGTCACGCTGGTGGGCTGGGTCCAGGGCGAGATCGAGCGACGGGAGATGGAGCGAATCGCGCGGATGACGCAGGGCGTGCTGCGGGTCGACAATCAGCTACAAACCATCCAGTAACGGCCTCGATCCTGGCAGGGTGCTAAGAAACGCTGACGGGTGGTTTTGTGCTCTCGTAAGTGATTGATACTTAATTTGTTACGCGTTGCGAAGACGTATTTTCCTTGCATACGATCGTGAGAGGAACCCTTACGATGCGCTCAACAAGGCCGCGGTTAGAGGACCCGGCATCTTGACCAGTGGTCCTAGTCGGGTAGGCCTGGCAAATTGTAGAACGCCGCCGCCCCCGGGTATCTGGCTCTGGCGCCGAGCCGACGCTCGATTCGGAGCAGTTGGTTGTACTTCGCGGTCCGATCGGTGCGGCAGAGCGACCCGGTCTTGATCTGCCCCGCGTTGGTTGCCACGGCCACATCAGCAATCGTGGTGTCTTCAGTTTCGCCCGAGCGATGCGAAATGATCGCGGTGTAGTTGGCCTTCTGGGCCATCTCGATCGCGGCTAGGGTCTCGGTCAGGGTGCCAATCTGGTTCAGCTTCACGAGAATGCCGTTGGCGACCGACTCGCGGATGCCACGCTCGAAGATCTCGGTGTTGGTGACAAACAGGTCGTCGCCCACCAGCTGCACCCGTGTACCCAGTGCGGCGGTCAGTTCTGACCACCCGGTCCAGTCGCTCTCGTCGAGCCCGTCTTCAATCGACAGAATCGGATAGGCGTCCACCAACCGGCGGCACCACTCGACCATGTCGGTCGACGTGCGCTCCGCCTCCCCGTCAGCCGACAGCCGGTACCGCGCTGTCTGCTTGTCATACAGCTCGCTGGCCGCGACGTCGAGCCCGAGATAGATGTCGTTGCCGGGACGATACCCGGCCTGCTCGATCGCCACGAGCAGCATGTCGAGCGCCGCCTCGTTCGATTCGAGATTGGGTGCGAATCCGCCCTCGTCGCCCACGGCGGTCTGGTGGTGCTGCTTCTGCAACACGGTACGCAGGCAGTGGAAGATCTCGGTGCCCATTCGTAGCGCCTCAGAGAAACTGGGCGCTCCGACGGGGATGACCATGAACTCCTGGATGTCGACGTTGTTGTCGGCGTGGGCGCCGCCGTTGAGCACGTTCATCATCGGCACGGGCAGATCGCGCGCCCCATCGCCGCCCAGATACTCGTACAGCGGCAGGTGGGCCGCCGCGGCCGCAGCCTTCGCGACCGCAAGGGACGCGCCGAGGATGGCGTTCGCGCCGAGCCGGCCCTTGTTCTTGGTGCCGTCGAGTTCCCGCAGGGTGCCATCGATCGCGCCTTGGCTGGTCGGATCGAGCCCGACGAGCGCGCCTCGAATCTCGGTGTTCACATGCTGCACGGCCCGCGTCACGCCCTTGCCGCGGTAGCGTCCCTCATCGCCGTCTCGCAGTTCGACCGCTTCGAGTTCCCCCGTCGAGGCGCCAGACGGCACCGCCGCCCGCCCGGTGGCTCCCCCACTCAACGCCACCTCGACCTCAACGGTCGGGTTCCCCCGGCTGTCGAGAATCTCCTGGCCCACCACGTTCGTTATCTCGCGACCCTTGCTCATGCACTCTCTCCGACGTTCTGTCGATCCGCCCCCCGGACGTCCTCGGCCCAGCGCTCACGGCGCCTCCGGGGTGTCCCCACCGGACCGAGCGCGACCAGTGTCGCACGGATCAGGTGACCCGGTCGTTCTCGGCGGTCCCGGGGGATCTCGGGACACACCTGTCCCGGCCCACGCCCGATGCGTCAGGCGGGGGTCTGGTCGCCGCCCGGCATTTAAGAGGATCGTTCCCGAGGAAGGTTGATAGTGTAGCCGAGTGCTATGCGGAACACACCACTACGACACCGTGAGCCCAACCGGGCAGGCAACGCCGGTGCCGCCGATGCCGCAATAACCGTTCGGATTCTTGGCGAGATACTGCTGATGGTAGTCCTCGGCGTAGTAGAAGCACGGCGCCTCCTCGATCTCGGTGGTGATGTCGCCGTGCCCTTGGGCCTGGAGCGCGCGCTGGTATGCCTCTCGCGACTGGCGGGCGGCGGCGAGCTGCTCGGCGCCGTCGCAGTAGATGACCGACCGATACTGCGTACCGACATCGTTCCCCTGGCGCATGCCCTGGGTGGGGTCATGCCCTTCCCAGAACCGCCGAAGCAATTCCTCGAGGCTGACCCGCGTCGAGTCGAACACCACCAGGACCACTTCGGTGTGGCCGGTCATGCCACCGCACACCTCCCGGTAGGTCGGGTTCGATGTCACGCCGCCCGCGTAGCCGACCGCGGTCGTGTGCACTCCGGAGGTCTGCCAGAACTGACGCTCGGCACCCCAGAAGCAGCCCATCCCGAACACGACCTGCCGCAGACCGTCGGGAAACGGCGGGCGCAGCGACGCGCCGTTCACGAAATGCGCGTCCGGCACCACCATCGACTCATCGCGACCCGGCGGCGCTTCGTCAGGCGCGGGCATACGCGGTGTCTCTCCCCTGAACCACATGTGACCCTCCTCCTCCACAACTCCTGACAAGACATACGAACGCACCGGCTCGAATCTCCACCATACCGTATCGATTCGCACGCGTCTCGCCGCGGTCTCGAAACGACGCTCGAATGAGAGTCACGAGCGCGGCCAGAACCGGCGGTGCACATCGGTGGCTTCGTGCTCCAGCACCGGGCCGATGACCTCGACCCCGCGCTGTCCATGGGCGAACAGTTGCCGTGACGGCGCGACCAGACTTCCGCCGGCGATCGCACCGAGAGCGGCGGTCGAGCAACCGAAGACCACCCGAGGAATCTGACTCCAGTACACAGCGCCGCAACACATCATGCACGGCTCGGTGCTCGAATAGATCGTCGCCCGGGCCAAGGTCGCGGCGTCGAATCGACGGCAGGCATCGCTGACGAGCGTCAGTTCGGCGTGACGCGTCGGGTCCGACTCGGTGAGCACCGCGTTGCGCGCGGTCAGGCGCACCACGCCATCGACGACGAGCAGCGCGCCAACGGCTCATCCCCCGCCCGCGCCGCCTCCTCGGCGAACGCGATGCACTGACGCATGAAGCCCTCGTGCTCGGCCATGGCGTACCGAAGCCCCACGTGCCGTGCTTCAATCGCTCAGGCACAGCGCGGCTGGAAGTTGACGAATCGAGTCCAGCGTGAGGTCCGGGCGCACGTCCACATCGTCGAGGTCGCCGTCCCGGAATTTGCCTGTCTTCACGAGAACCGCTCTGGCTCCCACGGACTGGGCCCCGCGCACGTCCGTTTGCAGATCGTCACCGACGACGACGAGTTGGGCCGGCTCGATGTCAAGGGCCGCGGCCGCCGCGCCAAAAAACTCCGCGCTTGGCTTGCCCGCCACCACCGCGGTGGTGGCCGTCGCGTACTCGATGGCCGCGACGAACGGGCCCGCGTCGAGACACAGGGCGCCGCCGTGTTTCCAGTAACGGTTTTTTTGTATCGCCAGGAGCTGGGCACCGCCCATCACATGTCGGAAGACGCGATTGAGACGCTCGACGGTCCAATCGTCGCCGAGGTCGCCTACCACGACCGCTTCCGGTTGCTGCTCATCTATCGCAAATTGAGTGAACTCCTCGACGGTCAGCGGCGACACATGGAGCGAGATCCGAGTCATGCCGTGGTCGAACAGCCAGGCGGCAGCGGCTCGCGGCGCGGTGAAGACATCGTCGGGCTCGGCGTCCACGCCCTGCCGCCGCAACCGTTCGATCAAGGTGCCACGTGGGTGTCGGGAGGTGTTGGTCGCGAACTTCAGCCCCAATCCGGCCGCGCGCACCGCCGCGATCGCCTCACCCGCACCGTCGATGAGCTCGCCGTCGTCGTACACGGTACCGTCCAGGTCGAGCACGACGCCGCGAAGAGACCGTATCCACTTCTTCATGAACCGAGGCTTCCACAGGCACTCCGCGAGATGCAAGCACCGGGCTGCCGCGCAGGCGGGTCGTGGCGGGCCGCGCAATTGCCACCATCCCTGGGCTGCAGTAACATCGCGCCATGCATATCTCGATCAGCTACTGTCAGGTTTGAAACTACCTGCCAAGGGCCTCCAGTTTGGCGGCCTCCATCAAGGACGCGGTCGGCATTGACGCCGAGGTCCTCGTCGGTGCCCGTGGGCAATTCGACGTCGTTGCCGACGGCGATCTCGTGTTTTCGAAACAAGCGGAAGAACGGTTCCCTGAACCGGACGAAATCATCACAGCGATACAAGCTCGCCGCGACGCGCCCGCGTGAGCTGTCTGCCCTTCGTGGGTACGTCTCGAACTTTCTGCCTGGCGCCAGACCCAGATTTTGAGCGGATGCTGACCGAGATCGGTCAGTCAGCAGCAGCGGTGTGATTCGTCCCTCGGCCCCCCCTTCCCCTCCACACCGCAATTGTCCTCGAGCGGTGGACCGTGGACTGAGGGGGTACGACGTGGCCTTCACAAGCTTGCCCAACTTACTGTTGGCGAGGCGCCGTTGGCGACCGTGACGGTCGAGGGGGCCATGGCTCGTGACTGGGAGGCGATGGACCTCGGTCGGTGTCCGGCGTCGGCACCTTGCGCACGTAGAGCCGGATATCGGTCAGGCTGGCCCGGCCTTCATACGCGTTCGTGTACAGGTCACCGATGACGAAATAGTCTGGGTAGGCCGAGCCGGCCGGCCACTGGTTCGGCCAGGTCATGTTGCCGTACGCGTCCTGCTGCACGAGGTCGGCGTTGAAACGTCCGTCATACTCACCCGGAGCACCGTTGTAGTGCCAGATCGGCACGTTGTCGACGATGAACGGGCGGTGAAAGCGGAGGGTCTTCTGGCCAACGCGAGCGAAATTCCCGCTCGCCTCCAGTGTATAACCGGCGGCGTCCCGCTCGATAGCGAAGGTGTAGAACTGGTGCGGCATCAGATCGGGCTGGAGTTCAGCGGCTGAGGACAGCTGCTGTTCGGCGACCCCACCGGCGCAACTGGTCATGAACCACTGCGAGTTCGCGACGAGCCCACCCGGACCTGGTGTCCAGTTCGGCAACCCGCTGATCCACATGTTGACGGTATTGAAGCTACTTTCGCGATAGCTGTAGTACTGGTTCGTGGCTGCGTTGCAGACCCGACCACCGGTGCCCTCACCGACGCGGTCCGGATGCTGAGAGAAGGAGTCCATCAAGACCTTCCGGTGATAGTGCCAGAAGTGGTTATTCCTGGGCACCGGGTCGGCAAAGTCCACGACGGTCAGGAAGTGGAACCCGTTGTAACCGAACGGGCCCGCCCTCACGTCCTGCCACTCGCAGACCGGCAGCGAGGCGTCTCCGGTCCAGCCGGGACTGTTCGAGCCCTCGCCCCACGGATGCTGCGTCTTGCATCCCTCAGCGCTATAGCCGTTGATCCGACCGTCGTACTCAATCGCACCGTCGCGTTTGCCACCAAAGTCGATGGTCTTCAACGTGTATTCGATGCGGTACTCGGGCGGCAACGCGTCGGTGGACCGAAAAATCGCCCCACCGGTGTGGTCAGGGACGTTTAGCACGGCCACGTGGGCGAGGCCTTGCCGCTCGGTGGTGATTGACGGCGGAGCTTCGATGACACCGTCGCGGTCCCAATCCCGGGCCGACAGCGAGGCCGTCAGCCAGCCGTCCTGACCGACCGGAAACTCCTTTCGATACGTCCTGAAGGAACGACGAGCCGTGGTCCAGTCCGGACCGTAGTCGTTCTGATACCACAATCCATCGTCGTCCAGAATGGTGTCGAACTTGTCGCTGGAGCCGTCCCAGACCCATGGCGCGACCGCGCCGTTCAGCGGGGTGGAAAAGTCCTCGGTATACAGGAGGGTCCAGTGGCTCTGAGTCGAAACGGTGCTGACGGTGGGCGGAGCGGCGACGGTTGTGCCCGACGGCAGCGACGTCATCGCCGCGACACCCACGGCTGCCGCAGCCCCCGCGGCGAGGCGACCGGAGCCACGCACCGTGCTGCTGTTCATGCGCCTCACTACCCCCTTCACTCGACCGTAAGGACCCGATCGGGATCGGGTCCTAATACCGACCAACCTCGAACCCGAGTCATCGGGGCACGAGCGACGCTATATGCAACTTGCGACGGTCATCTCCCTCCCGCCGGGGCGAGCACGAACCGCAGCACAGGGCGTCGTTGGGCGTCAGCCGCCAGATGCTCCCATAGTAACTGGCGACGAGCAAGTGACCGTACCCGTCGTCGACCAGATCGATCGGCGCATTGAAGCCGGACGCGACTTGTTCCACGTCTCCGAGCGCGGCGTCCACGAGCACAATGTCACGGTAGTCGAGCCCGTCGACGATTCCGAACTGGCCGTTCCACCGGGCGACGAACGCGTGATCATAGTAGCGACCCGGGAATGACGCTGGCGCGAACGCCAGACCGGTGACCGCGGAATGCGGACCGCGACCGCGAGGGTGCGCCGGGTCGTGAAACTGGTTGAATGCCGGGTCGGTCGAGTCAGTGTCGACGCCGCCGTGATCATAGTTGTCGAAGGTACGTGACGGGGTAATCCACGCCGGGTCGCCGATCCCGGCGAAGAAGCCCGCCGTGTGGGTCGCCGCCTGACCCTGCCAGTTCCCGTTCCGGTAACCGTAGTCGCCCTTGCCACCCTAGCGAGTCGAATCGCGCACGCGCCGGTGGTGTAAGGGAAGCAATTCATCCTGAACGCACACGGCCGTCCCGCGATTCAACCCGTGGCCAATCGGCGTCGAGTCGCCTATTCCCGGTATCGGGCGAGGGCTACCTCGGCGGTGCCGGCGCGGCTGCTTCGGCTTCCCGCTCTTGGGCGCGCGCGCCGGCGAGAATGCCTTCCATGGCGTAATTCCCCTCGTGACACGCGTACTCGAAAATAGACACGCGATCCGTGACCTCCGTCATCGGCCTCGACACGGTCCAGGC
>CAUZAY010000219.1:0-7458 GCA_963577695.1 Vicinamibacteria bacterium | reverse complement strand
TCATGGGGACTCCCTTGCGTGATGCTTGAGCGGCTCACGACTGGGAGTTCCTTATCTCATTCCCGGAACTGTCAAACTCTGGGTGCCGCCCCGGCAGAGCCGGGGGGCTCCCCCGCTGACGCTAGAGCTCGTCGAGGAACGCTACGAACGCGCCCCACGTATCGCGGTCGTAGCCAAGGTGCTCGTGCAGAAGAGCGCCGTCGGCGCCGAGCACGTAGGTCGCGGGCATGCCTTGGGGCCGAAAGCGCTCGGCGATGGCGTGACCTCCATCCCAGATGACCGGCAGGCTGAGACCGAGCCGACCCACGAGCTGATCGCGGCCATCTTCCCGGTCGTCGACACTGACCACGAGGAACTGAATGTCCGGATGGCTTTGCGCCAGCGCCTCCAGGTGAGGCAGCGACTTCCAACAGGGCACGCACCACGACGCGGCGAAGTCGACGACGGTGACGCGACCTGGGCTGTCCAGTTCGTGGCTCGCCCCGTGTTGGTCGGTTTGGGCCATGGACGGAGCGGACATGGTGACGAGCATCAGCACCGCGCGTCCCGACGTCTCGATACGCATCAAAACCCCCATCCGAAGCCCACCGATGACGCGATCGCGCGAAATCCGTCGCTCCGCTCGTAGCGGGTCACCCGGACTTCCACACTGCGAAACGGCAGCCAGCCAAGCGTCGCACCGCCGGTCCCCACCCACTTCCAGCCGGCTCCGTATCGCCAGCTGTCGAAACTGCTCAGGTCCCGGTCGGCGGTAAAGAAGTCCGTATCGAGGAATTGGGTCCCGGGCAGCCCGAAATAGCGGCTCCCGGTCTGTCGGTGAAACCGGGCGATCGGGAACGCCCACTGCTCGTCTGCGGTGGGAAGCCGAATGTGCGTCTCGCTCTCGATGGTGTGTGCCTGCACCCCAAAGGTGTCGTCGTAGAACCGATACCCGCCCCGCTCCACCAACCAATCGGTCAGCGAGTGATTCACCCGCAGTCCAACGACCCGCCGGTCACGGGCGTCCGGTAGCCGCTCCGCCACGCGAAAGTCGTTCGGTATGCCAAGCGCGGCGGCAACGATCACTTCATGAAACGGCGTCGAGAGGAACCCTCGCTGCACGCTGAGCCCGAGATCGACCGTCGCCACTGTGCGGCGACCGAGAATTTGCGTCAAGGTCAGCGACACGTCGGTGGTGTGCCGCCGGGCAGACCCCTGGTCGTCGCCGTTGATGTCGTAGAGCGAGATGGTATCCGCGAAGTACCGACCGGAGGCGGCCAGCGTCGTGTTCTGTTGGTTGAAATTGCGGGTCCACGACACCCCGGCCATGCCGGAGGTGTAGTCGTACTCGTTCGAAAAGCCGTCACTGACGCCGAGGGTCTAATTCCCGAAGTCGCGAACGACTTCGAGGCTCGTGAATGTCCGTTGGTCGACGCGTGACGCACTGCTGACGTGGTCGTCGATATTGTCGGTGGACGCCGACGTGATCTGGTCGAGACCGATCGAGGTCTTGAGCGCCCACCGATCGTTGATGGCCCAACTGGCGGCGACCACCGGCGAGACCACCTGGAGGTCCTCGGTGCCGAGACCGCCGGTGACGGGCGAATGTTCGCCGTCCTGGTCGTAGTAATTGAAGAGAAACTCACCATCGACGCCGAGCTCGCGTGATACGGACGCGGGAGCCTGCGCCTGCCGCCGGCCGGTACCAGCGCTTCCTGGACGGCGATGATATCGGCGTGCCGCAGGAGCGGGACGGTGGCCAGGTGGTGACGAATCTGCGCGTACTGGATACCGCGCTGCAGGTTGTAGGTCACCAACCGTAGGGTCTGGCTCATGTCGATCACACGCGGATCACGAAACGCCGCGGCGTCGGTCGCGATGTGCCGTACACTCGGTCCCCGTGCGGCGAGCATGTTCTTCGGTCAGGGCCACCCAATGTACTCCGTCTTCGGTCGATGGTGAGGTGGTGCGACCCGGGGTGCGCGATAGGCTCACACAACCCGGCCACGAGCACGCAGTACGGCCCCGAGTGTACCGACTCGTAGCCACTATATGAGGACCACGAGCGACGGGTGGCGATGACGGCAATCCTCGGTATCTCAGCGTTCTACCACGACTCGGCGGCCGCGATCCTGGTCGACGGTCGCATTGTGGCCGCGGCGCAGGAGGAGCGGTTCACGCGCGCCAAGCACGACGCCGGGTTTCCCATCCAGGCCATCGACTACTGCCTGGACGAGGCTGGGCTCAGCGCCAGAGACCTCGACTACGTCGGGTTCTACGACAAGCCGTTCCTGAAGTTCGAGCGGCTGCTTGAGACCTACCTCGCCTACGCGCCCCGTGGCTACCGCTCGTTCATCCATGCCATGCCGCAGTGGCTGCAACAGAAACTGCACCTTCCGCGAGAGATCAGACGTGGCCTGCGAGGCGAATATTCCAAGGCCATCACGTTCACCGAGCATCACGAAGCACACGCGGCCAGCGCGTTCTTCCCGTCGCCCTTTCAGGACGCGGCGTTTCTCACGCTCGATGGTGTCGGGGAATGGGCCACCGCCAGCTACGGCGTCGGGCACGAGAACCGGATCACGCTCACACACGAGCTGCGGTTTCCGCACTCGCTAGGTCTGCTGTACTCAGCATTCACCTACTACACCGGCTTCAAGGTCAACTCCGGCGAGTACAAGCTGATGGGACTGGCGCCATACGGCGAGCCGACCTACGCTGACCTCATTCGCGATCACCTGATTGACCTCAAGCCGGACGGATCGTTCCGGATGAACATGCAGTACTTCCAATACTGCGAAGGCCTCCAGATGACGTCGCCGGCCTTCGACGCGCTCTTTGACGGACCGCGTCGACATCCAGAGTCGCCGATCACGCAGCGAGAGATGGATATCGCCGCCTCGATCCAACTGGTGACCGAGGAGATCATGCTGTCGGCGGCGCGTCATGTGCATCGCGAAACCGGCCAGCGCCACTTGTGCCTCGCCGGCGGCGTCGCGCTCAACTGCGTCGGCAACGGCCGGCTGCTGCGCGAGTCGCCATTCGATGAGATCTGGATCCAGCCGGCGGCCGGCGACGCCGGCGGCGCCCTCGGGGTGGCGCTGTTCATCTGGCACCAACTGCTCGACCAGCCGCGGCCGGCGTCGGACGGCGACCGGCAGCAGGGCTCGCTCCTCGGACCCCGATTCTCGGACGACCAGTTATCGGCATTCCTGGACCAGGCGGGTGCGGTGTATTCCCGCTTCGATGAGGACCAGGCCCTCTGTCATCGGGTGGCGGAATTGCTGGCGGACGAACAGGTGGTCGGGTGGTTTCAGGGACGGATGGAGTTCGGGCCACGCGCGCTCGGTTCGCGCAGCATCATCGGCGACCCCCGCAGCCGGGACATGCAGTCGGTGATGAACCAAAAAATCAAGTTCCGCGAATCGTTCCGTCCATTCGCGCCATCCGTGCTGCAAGACCGCGTGAGCGATTACTTCGACATGCCGGAGGGCCAGGAAAGCCCGTATATGCTGCTCGTGGCGCCGATCCACGACTCGATGCGAGTCCCTGACACCGGTGACGACACCCTCACGGGGCTGGCAAAACTGCAGGTCCCACGATCCACCGTGCCCGCAATCACCCACGTCGACTACTCGGCGCGCGTGCAAACCGTCGATGCCCTCCGCCATGGGCGCTATCATGCGCTGCTACGCGCCTTCGAGCGCCGCACCGGGTGCCCGATGCTCATCAACACGAGCTTCAACGTACGGGGCGAACCGATCGTCTGCCAACCGGAGCAGGCGTACCGCTGCTTCATGGCGACGAACATGGATGTGCTCGTGCTCGAGGGCTTCGTACTCCTGAAGTCGGAACAACCCCACACCGCCCCGGCGACCGAGGCGTACCTGGCCCAGTTCTCGCTCGACTGACCCACACATCGAACCCATGGCCGTCCTCGAGATCAACACCAACCCGACTCGGCGTGATCTGCGATGGTTCGGCCTGCTGCTCCCGGTGTTTGTCGCCATCGTCGGCGCCGTCGTCTGGCGGCGCACCGGCTCGTTGACGCCCGCCACCTTCGTGTGGGGCGCCGGCGCTCTTCTCAGCGCCGTGTTCGCGGCCTGGCCCGCCAGTCGCACTCTGATCTACGTCGGTTGGATGTACGCGGTGTTTCCGATCGGATGGGTCCTGTCGCATCTGCTCCTGGGGGCGATTTATTTCCTGGTCATTACCCCGATCGGGATCGCCCTACGGGTCCTCCGCGGCGACCCCCTCGACCGCGAGTTCAAGCGAGACGCGCCCAGCTATTGGAGCGCTCACACGCCGCCCGAGCGGGTAAAGCGCTATCTCCGCCAGTTCTAGGGTTTTCCGACGAGGCGTTCGTCTGGCGGCGTTACTTCGTCGGTCACAGCCCACCTGGCTGCTCCCTCCTCGCGCCTGGCCAGACAGACGCCTCGTCAGAAAACCCCCTTGGATGTGTTTCGGCAACCTGCTCAATTTCAGTCCCGGGAGCCTAGGCGCGCACCTGCGCGCCTCGCGGACGCGGAGTGGGGCTCGCGGGGTCCCCGCGGAGCGTTCGCGTGGGGTTCGGGGCACCGCCCCGCCTAAAGAGGTCCGGTGGGAGCGGGCATCTCGGTCCGGGAACCGTCGGAGACGAGCCGGGGTGCCGGCGGTGCCGCCGGCGAGGACCGTGCACGGGCGCGGAGTTGTAGCGCCGGGGCTGGGACCAGCTCCGCGCTCGCTTTTCCCTCGGTGTCGAGACCAGGCATCCGTTAGCCCGTGCCAAGCGCTTTGGGGGCCAAGGTGAGGAGGGTTGGGCTCGTCGACCGGTTCGCGGACCGAGAGGCCCGCTCCCGCCGTCGGACCGCCCCCGCGCGCCTGACCAGCTCTCCACCGGCCGGGTGTCGACCCCCGGGGCAGAACACCGCTGCGACCGAGACGTTTCCTCAGGAGACGGGCGTCCCGCC
Source organism: Vicinamibacteria bacterium (assembly GCA_963577695.1). Lineage (GTDB taxonomy): Bacteria > Acidobacteriota > Vicinamibacteria > Vicinamibacterales > UBA8438 > UBA8438. Next base: position 2,530 of record CAUZAY010000219.1, on the reverse strand, counting down.
CCGGCAACCGTGTCTCCGCGTTCTTCACCTGTTAGAGTGGTGCGTCTCAGAGGACAGCGACGATGACCAACAACGAACCGCTATCGGATGGCGGCAGAGACTTCGCGGACCAGGCCAACGCGGCGCAGGCCGGACTGCTGATGGAACTGTGGGAGTTCTTGAGACACAACAAGAAGTGGTGGCTCACACCGATCATCTTGGTGCTCCTGCTCGTCGGCGCTCTGATCCTGCTCGCGGGCACCGCCGCCGCGCCGTTCATCTACCCCTTGTTCTGATGGCCGCGCTCGGTGAACGGGCGCCGACCTGTCCGCTGTGCGGCGCGACGGACCCGACACCGTATCACCAGGATCGGGTGCGGGCGTACTGGCAGTGTGGCGCCTGCGCTCTGGTCTTCGTGCCACCCGAGGCTCGGATCGATTCCGTGGCCGAGAAAGCGCGCTACGACCAGCATCAAAACGACCCGCGCGACCCGCGGTACCGCGCCTTTCTGGCTCGACTGGCCGACCCGCTCCTGACCCGCGTCCCGAGGGGTGCCGTCGGCCTCGATTTCGGTTCCGGTCCCGGGCCGACGCTGGGACTCATGCTGTCGGAACAGGGGCTGCGTGTCCATCACTATGATGTGTTCTACGCGCCAGACCCCGAGGTGTGGAACCGCCGCTACGACTTCATCACCGCGACGGAAGTGGTGGAGCATCTCCACCATCCTCGGGCAGAGTTTGACCGGTGCTTCTCCGTCCTCGCTCCGCGCGGCGTATTCGCCGTGATGACGAAATGGGTGACGGAGCAGCCCGCATTCGCCGCGTCACGATACATTCGTGATCCGACGCACGTCTGCTTCTTCTCTCTCGCCACCTGCCAGTGGATCGCACGCCGATGGGGGACGACGGTGGAGTTCCCGGCCGTTGACGTGGCTTTTTTTCGCCGCGGTGCGACGGCGCCGGTTCACAGCCCCCACTAGCTTTGCGTTTCCCAGACCGTCAGAGTATGCTGAGCCGGCTGGGCGCGTTCCACGTTTGCGCGCCCTGCAAGACCTACCAGGCGCTCGTTTCCCTCCCCGTAGCGACACGGTGATGAAACGGTACCGACTGCGTGGTTGTGCTGTCTAGAAGTAGTCGTCTGGCCGGCCGCGGGAGGACGCGGACCGGGCCGATGACAAGGGAGGCTCATCATTTCTTCACGAATATTCGTCGGGAATCTCAGCTACGAAACGTCTCAGGCTGACCTTGAAACACTGTTCGCCGAAGCGGGCCCGGTCACCGAGGTCTTTCTTCCGGTCGACCGCGCCACCGACAAGCCGCGCGGATTCGCGTTCATCGAATTTGGTGATGCGGCGTCCGTGTCCGCAGCCATCGAAAAGTTGGACGGGAAGGAACTGAACGGGCGAAGTCTCAGGGTCAGCGAGGCCCGTGACAGGGCGCCACGTGCGCCCCAACCGTTCATGGACGACGGACCGCCGGCAGGGGGAATGGACTTCGGTCGCCGACCGGCGAAACCCAAAGGGAGCCGCCGCGGCCTCAGAGGCCGTAAACGCGGATTCTAGTACACCGCCCCCCGATTGGGGCGAGACATCACCGGAGGCGACTCCCCGTGACCAGGGTCCCGATGTCCCGCTCCGTTGATGGCCCGTTCGCCCTCAATCCCCGTCGGCCCTTCAATCCCGTGAGCGTCGGTCAGACATGGCAGCCGGCCGGTCCGTTCGACCAACGGGGGCGCCGGGCCGTGGCACTCGCGCTGTCGTTGCGGCGGCGCTGGCCGCCGCGAGCCTCTCCACCGCCGTCGTGAGCGCCACCACGCTGGCGGTCATCCGTACGCCGAACCAGGTCGTCATTGCCGCAGACAGCCTGCTGGTCTGGTACGGTGGCGACCGTCGTCCTCAGCTCACCTGCAAGGTAGACACGCGCGACGACGTCATCTTCGCGATGGCCGGCCTCGTGGTGAGCCCCGAAAACGACTTCGATGTACAGGAGCTGATCCACACGGTGTTGACGACCGCTGGCACACTGGAAGAACGGGCGCTGGTACTGGAACGGCTCGTCCAGGGCCGGCTCCTCGGCACCTTGACCAGGATTCAAATGGAATTGCCGCGGCTGTTCGCCGAACAACTGGCCTCTGGGTTTGTGCTGAATATGACGCTAGCCGCCGTGAGAGACGGTGTGGCGCATCTCGAGATGCGGGACTTCTACGCGGAGATGGAACCAGACGGTTCGGTTCGGCTGCGAATCAGCCGGGTGAGCTGTCCGCGCGCTTGCCCGCGCCCGATGGAGGTGTTCGGGGTTGGTGAAACCACTGCCATGATGGAGTATCTGGGAACGTTGCCCGAGTTGCCGGACGCGCTCCCGGAACTGGCCGAGCAGATGGTGCGGCTGGAAATCGCGGATCGACCGGCTCTCGTGGGACCGCCGGTGGACGTTGTGCGCGCGCACGCGTCCGGGGTCGAGTGGGTGCAGCGGAAGCCGGCTTGCGGCTGACGCAAGTCCCGCGCGAAGACGGGCGGCGGGACTGTCGCTCACATGAGGGAGAATAGCGACAG
>CAUZAY010000218.1:0-7481 GCA_963577695.1 Vicinamibacteria bacterium | reverse complement strand
CCATGACAGATTCGCCAAGCTTGGTGACCGTGCGGCGCCTGCTCGCCTGCACGCTGGCCCTGGTTGTCGTCGCCCACGCCGCCCCGCTAACGGCGCAGCAGCGCCGAGCCCCGGACCCGCGCTCGATGGGCGGGGGCGATTGCCGCGACAACGTCTACAACTGTGCCGACACCCCGAATCCTCTTCCGGCGCCAGACACGGTCTGGCTCGAAGAGATGACATGGATGGATGTCCGCGACGCGCTGGCCGCCGGCAAGACGACCGCGATCGTGCCGACGGGCGGGGTCGAACCCAATGGCCCGTGGCTGGCGCTGGGCAAGCACAACTACGTGCTGAGCGCGACGTGCGACGCCATCGCCCGCAAGATGGGGAACGCCCTCTGTACGCCGATCGTGAAGCTGGTGCCGGAAGGCAACATCGAGCCACCCACCGGCCACATGCGCAGCCCCGGCACGATCAGTCTTCGGCAGGACACGTTCGAAGCGCTGCTGAGCGACGTGGCCCGCAGCCTCAAGACGCACGGTTTCCGCAACATCATCTTCATCGGCGACAGCGGCGGGAACCAAAGTGGCCAGCGGGCGGTGGCAGAGACGCTGAACGCCGAATGGGACGGCGGTCCGGTCGTGGCGCACGTGCAGGAGTACTACGACTACGCCGGCGCCGCGCGCTACATGGCCTATCGGGGTCTCGAAGAGGGTGAAGGCGACGGCCTCCACGACGACCCGATGATGACGCTGAGCATGTTCTATGCGGACCCGAAGTCGGTCCGATACGACGAGCGGGTCGAGGCTGGACTCGCGACCATCAACGGCGTCTCCATCGGCGACCGGATCGCCACGCTCGAACTCGCCCGCGACCTGGTCGAGTTCCGCGCGACGCACACCGTCGCGTCGATCAACGCGGCCATCGCCAACCGCGGCACCCTGCGCGCGCCGCCGCCGCGCGCGCGCCCAGCCGCCGGCGCGCGACGTCAGCCGGAGCCAGCGCCGGACCCGCGCTCGATGGGTGGCGGCGAGTGTCGCGCCAACGCGTACAACTGTGCGGAGTCGCCGAATCCGCTGCCGACGGTCGATACCGTGTGGCTGGAGGAGATGACGTGGATGGATGTCCGCGATGCGATGCGGGCCGGCAAGACGACGGTCATCATTCCCACCGGCGGTATCGAGCCGAACGGCCCCTGGCTCGTGACGGGGAAGCACAACTACGTGCTACGGGCCAACTGCGACCGTATTGCTCGGGACCTGGGCAACGCGCTCTGCGCACCGGTCATGGAGCTCGTCCCGGAGGGACGCGTCGACCCGCCGAGCGGTCACATGCGAAGCCCGGGCACCCTGAGTCTCAGACAGGAGACGTTCGAGGCGGTGCTGAGGGACGTCGCGCACAGCCTCAAGGTGCACGGCTTCACGCATATCGTGTTTATCGGTGACAGCGGCGGCAACCAGAGTGGCATGGAAAACGTGGCGACGGCACTGTCAGCCGAATGGAAAGCGGACGCGGCGGCGCTTCACATTCCCGAGTACTACCGGGCGCCCCCGGGCACGCCCAACGTGCTCAGCGAGTTGGGCGTCACGAACGACGACCAGCCGAGTGACGGTCTCCACGACAATCCCACGATCACGCTGAACATGCTGCTGGACGACCCCGACTCGGTCCGGTGGGCGGACCGGGTTGCCACCCGCCAGGCCACCATCGATGGGGTCTCGATCGCGGATCTGGGCACCGCCCTCGAGCGCGCCGAACGGATTGCGACGACGCGCGCGGCCCGCACGGCCGCGCTCATCCGCGAACGCGTGGCCGCGCACCGCAAATAGCGGATCGAACACGGGGCTGAGAAGAGCCAGGGCGCAGCCCCGCCTGAGGACGAACGACATGGCCAAACGCTACTGGTTGATGAAGTGTGAGCCGAGCGCCTACAGCATCGGCGATCTGGCTCGCGACCGCGAGACATCCTGGGAGGGCGTCCGGAACTTCCAGGCGCGCAATTTCATGCGCGACGACATGCGGATCGGCGACGCAGTCCTGTTCTACGCGTCGAACGCGGACCCGTCAGGCGTGTCCGGGCTCGCGACCGTCTCCAAGACCGCATATCCGGATCACTTCGCCTGGAAGAAAGGACAGAAGTACTTCGACGCGGGGAGCACAAAGGACAAACCGGTCTGGTTCATGGTGGACCTGGGGTTCGTCGAGCAGTTTCCAGCGACGGTGCCGCTGGCGACGCTCAAAGCCACCAGCGGACTCGAGGATATGAAGGTCGTACAAAAAGGGAGCCGGCTGTCCGTACAGCCGGCCACCAAGAAGGAATACGACATCGTCGTCCGGCTGGGCCGCAAGACGAACAAGGCCGTGAGCTGAGTCCCCTGCGCTACTGCTCGTCGTTGGTCGGGATACCGATCGCCTTGATAACCTCGCGCGTCAGACCCCACCGGTCGAATCCCTGGCGACCATAATCGAGGCCGCGTCGCACGATGACCAGATCGTGTGACGGCACCACGATGGTGTACTGCCCCCGGTTGCCCGACGTGGAGTAGGCGTTCTTCGGCACGTCGTCCCGGTCTTCCGGCACCAGCCACCACTGTCCCCCGTACTGGCCGCCCCGCCCGACCGTCGCCGGCGCCGGGGTGCGGACGAAGTCGATCCATTCCTCGGAAATCAACCGCTCGCCGTTCCACACACCGCCGTTCAGATACAGCAGCCCGAACCGCGCCAGGTCGCGCGCGTTGGTATAGACCTGGCTGCTCAGAATGAAATCACCGAACCGGTCGGTGCTGACCAGCGTGTTCCGCATGCCGATCCTGTCGAGCAGCCGCCGACGCGGAAACTCGCGATAGACCTGCTCATCACCCAGCACCTGCTTCATCTTGAGGACCGCCAGCAGGGTGTCGTAGTTCTCGTAGTCCCAGTTCGTGCCCGGCTCCCGGATCAACGCCTGGCGGAGCGCGCCGTTGACGGAACTCGCCCCCGCCCAATACGACAGGCCGGACCCAGTCGCATACTCGAGACCGCCGTTGTCGATGGTGTCGAGTCCGCTCGACATGTTCAGGAGGTGGCGCAGCGTGATCGCGTCTCTCGGGTCTGGAGCCGACGACCGCGTGCGAGGGAGCCACTCGAAACCAAGCGGCTCGTCGAGGTGCATCTTGCCCTCGTCGACGAGCATGCCGATCAGCGTGACGGCCAGGCTCTTGGCCGTCGACCACGTCCGCGTCCGTGTGGTCATCTCGATTCCGGGCGCGTAGCGCTCGTGCACGATCTGCCCGTTGTGCACCACCATCATGCTCAACGTGACCTGTTCCGGCGACTCGCGGTCGAACGCCCAGTCGGAGGCGGCCTGGAGCGCGGCGGCGTCGATACCGGCCGGGAGCGAGGTGTCGGTGACCAGGTCACCATCGGGCCAGGCGATGGTCGACGGGTCGCCGGATGGATACGGCAGCATGAGCTGCGGGAGGCGTTCAATGTCTTCGAACGTCTGGTCCGGCGCGAGAATCACACACCCGATTCCCTCGCGGAACGCGGCGCGCATGACCGGGACACCATCGTCGGCGCCAATGGCGACGGCCTTCCGCGTCTCGTTGACCACGTAGTCGCCGCCACTCGGCGTGCCGATCGGCTCGGGAAGAAACGCGAGTTCCTGGGCGAAGACGTTGTCGATCGTTCGACCCCCCGTGAACAACCCGTTGCACATGAAGACCGCCTGTTGGCCACGGCGGACCATGTCCCGCTGCGGCTTCCAGTAATCGTAGTTCTCCTCCTGCTGCGCGACAGCGAACATCGGTACGAGCAGTGCGAGCGCTAGCGGAGCGACCAAGAAGCGCGGCATCGTCATGGAAATCTCCTTCACAGGTGTGCCAGATGGATGGCTGATTATAGCGCGTTGACACCGGCGTCCGAGAGCGGACACGACCGACGCGATTCGCGACCCAGGAGATACCTGTCCGATACCGGTCGCCTGCACAGGGGGAGCACATGCCGCCGGCACTGGCCTCACGCGAATACAAGCTCATGTTGCGAGCCGCACGTTTCGCCGGTTCCGAGGCGGAGCTGATCGCCCAAGTCGCAGCGTTCTGGGGGGCCTTCGGCGACGCGGTGGCCAGCCACGGGATCGCGACCGATGGCGCCCTCAGCCTCTCGAAAGAACGCCCCGTGACGTTCTACGACACCGCTAATCGGCATCTGAACAACAAGGACCTCCTCTTCCGCGACTACGTGTTCCGTGCCCGGCCGCGCGCCGATGGCACGGCGAAAGTCACGCTCAAATACCGGCATCCTGACCGACTGGTGGCCGGGGACCGCAACCTGACCGCCACGAAGAAACTCTTGAAGAAGAAGCGGAAAATCAAGTTCGAGAAGGACATCAAACCGGTACAGCGGCGGATGCGAAGCCTCTACAGCTACTCCAGCTCGGGTCGAACGAAAGACACCCTCTCGGTGGACACGGTGGGCAGACATCGTGGCGCTGTTCCCAGATCTCGTGAAGCAACTCGACGTGACGCTGGACGAACCGATGGCGCCGGTCAGTGGCTTCACCGCGCGAGAGCTCGTACTCGAGGGCGGCCGGACCAATCTGAGCGGGCAGCAGGTCGCCGAGTGTGCCGTCGTCATCTGGTACAACGGATCCGCGGATCCGACCACACCCGTCGTGGCTGAGTTCAGCTTCCGTCACCCCCGGAAGGACGCCACAGACCCGCGGTTCACGGCGACAGAAGCACGAGCCCCTTTCGAGCGTTTCATGCCGCGCTCGACCTGGACGACTGGGCCGATACGACGCAACAGACCAAGACGGCCTATGTCTACGCGTTGAGCTGACGACCCGTTCCGCATCGTCGAACCAGGTGCTAAGCTCTGGTTTCAGAACCCATGTCCGGAGGTTGCCAGATGAGTCCAGCCCGAAAGTCAATCCGGTGGATCGTGTCGTTGTCGCTTGGCGCTGTCGTCGCCGGGCTCTGCGTGACGCACGCCCAGACGCCGTCGCCGGGTCGACTGCTCGTATTGCTCAGGGACGCGAGCGCCCTCGCGATCGTCGACCCCGACAGCGGCACAGTTCTGGGGCGCGTGCCGACCGGACGAGATCCGCACGAGGTCACGGCATCGGCTGACGGCCGGTTCGCGTTCGTGGCGAGCATGGTGGATGGCATTTCCGTCATCGACCTCGCGGCCCAGGAGGAGGTCCGCCGAATCGATACCGGAGCGGGCAGCAGCACGCACGACGTCCTTTTCGCCGACGGCAAGGTGTACTTCACCATCGAGGGCTACAAGTCCATCGGGCGCTACGACCCGTCGGCCGACGCGATCGACTGGACGCTCGGGACCGGGCAGGAGGGCACCCACCTGCTGGTCTTCAACCAGGCTACCGACACGATGTTCATGCCCAACACGCGGTCGAACACCGTCACGATGATTGAGGGCATCAGCGGAGGCCCCGCCGCATCGACGCTCACCGTGATTCCGGTGCCGGGCGACTTACCCGAGGGTATCGACTTGTCGCCGGATGGCCGCGAGATCTGGACGGCGACCCGGAACGACGGCGGTGTCTCGATCATCGATGTCGAAACCCGAACCGTCGTCCAGACCCTCGACCTCGGCCTGCGGGACGCCAACCGCCTGAAGTTCACCCCGGACGGCCGGGTGCTGATCATCGACGGTGAGGCAGCGTCGGTCGTCGTGATGGACGCCGCCTCGCGCACCGTCATAAAACGGGTGACGGTGGGCCCGAGCGACACCGGCGATGGCGCCGTGCTCGTGGCCCCGGACGGGACACGCGCCTATCTGGGACTGCGAGCCGCGGACCGCGTGGCGGTCCTCGACTTGAACACCCTCGAGGTGACGCAGGAGATGCCGATGGGCGAGGGCGCCGGCCCCGGTTGCATGTACTGGATTGGAGCGAACTAGTGTCACGGACCGTCCGGCGGCTACTGGCGTCGTCTCTGGTGTTGATCCTGCTCGGGGGATCAGCGTTGGCGGGCCAGCGCTACTACGGTGGTCGCCGGCGGACTCCGCCGCGCTTCCCGAGTGGCGAGTCAACGCATCGTCTCTTCACGTTCGCACGGGGGCTCTATCAGAGCACCCATCGTGAGCGGGGCGGTCAAGGCTGGTTCACCGACTACCCCAACGCCGACATCAACTTCACGATCAGGCTGTCGGAGCTGACCCACGCCCCCGTCGGTCTGGTCGGCGACGACGACTACCCCGACCACGTCGTGGTCCAACTGACCGACCCCGAACTGTTCAACTATCCGTTCCTGTTCATGTCAGACGTGGGAACCGCCTATTTCAACGAGGAAGAAGCGGATCGATTGGGCGCCTACCTCCGCAAAGGCGGGTTCCTGTGGGTGGATGACTTCTGGGGCCCTGACGCGTGGGACCAATGGGCCCGCGAGATTGGCAAGGCGCTGCCCCCGGGTCAGTATCCGATCCTGGACATCCCAATCTCGGACCCGATTCATCACGGGATGTTCGACGTGGCGGAAGTACCCCAGGTGCCGTCGATCCAGCATTTCCGTCGCTCGGGCGGCAGGACGACGTCCGAGCGTGGCCCGCAGAGCGAGGTGGTCCACGTGCGCGGCATTTACAACGAGCAGGGTCGCCTGATGGTGGTCATGACCCACAACACCGACATCGCCGACGGCTGGGAGCGCGAAGGCGAGGACTACGAGTTCTTTTACCGTTATTCGGTGGCCTCGTATGCCGTCGGGATCAACTTTCTCCTCCACGCGATGACCCGTTAGTGGGGAGCGATCGTGGCGCTACTGGTCGGATACGGCACGCTGCTCTATCGGCCGTCTCTCGGTGACACCATCGGTGGCACCGCCGCGAGCGCCATCGAGATGGTCCCCGTCGTTGTCGCCGGCTACCGGCGTCTCTTCAACCTGCGGCCGGATCACTACGTTCCGCTCACCAGCGCGGTGCTCGGCGACACCGGGATCGAGCGAGACCCCGCCGCGCTGCTGCCGCTCTGGCGCGACGTCCAGTGGGCGCGTGCCGGCGCCTACCAGATCTCTCCGCGTTTCGGCACGTACTGCGATCGAACCACGTATCTCGGGGATGGGGCCACGCTGGTCACCGCGCGATACCAGGGCCATCTGGCCGTGCCCCGGGGCGACCCCGAACGGACCGGACGTGCCTGATTCAACCCAGCCAGATCCGACGCCACTTGCTGTCGCCGACGGGCCGCGACTACCTGCTCGCGGGTTCATCAGCTACGCCAGCGACGACCGCGATATCGCGAAGCGACTCTTCGAGCAACTGACGGACGCGGGAGCCCTCCACGTCTGGCGGAACAGCCGGAACGTCCGTGGCGCGGATCTGTGAAAGAACGAGATCGACGAGGGACTGCTGCGCAGCCAGGTCGTGGTCGCGGTGTTGACCCGAACATCCGTCGATCCAGACAGAACGTGGGTCAACTACGAGCTGGACCACGCGTCGAATCTGCTACGGACGATCATTCCCTGTCTCTTCGAGCCTGAGAAGGCGTTCATGAGCGAGGGGCT
>CAUZAY010000217.1:0-7500 GCA_963577695.1 Vicinamibacteria bacterium | reverse complement strand
GGCCAAACGGAGCCCGCATCTTCGTGCCGCCCTATCGCGATCCGCACGACCCCAACATTCATCCGCTGCTGCTCGAAGGTCAGGCCCAGATCGGCACGGCGATGGCCGCCGCCCTGGTCTCGGACGGCAAGCGTGGGGTGGTGTATGGCGAGCAGTACGACCTGTGGGCCCCCGCGCGGCAATACATGCTGTACCACGGCCAACCGCGGATCCTGACCGAAATCGCCAGCGCCCGGCTGGCCGACCCGTTCGTGAACCCGGCCGGCGACCAGGTGCCCCTGGGCCCACAAGACGCACGGGTCAATTTTCCGGTGCCATACGACAAAGGGGTATGGCGATTGCGCGACATCGTCGACTACGGCTACACGGCGGTGTTCGCCGCCTTGGAGCAGGTGTCCAAGAACCGCCCCTCGTGGATGGAGAACTACTACAAGGTGCATCGCGACTGGGTGACGCGGGACGAGGCGCCATACGCCTTCGTCATCAGCGCCGATCAGCGCGACCCGTTCGAGACCTACGAGCTGCTCGAGTTGCTGCACACGGCCGAGGTCGACATCGATCAGGCGCGGAATCCCTTCACCGTCGGGGGCCACCGCTATCCCGCCGGCTCATGGGTGGTGCAGCTCGCCCAGCCGGCCGGGGCTTTCGCGAAGACGATGCTCGAAACGCAGGTGTATCCGGACCTGCGGTACTACCCCGGCGGTCCGCCCATCCCGCCCTACGACGTAACCGCGCAGACACTGGGCCTGCTCATGGGCGTGGACGTCGACCAGATCGACCAACCAGTGGAGGCGGACCTGGTGGGCGCCAACCTGGTGCAGCTCGCCGAGATCACGCCGCGGCGCACACCGATGCCGTCAACGCCGGGCTGGGCGTATTTGATCGGACCGGAATCGAATGCCAGCTTCCTGGCCGTCGCGCGGTTGCAACAGGCTGGGGTCACCCTGTCACGCGTGTCCGAAGGATTCACCAGCCAGGGGCGCGACCACGCGCCGGGCACGTGGGTGGTGCCACCCACGGACGACGCGACCCGTCTGCTCCGGGCCATCGCTGACGAGACGGGGCTCGTGATCACGGGCGCCGATGAACCGCCCGACGTCTCCGGGTTCCGATGGGATACTCCGACCCGCGTCGGACTGTGGCGCGCGGCCAACAACATGCCGGGCGGCTGGATGCGGTGGTTGTTCGAGCAGTACGAGCTGGGTCACACCGAGGTGTCGTCGCTCGATTTCGCGGGTGATCTGTCCGACACCTACGACGTCATCGTGCTGCCATCGGGGACGACCCGAAGCCGCATCGTGTCCGGCCTCGATCCGCAGCGGCACGACGAGACGTGGCGCTGGGCATTCGGGGTCGGCGACGCGGGGTGGCGGAAGCTTGCCGACTGGGTGCGGGACGGCGGCACGCTCGTGGCGCTTGGCAGCGCCGTGAGCACCGCTCGCGAGTTGCTGGACCTGCCGATTGAGCCGGTCCTGCCCGCGCGCGGGCTGCGACCTCCCGCGCCGGACCCGCAGCGCCGCGGAGGAGACGAGGCCACCGAGGCATTGCGCGACGCGTTTCAGAGCCCTGCGCAACTGCTGGCCGCGCTGCGTGACCGGGTGGTGGAGCCAACATCGGTCTTCTATTGCCCTGGTTCGCTCCTGAAACAGGAATTCAATCCGGCGCATCCGGTCGCGTTCGGCATGCCGGCACGCTGGCCGGTCTTCTTTCGCTTCGATCAGGCATATCGACTGACGCCCAGCTTTGGCATCTCGGCCGAAACGGTATCGAGGTATCCGGACGAAGAGGACATGGTGGCCAGCGGCTGGCTGCTGGGGGACGAGCTGTTGCGCAACCAAGCCAACGTGGTGGCGTTCACGGTCGGTCAGGGATCGGTCGTCACGCTCGGGAGCCAGGTTGCGTTCCGCACCCAGACGCGTGGTACGTTCAAGCTGCTGTTCAACGCCATCTTCCAGGGTCCAGCCGACGCGGTCGGTCCGGCTGAACTCGCCCACCTGAATTGACACGCCCCCGGTGCCCACGCCTTCTCCACCGCTGGACACGTACGAACGGCTGCTAGCCGAGCGCCGTGGCGACTCGGCCGCGCTCGGGCGAAAGTCCGATCAGGTCAGCCACGCCCGCCTCGTCACCTTCCTGGCGGGCGGCGTGCTCCTGTGGGGCGCGGCGTACGGGGGATGGATGTCGGCCTGGTGGCTCGCCGCCCCGGTCGCCGCATTCACCGGTCTGGTCGTCGCGCACGACCGGGTACTGCTGGCGCGGGACCGGCTCAACCGGGCGGTCGCGTGGTACGAACATGGGCTGGCGCGCCTCGGCGACACCTGGTCCGGAATCGGTGCGACGGGCGAAGAGTTTGCCGACGCCGAACACCTGTTCAGCCAAGACCTCGACCTGTTCGGCCCGGGGTCGGTGTTTCAACTGGTGAATACGGCCCAAACCCGAACGGGGGAGTCGACCCTCGCCGAATGGCTCCTGACCCCGGGTGACCGGCAGACGGTGCACGACCGGCAGGAGGCGGTCCGCGAGCTGCGGGGGCGTGTGGATATGCGCGAGCAGCTGGCCGCCGCCGGCGCTGACGTGCGTGCCGCAGTACAACCGAGCGCTCTGGTGCACTGGGCGACGGCGGCTCCGGTGCTCAGCGGACACTGGCCGCAGGTCGTCGCGGTCGTGCTGACGACCCTGACGCCGCTGACCTTCGTCGCGTGGAATCAGGGCGCGACCATCGCTCTGCCGACAACCGCATTGCTCGCCCTCGCGCTCTTCGTGCGTCTGTTCGCCAGCCAAACCCAAGAGATCCTCCATGCCGCCGACGCACCCGCCCGAGAGCTGGTGGTCCTGGGCGCGGTCTGCCGACTCGTGCGCGGCGAGTCGGTGACGTCGACCCGGCTATCCTCGATTCAAGACGCGCTCACCACGTCCGATGGAGAGATTCCGGACGCGGTCCGTCAGCTGGAACGGCTGCTCGAGCGGCACGACTGGGCTCACAACATCGTCTTCATGCCGATCGCGGTGCTCCTGTTCTGGCAGCTGCACCTGGCGTTCGCGGTCGAGCGCTGGCGAACTCGGCATGGCGCCGGTGTGTCACGGTGGCTCGACCGCATCGGCGAGTTTGAAGCGCTGTCCGCTCTGAGCACCTACGCATACGAACACCCGGCCGATCCGTTCCCAGAGGTGGTCGACATCGCCACGCCGCCGGTCTACGATGCGGAAGCGTTGGCGCATCCGTTGATCCCCGTCGTCGAGGCCGTAGCCAACGACGTGGCACTGGGCGCGGCGCCGCAAGTCTTGATCGTGAGCGGCTCGAACATGTCGGGCAAGACCACGCTGCTGCGCAGTATCGGCGTCAGTTCCGTCATGGCGCTGATGGGGGCGCCGGTACGGGCGCGCCGGATGCGACTCTCGCCCGCGGCGCTCGGCGCCACACTGCGGATCGAAGACTCGCTCCAGGCCGGTCGGTCCCGGTTCTACGCCGAAGTGCTCCGCCTGGGCCAGGTGGTGGACGTGGCCCGAACCGGGCCGACGGTGTTCTTGTTCGACGAGCTGTTTCACGGCACCAACTCGCACGACCGCACCGAAGGCGCGCGTGGCCTGCTCCGCTCACTGCTCTCGCTCGGTGCAACCGGTCTGGTCACAACACACGATCTCGCCTTGGCCGAGATCGCTGATGACCTGGCGCAACAGGCACGCAACGTGCACTTCGACGACACGCTCGTCGAGGGCGAAATGCGGTTCGATTACCGCCTGAAACCGGGACCGGTGACCCGCAGCAATGCCCTCGCGATCATGCGGGCGGTCGGGCTCGACATCCCGCCGTCTGGCCCCGACACCGACTAGGCGCGGCGTATACTCGCTAAGTAGTTGTGACCGGCATTAGCAAGATGCACCGGTTCGAGGGCGCAGGCTGGGTTCGCGGCGCGACCGTGGTCGTGGCCTGCTTCCTGGCGACGCCGGCGAATGCGACGCAGGAGTCTCTCACCCTCGAGGAGGTGATCGCGCGCGCCTCCGCATATGTCGAGGTGTACGTCAAAGAGCTGACGAACTTGGTCGCGGAGGAGGACTACCGCCAATCTGACTTCCCGCGAGGTCGGACCAATCCAAGACGCACCCGACTTCGCTCAGAGTTTCTGCTGGTCCGGCTCGGTGAGGACGCGGTGTGGACCGGGTTCCGAGACGTGTTCGAGGTCAACGGGCAGCGCGTGCGGGATCGGCAGGACCGTCTGGCCTCGCTCTTTCTCGACGACACGACTACCGCTGTCGCCCGGGCCCGACGCATCGTGGAAGAGAGCTCCCGGTACAATCTGGGCACGACGAGCCGCACCTTCAACATCCCCACCTACGCGTTGTCCTACCTGCTCCCGTCGAATACGAAGCGGTTCCGGTTCGAGCAGGACGGCGTGGGCTGCGGTGACGACCACCCCGCCGCCTGGCAGATCCGGTACGAAGAAATAGCGACTCCCACTCTCACACGTGGCTTCCAGAACATCAGCCTTCCGTCGAACGGCCGGTTCTGCATCGATCCACACGCGGGCACGGTCTTCGAAACGGAGATCACCCTGAACCACCCGTCGGTCGGCCGCGAGATACCGGCGACCGAAGCGGTGGCGGTGGTCACGTTCGCGCTCAATCCAGACGTGAGCCTGTGGGTCCCGACCGAGATGCGGGAACGCTACTCGCAGCGCCTCGGGGGACGAACCACCAGCACCGCGCGGTACGGCAACTACCGGAGGTTCAGCGTCTCCACGAGCGAGAATGCCGACCCCGGCACCGAGTCCGACGGCAGATAGGCCTGACCTCGATGCCGGCGCGCTAGCGCGCCCCCCGCGCCCGCACGAGCATCGGGACAAGCACCACGGCCACTGTGAGCGCGAGGATCGCGGCCGACACCGGACGGGTGAGAAACACGCCGGGGTCTCCACCAGAGATCGCCATCGCCCGGCGAAAGTGTTGCTCCAGCAGTGGCCCCAGAACGACCCCGAGCACGGTCGGCGCGAGCGGCACCCCGTGGCGTCGCATGAAGAACGCCAGGACCCCCAGCACATACACAACCGCTACGTCGAACAGATTGTTGTTCAGGGAATAGACCCCCAGCGTGGCGAACACGAGGACGGCGGCGAAGAGCAACGACCTCGGCACGTGCAGCAACCGGACCCAGAGCCGGATCAGCGGGAGATTGAGCACGAGCAGTAACACATTCGATACGTACAGACTCGCGATCAGCCCCCAGATGAGCCCTGATTCCTGGCTGAACAGCAGTGGCCCAGGCTGGAGGCCGTACATCTGGAACGCGGCAAGCATGACCGCCGTGGTGCCGGAACCGGGGATCCCCAGCGCGAGCAGCGGCACCAGACTGCCACCCGCGCTGGCGTTGTTCGCCGCCTCGGGACCGGCGACGCCCTCGATGGCGCCGTGGCCAAACGCCGCGGGCGTCTTCGAAACCCGTCGCTCGACGGCGTAGGCCAGAAAGCTCGCCACGGTGGCGCCCGCGCCTGGCAGCACGCCGGTGAAGAACCCAACCAGCGTGCCGCGGCACCAGGCTGGGACCGACCGGCGCCAGTCATCCGCCGTGAGCCTGACCGGGGCGTCCAACCGCGCCGGGGTCTCCCGAGACACCCGGTGGGTGGCCGCGTGCCAGAACACCTCACCGACGGCAAAGAGACCGACGGTGACGACCACCACGTTCAGGCCGCCCAACAGGCCCGGAACCCCAAACGTGAAGCGGGCTTGTCCAGTCTGGAGGTCGATGCCGATGGTCCCGATCGCCAACCCCAGGAACGTCGCGAACGCCCCCTTGGCCGGTGCGCCACTGGTCATCCCCCCCAGCGCTGTGAGCGCCAGCACCATGAGCGCGAAGTACTCCGTCGGCCCAAAACCCAGCGCGAGTTCCACGAGCGCCGGCGCCGTCAGCATGAGCATCACCGTGGCGAAGGTGCCGGCCACGAACGACCCGATGGCCGCCGTGGCCAACGCGGCCCCGCCACGTCCCTGCCGGGTCATCTCATAGCCGTCCAGCGCGGTCATCACACTGGACGCCTCGCCCGGCATGCGTACCAGAATCGAGGTGGTCGACCCGCCGTACATGGCGCCGTAGTAGATGCCGCCGAACAGGATGAAGGCGCCGGCCGGGTCCATACCGAACGTCAGGGGCAGAAGGAGGGAGATGGTGAGCGCCGGACCGATCCCCGGGAGGACGCCGATGGCAGTGCCCAGGGTGACCCCCACCAGACCGAGCAGCAGGTTCAGGGGGGCCAGTGCCGCGCCGAAACCGAGGGCCAGGTTGTCTCCGAGTTGAGCCAGGGCACCCACCTCAGGTCACTAGCCCAGCAGGCCAGACGGCAGGCTGAGGCCGAGCAGCACACGGAACACACCGTAGACCGACGCCGTGATCGCAACGCTAACGGTCAGGTCGCGAGCCCAGTCGCGACTGCCGAGTAGTCGCGACTCGAGCACCAGAAACCCAGCTGTCGCCGGCAGATACCCGACCAGGCCGAGGGCGGCGATGTAGGCCAGAAACGCGAGCGCGCTCGAGGCGGCGACACCCCACTGGACCGCCGGCAGCCGAGCCTCAGCGGTGGCGGACACCCCCATGTAGACCGCGCTCGTCAGCAGTCCCAAGCCGATGAGGAGCGGGAATAACTGCGGCCCCACGGCCGCGTATTGCCCTTCGGGCACGCTGATCTGGAAGGCGCCGAGCAGGTAGGCCCCACTGCCCACGATGAGCACGGCCGCGAGGCGGCGGTCCGGCGGCATGACCATCGGAGCTACTCAACGAGCCCGATCGAGCGCAACACCGCGTCGGCGGTGGCCCGCTCTTCGGTGAGGAACCGGGCGAACGCCGGGCCGGCCAGGAAACTGTCCTCCCACTCGTTGGCGAGCAGGATGTCTTGCCACGCGCGTGAGTCGCGCATCCGACGCAACGCCGTGACCAGCCACTCCCGCGTCTCGGCGTCGACGCCGGGTGGGGCCACGATACCGCGCCAGTTGGCGATGGCGACGTCGAGCCCGCTCTCCCGAATGGTGGGCGTGTCGTCACCGTCGATCCGATCGGCCGACGAGACGGCCAGGAGGCGCATCCGGCCGGTGCCCACATAGGGCTTCCACTCACCGAAGCCGGAGACACCAGCCGACACGTGGCCGCCCATCACAGCCACGGCCGCCTCCCCGCCCCCGGCATGGGCGATGTAGTTCACACGGCTCGGGTCAACGCCGGCCGCCAGGGCCAGCAGACCCACAAGAATGTGGTCGATGCCACCGGCCGACCCGCCGGCCCAACTGATGCGCTCCGGGTCGCGCCGGAAGTCATCGATCAGCTCGTCGAACGTCTGATACGGCGCGTCGGCGGGCACGGCCACGACCTCGTATTCGTTCAGCAGACGGGCTAGCGGCTCGGTGTCCTTGATAGATACCGGACTGGCGTTCGTGCGGATGGCGCCCAGCATGACCTGACCGAACACCATCAGCGTATGCGGGTTTCCGCGGTGCCTCGTGACGAGGTCGGACAACCCG
>CAUZAY010000216.1:0-7522 GCA_963577695.1 Vicinamibacteria bacterium | reverse complement strand
TCGTGAGCCAGCGCCGGACCGCCGAGGAATGGCGGCTCGTGACCGCGATGCATCGGGGCTACTATCCATTCGCAGATTTTCAGGCGTTCCGACGGTCCGAAGAGAGCGATGAACCCCAGCCGGTGGACCATGCGGTGGAGCATCTCAGCGAGCGTTTCCCGCTCGAGTCGCGTGAGTGGTCCGCCTGGTCGGCCACGATGCGTGCTCCGCGGATCGCGGGCACCTGGGCCCTGCGTGGCCATGCCCCGGGTGTGGGCGCCGTCTACGGTCAGGTCACCATCACCCCGACGCCAGGTACCGACGACGAGTTCACGACCGACACCAGCTATGTCTACGCGCGAGATGGACGTCGTGTCACCAGGGCCGGACAGGCCATCGTGTACACCGGGTTCCAGTGGCGAGGCCGATCGTTCGAAGGCGCCAACGATACGGATGGCCTGCGCGAGGTGATGTTCGTCGACCGCGACTGGCAGTCGATGCAGGGGCGCTGGTTCACGGGCGGCTACGACGAGATCGGTCTCGACATCGCCCTCGAGCGCGTGGGGACCGCCCCGGTCGTGACCGGCGTGCACCCCGCGTCGATTCAGGTTGGGCAGACGGTCACGCTGCAGCTGTACGGCGAGAATCTGGCTTCCGCGAACACCGCGGACCTGGACCTTGGCCCGGGGCTGGACGTAATCCGTGTCGTCAGTGCCACCTCAAGTCTGGTCACGGCCGAGGTACGGGTCGATGGCGACGCGCGGGTCGGGGGTCGAGACCTCTTTCTTGACCAGACCTCGCTCGCCGATGCCCTCATGGTCTACGACACGGTCTCCCGGATCGCAGTGACGCCTCACGCTGGCATGGCCCGGGTCGGCGGGGTCCGCGTGCCGAAGCAGTTTCAACAATTCGAAGCGCGGGCGTATCACGACGGGCCGGACGGTGAAGCGAACACCGACGACGACCTCGATCTGGGGCTGGTCGACGCGACGTGGGGCCTTGAGGAATACGCGGCGACGTTCGGGGACGATGATCTTCGATATGTTGGTGACATCGACGGGCAGGGCCAGTTTACCCCGGCCCTCGACGGACCGAACGCGGAGCGCAACGGTAACCGCAACAACGTGGGCGACGTCTGGGTCGTGGCCACCTATCCGGCAGGGTCGCGCACGCTCCGCGCCCGGGCTCACCTGCTGGTGACCGTGCCGAACTACCTGCGCTGGGATCCGACCGCAGTGGAGCGTCCATGACTATACTTCGCCTCGGAGAACACCATGCGTTCGAGGCCGCCGACCAGCGGTATTTGTATCTGGTCCCCAGTGCGGCCGTCTTTGCGCTGGATGCCCCGGCGGGCGCCTTGATCGACGCTCTGAGTGACGACCCGGTCAGCCGCACGGATCTGATTGCCCGGGTGTCGCCGCAGTTTCCGGAGACCGACCTCGATGCCCTCTTGACCGAGCTCGAGCAGATTCACGCGGTCCGGCCCGCCGCCGAACCGGCGCCGGAGATGCCGGCCATCATTCCGCTGACCCCGGTCGAGTCGTTTCCCCTCACGACGGCGGTCCTCAACGTCACGAACCAGTGCAACCTGAGTTGTGGCTACTGCTACGAGTACAGCGAAGACAAGATCGTCGATACCACCAACGGCGCGCAGCCCAAGTTCATGACTGACGAGACCGCGCGGAAGAGTATCGACCTACTGTTTCGCGAATCGGGCGAGGTCAAGGTGGTCCACGTCAGCTTCTTCGGCGGCGAGACGCTGATGAACTATCCCGTGTTGAGCCGGGCGGTGCCGTATGCCAAGGCCCAGGCCGAGGCCCACGGCAAACGGGTCGAATTCAACCTCACGACCAACGCGACGCTGCTCACCACCAAGATGATCGAGTTCCTGGCCGAGGAGGACATCTCGGTGACCGTCTCCATCGACGGACCACGCGACATGCAGAACCGCTTTCGCGTGTTTCATGACGGGAGCGGCAGCTACGACGTCATGCTGCCGCGCGTCCGCGAGCTGCTCCAACGGCACCGCAGCCGGCCGATCGGGGCCCGGGTGACGCTCACCTCGCAGGTCAACGATATTCTTGGCATCTATCAGCATTTGACCGAAGAGATCGGGTTCCAGGAAGTGGGGTTCGCACCGGTCACCACGTCACCGGGTCGCGACCACGCCCTCGACGGGTCGGGGTTCGACCAGATGGTCACGCAGTTCAAGGCGCTGGCCGACGAGTTTCTTCGGGCCGCGCTGGCCGGTCAGCACCACGGCTTTTCGAATGTCAGCGAAACCCTGGGTGAGATCCACAAGGGCGTGAGCAAGGCGTATCCTTGCGGCGCCGGACTCGGGCTCATCGGCGTGGCCACGGGGGGTGACATCGCACTGTGCCATCGTTTCGCCGGGTCGGACGAACATAATCTCGGCAGCGTGACCGAGGGGCTCGACCGGGGGGCGCAGCAGGCCTTTCTCGAGCGCAATCACATCGCGCACAAGACCGATTGCCACACCTGCTGGGCTCGGCCGCTGTGTTCAGGGGGGTGCTACCATGAGGCCCATACGCGTTACGGCACGACCACCCATCCGAACTTGCATTACTGTGACTGGATCCGCGAGTGGACAGATATCTGTCTGCGGATCTACGGCGAGATCGCCGAACGGAGTCCCCGTTTTCTGAACCGGTTCGACTCGTGAGGACGCCATGAAGCATCTGACCCCGATCAATCGGAAAGCCGCCCGGATCGCGGCCGCAGCCAACCCCGCGCCGGCGGGCGACGTCGTCGCGCTGCAGGAACAGGGCTCCGGTCCACCCCAGCAGCCCGAGGGGCCCCACATCCCGCTCGGGTGCTCGCTGGCGTTCCAGCCGGGCTGGGAAGCGGACCGCAATGGCGGTACGGCCGGGTTGTGTTCGCCGGTCGAACGGGATCTGTTCGATTGCCACCTCGGGTGCTACTGGCCGGCCCATGTGCCAGACCAGCTCAACCACGCGCCGGACTGGACGAGCAAGTGCGCCGCCGCCCAGAAGGATTGGCGGAAGATCGACCTCATCTTTCCGTAGCACGGGCGACTACTCCATGCGATTTCTCCTCCTCGGGCTCGTCGGCACGGTCACGCTCGCTGGCAGTGTGGCCGCCCAGACGGCCCCGGACCTCACCGGCGGCACCGGCACCATCTATGTCGGCGCGTACCCGGGCCGTGTCTTTGTCGTCGATGAAGCGACCGAACAGGTGGTGGGCGACATCACCATGACGCTCGACGGGCCGCCCAGCAGCATGGCGCTGTCCGAGGACCGGACCCGACTCTACATGCGGGACCGCACGTTCGAGCAGATCGAGGTCATGGACGTCGCGACCCGCCGCACCATCGACACCCTGACGTTGAGCGAGGGGCAGACCAAGGTGCGCATCCGGAATTTCAGCGCCGCCCCGGACCACTCGTCCATCATCTTGTTGACCGATACCGCTACGAAGCACATCGACCGGTTCGAGATCGCGCCGCGCGCGCTGGTTCAGGTCGACCTCGCCACCCACGAGGTGATGCGCGAGATCCCGTGGCCGGATGGCGAGGAACGGGTCGGTGTGAACATGTTGTTCTCGCCGAGCGGCGACCTGCTCTACCTCTTCGGCGACGAGATCGTGGCCCTGGAGACCACCGGCTTCGAGGAGGTCGAGCGGTGGGAGCTGTCTCAGCTCGACGAAGGGGGCGTCGGACGGTTCAACTTCGGGTTTCGCTACGATCCGAATGAAGAACCGGGGTTCTACTCGGGTATCTTCCGGGTGCGGGACCAGGTGCAGAATCGGAGATTGATGGGTATCGCGCGCATCAATCTGGCTGAGCGGGATGTCGACTTCTACACGCTCGGTCCGTCCGAGCCCGTAGGGTCATTCGCGTTGGCCCCGGGCGGCCGGAAGGCGCACGCGATCCTCAGCGAGATCGGGCACTACGAGTTCTGGACCTTCGATTTGGAGGAGCGGCGGATCGAGCGTCGTCAGACTGTCGACGGACGGCCCCGCATGTCCGTCACGCCCAGCACCAACGGGCAGATCCTCTACATCCATCAGGCCGGCGACACGATCGACCTGTACGAGGCCTCGACCTACCGCTACTTGCGCACCATCACGCTCCCCGGCGACATGTCACAGATGTTCGTCGTACCGTAGTTCTCCCCGGGCATCGTCCGCCGTTTCTACTGCCCGTCGAAGAGGTACTGCACGGTAGCCCGGACACGATCCTCCGGCGCTGCGTAGTTGCTGTACTCACTCGGCACGCGATACGACGACACGACGTCGTCGACAGAACGACCGGCCGCCTTCCCCTGCTGCGCCTTCATCACGAGGTCGTTGTAGAAGCCCCCGTATTTGACAAAGTCACCCCACGGGAGCGGCACCGGGTTGTGTCCCGGAATCACGGTGTCGACGTTCGAGATCTCGCTGATCGCCCGCTTGAGCGTCTCACCGAACTCGACGGCGCTCCCGTTGCTGTTCGGCACATCGAGGAAGGGTAGGCCCCGGCGCGCGAACATGTCGCCCGCGTGCATCGTGCGCGCGGCACGAAAGACCACGAACGTGTCACCGTCGGTGTGGCCGCGACCGAAGTAGTAGAGGTCGATCTGGTCGGCTCCGCTGAAGAGCGTCAGCGTATCGGAGAAGGTCGTTTTCGGCAGGTACTTCTCGTTGGCACCTTTGAACGACTCACAGTTTTTGATCGAGCCCCCTTGGAAGCCGGCGCCGTCATCGCAATCCTGGCTGGCCATGTGGCCGCCGGTGTTCTCGTGCGCCACGAAGTTGACCGAATCGGGAAACTCCGGGTTTGAGCCCGAATGGTCCCAGTGCGTGTGCGTGTTGATGATCGTCGTGACCGGCTTGTCGGTGAGCTCGCGCACCGCGGCGAGGATGTCCTGGCCGTAGCCCTTGATCTTGGTGTCGACCAGGGTGACGCCGCTACTCGTCACAAAGATCGCGGTGTTGCCGCCGCCGCCCATGCCCTCCACGGAGGGGGCGTTCGCCAGCATGTAGAGGTTGTCGGCGATTTCGTGCACCGTGAGGCTGGCCCGGTCTTGTCGGGCCTCGAAAGTGGCCATGGTCGCGACGAGGCCTAGGGCCGTGAGGCCTGCCAAGTAGATACTGCGTTTCATCTCGACTCCCTCCAGTCACACGACACTTCGCGGCTGTGACTATACCTGTCGCGAGCAGGGGAGTCGACCGGTGCCTTGGAACAGGAATCTAGCCGTGACCCCGGCATCCCGTGCGAAGATGCTCGGCACACCTGTGTGTCCGGAGCGTTGAACGGAAGGAGACGCTGCATGTGCAAGGCGGTGATGACTCGTGCGCGATCGGTCGTGTGTGTTCTGGCGCTGATTCTCCTGACGCCGCTCTCCGGCACCGCCGGGCAAACCGGCGAATGGCGCGCCTACGCCGGTGACAAGGCCAGCACCAAGTACACCCCGCTCGGTCAGATTGACGCCGACACGGTGCACGACCTGCGTATCGCGTGGCGACAGTCGACGATTCCCGAGGCGACGCGGGAGGGGAACGACATGCGCGCGCCCGGCGCTTCGCAGAACACGCCGATCATGGCGGGAGGACGGCTCTACATCAGCACCCCGCTCGGCACGGTGACCGCGCTCGATGCGACCACCGGGGAGGTGGTCTGGTTCGATTCGCCGCCGGTGCCGGAGGGCGAAGAACGTCCACGCGGGTTCGCGACCCGGGGCCTCGGCTACTGGAGCGATGACGATGGCGGCGACGACGCCCGCGTGATTGCCGTCATCGGGTCACGCCTGGTTGCCCTGAACGCGGCGACCGGCGAGCGCTACCCTGACTTCGGCACCGACGGCGAAGTGGACCTCGTGGACGGCTATGACGACCGAGTGGTCACCAGCTTCCGCTGGCGGTCGGCGCCGCTCGTCGTCAACGATGTCATCGTGGTGGGCTCCGCCATCGGCGACATCACCAATGCCACGATGCCTGCGATGAAGGAGATGCCACCTGGCGACGTGCGCGGGTTCGATGTGCGTACCGGCGAGCAGCGCTGGATCTTTCACACCATCGCGCGCGAGGGTGAACCTGGTAACGAGACCTGGCTGACGGGGCTGAACGAGGACCGGCGGTCGTGGGAGTACACCGGAAACACCAACATGTGGGCTTCGCCCAGCGCGGACGAGGAGCTTGGCTACGTCTACCTCCCATTGTCAACCCCGACCGGCGACTATTACGGAGGACACCGCCCCGGCGACAATCTGTTCGCCGAGAGCCTGGTGTGTCTCGACGCCGAGACCGGCGAGCGCGTCTGGCACTTTCAGGCGGTCCACCATGGGTTGTGGGACTACGACTTCCCGGCGGCGCCAACGCTGCTCGACATCCGCGTGGGCGGGCGCGACATCAAGGCCGTCGCCATCACCAGCAAACAGGCCAACACGTATGTCTTCGACCGCGTCACCGGTGAGCCGGTCTGGCCGATCGAGGAACGACCGGTTCCTCGCGGCGACGTCCCGGGCGAGTGGTATGCGGCGACCCAGCCGTTTCCAACCAAACCCCCTCCGTACGACCAGCAAGGCGTGACCCTGGACGATCTCATCGACTTCACCCCGGAACTGCGGGCTGAGGCGGTGGCGATGCTCGACGACTATGTCTGGGGAGCGTTCTTCACGCCGCCGTCGTTGATCGATGACCGTCCCGGCGGCACCCAGGGCACGATGGTCGTGCCCGGTCTGGTGGGCGGCACCGACTGGAACGGCGCCGGGGGAGACCCGGAGACCGGCATCCTGTATGTGCCGTCGGTCCATAGCGGCACGGTCGTGGGACTGGGGCGGTCAGACCACCCGCGGTCAGACGTCGACTGGGTCATGAAAGGTGCGCGTCGGATTCCTGGACCGCTAGGCCTGCCACTCTTCAAGCCGCCCTACGGGCGTCTGGTGGCGATCGACCTCAACGCCGGCGACATCCTCTGGACGATCGCGAACGGCGACGGACCACGCGACCATCCGGCGATCGCGCACCTCAACCTGCCGCCGCTTGGGCAGGGCGGCCGGGTGGCCCCGTTGATCACAAGAACCCTGGTCTTCCTCGGCGACGGCGCCAACGTTGGCGGCGCCTTCTTGCCGGAGGGCAGTGGGAGCCGGATGTTCCGGGCCTATGACAAGGCCACCGGCGACCGCGTCTGGGAGATGGCACTCCCCGGTGGCGCCACGTCCGCGCCAATCAGTTACATGGCGGGCGGGAAACAGTACATCGTCGTCGCGGTCGGCTGGGAAGACATGGAAAGCGAGTATGTCGCACTTGCTCTCCCGTGATCGCTCCGCCCGGCTCGCCGCGTGGTCAGCGGCGGTGGCGATACGATGCAAACGGCGGGGAGCTGTGACTACTGCATCGGCGTCGCGGGCGCGGGTGGCGAACCCTCGTGGGTGATGCGGATCCGTTCCGTACTCTGATAGAGCGTGCCGGCTTGATTGGTCGCGAAGAAGCGACTGCCGTCGTAGGCGAGAGGGTCAGCGTCAATGAAGTAGGTCGAGATGGCCAGACTGGTCCGCAGTCCATTGCAGGAGACCGTGGCGTC
>CAUZAY010000215.1:0-7541 GCA_963577695.1 Vicinamibacteria bacterium | reverse complement strand
CACGGTCTCACAGCGGACGCAGGAGATCGGTGTCCGCATGGCGCTCAGCGCGCGACCCGAGCAGGTGCGCGCCACCGTCCTGCGCCACGGCGCCCTGGTCGCGGGTGCCGGCATTGCCTGCGGGTTGGCGGGCGCGCTTGGGCTGAGCCGGTTCTTGGCGGCCCTCACGTTTGAGGTGAGCGCCCAGGACCCGACTGTGTTCATCGTCGTGGCGCTGCTGCTCGGGGCAATCGTGCTCGGCGCCAGCTATGTGCCGGCCCGCCGGGCCACGCGGGTTGACCCGCTCACGGCCCTGCGGAGCGAACAACTGGGGCTGACGAGGCGCCTGACCGCGGCGGCTCGGGCACACACCAGTGAGCGAGGGCCGGCCGACACCCCGTCGAGGTCGGGCTCACCCCTCCGCCGTCACTGGATCAATCACCCGCCGCACCTCGGTCACGGTGTTGGCGGGGAACCCGCTGCGCTGGGCATGCTCTTGGATGAGCGCCTCGTTGTCGGCGATATACACACAGAAGGTCTTGTCGCCCGTGAGATAGGTGTGTTCCCACTGGATGTGCTTGCCCTCCGACTTCATCTCGGCGAGCACCGCGTTCGATTGCTGCGCAGTCCCTCGTAACGCATCCCGATCGGCTGAACCAATGGCGGGTATCTCTCGCTCAATGACATATCTGGGCACAATGGCTTCCTTGGAGAGCGCCGCCTGACAGGCGACTGTGTCGAGTCGAGGACTGCACGAGGGCTTGATCCTAACGCGGGGGCCCGCGCGGCACCAAGCGATCACCGGCACAGCACGCGGCACTCCGCCGCTGCGTTCACCAGCCGACGGCCCGCAAGACGGCTGACCAACGGAGGGGGTTTTCTGACGAGGCGTCTGTCTGGCAAGGCGCAAGGAGGGAGCAGCCAGGTGGGCTGTGACCGACGAAGCAACGCCGTCCAAACGGGCGCGACCTCTTCAGACGGGGCTCCGCCCCGAACCCCACGCGACCGCTACGCGGGGACCCGAGTGCCCCACTCCGCGGCCGCGAGGCGCGCAGGTGCGCGCCTAGGCTCCCGGGACTGAAATCGAGCAGGTTGCTGAAAATGTCGGGAGGGAATTTTCTGACGAGGCGCCTGCACTTCTCGGTCGAAGTCGTCGTCGCTCCGCTGCCACCACCGCATGGACTTACCCCTCCTCGGGTCCCAACCAGCGACCGATGGCCGCGACCAGACGCCGCCAGTGCGTCTCACGTGTCAGCGCACGGCGTCCCTTGAGCATCACGATTCGGTCGACGCGGTCTTGTTGGGTTGTCTTTCGACCCAAGAGGACACGAGAGTCAGATCGAATGTCAACCCATGGAATGTGTCGTACGGCACGACCCGTTGTCATCGCTTGTAGGACATGATGGACGGCCTCGCGCTCGGGGTCACCGCGTGCGGCTGACTCGAGTGGTACACTCACGAACACTCGTACGAATCACTCGGAGGGAGACTCGTGTTGTCCGCATCCCCACGCTGGATGACCGTCGCAGCGATCTCGATGGTCGTGGTGAGTCTGCTTCCACTCGCGGCACGGGCTCAGACCGGCTCACGCCCCGACGAGTGGCGCTCCTACGGCGGCGACCCAGGACACACGAAGTATTCACCACTCGACCAGATCACCAGCGACAACGTCAGTGAGCTTCGGGTCGCGTGGACCTGGACGTCGGTCGACGAAACGTTGCGCGCCGAGAACCCGGTCATCCGGGATGGGCGCATGTTCCGCACCTACGCGCACGAGGTCACGCCGCTGGTGGTGGACGGCGTCCTCTACACCACGACCAACTTGGGACAGATCGCCGCGATCGAGCCGACGACCGGCGAGACACTGTGGAGCTATGACCCCGGCCTCTATCTTGAAGGCCGCCCGGCCGTGCACGGGTTCCTGACGCGAGGACTGGCCTACTGGACCGACGGGGACGAGGCACGGCTGTTCTACGCCGGCGGCCGGACCTATCTCGTCTCGGTCGACGCCAAGACCGGCGAGCCCGATGCCACCTTCGGTCGCAATGGCCGGGTTGATCTCAAGCGGGGACTGGGCCGCACGATCGACCCGAGCCAGTACGCGGTAAGCTCCGCGCCACTCGTGGCCGGCAGCACGGTGGTCATGGGCTCGGCGATGACCGAGGGAACCGGCCGGCAAGAAGCGCCGCCGGGCCACGTGCGCGGGTACGACGTCCGCACCGGCGAGATGAAGTGGATCTTCCACACGATTCCGCAGCCCGGCGAATTCGGCCACGAGACGTGGGGCAACGAGTCGTGGCAGCACGCCGGTGGCGCCAATGTCTGGTCGAACATGAGCGCCGATCCGGAGCTGGGCTACATCTACCTGCCGGTCGGGTCACCGGTCACCGATTACTATGGCGGCCACCGACCCGGCGACAACCTGTTCGCCAACTCGCTGGTCTGTCTCGACGCCGAGACCGGCGAGCGGGTGTGGCACTTCCAGTTCGTCCATCACACGGTGTGGGACTACGACTTGCCGGCGGCGCCCAACCTGATCGACATCACCGTCGACGGACGCGAAATCAAGGCCGTCGCGCAGATCACCAAGCAGGGGTTCACGTTCGTCTTCGACCGGGCGACCGGCGAACCGGTCTGGCCGATCGAAGAGCGCCCGGTGCCCCAGTCGGCGGTGCTCGGGGAGCGCACGTCGGCCACGCAGCCGTTTCCGACGAAGCCGCCCGTCTACCTGACCAACGGTGCGCTCGAGGCGGATCTGATCGATTTCACCGAAGAGTTGCGCGCAGAAGCATTGAAGATCTACGCCCAACACACGGCCGGGCCGCTGTACACGCCGCCGGCGCTCGGGGGCAATATCGTGCGACCCGGTTGGAGCGGGGGCGCCAACTGGTGGGGCGCGGCGTTCGACCCGGAGACCGCGCGGCTGTATGTTCCGAGCTGGTCGCACTTTTCGTTCGTCGTGATGGAGCCCGGCGACCCCGAGCGCTCCGATCTGACGATCCGTCCGCGGGTGAGCAACCTGCCCGGGCCCCAGGGACTGCCACTCTTCAAGCCGCCGTACTCGCGGCTGGTGGCCCTCGACATGAATGCGGGCGACCTGCTCTGGAGTGTGCCGTTGGGCGACGGCCCGCGCGACCACGAGGCGCTGCGCGGCCTCGACCTGGCCCCCCTCGGCAACTACGAGAAGAGCGGCGGCCCCCTGCTGACCAAGACGCTGCTGTTTATCGGCCAGGGTATCGAGTCGAACACGCTCCGCGCCTTTGACAAGGACACGGGGTATGAAGTGTTCGAGATGGCGCTGCCGGCGCGCTCGTCCGCGGCCCCGATCACCTACCTGGCGGCCGGTACGCAGTTCATCGTGCTGGCGATCGGCGGTGGAGACGTCACCGAACAACTGATCGCCCTGACGCTGCCCTAGCCGGATGTCCAGGCACTGGAGACGTTGATGACCGTCGCACGTCGGATCACGCCAGCAGGGTGCGCGACGCTGGCAACGCTGATGGCGCTCGTCGTCGCCCCGGCCGCCACGGCGGGCCAACTGGGCGCCGACGGCGCCGAGTGGCGGAGCTACGGCGGGGACACCGGGAGCACCAAATACTCGCCGCTGGCGCAGATTACGCCGGAGAACGTCGGCGACCTGACCGTGGCCTGGCGATGGGTGTCGGCCGACGGGCGGTTCGATCTGGATGCGCTCCGCGCCCAGTACCCCGCGCTGCGGGTCGCCAACGACACCGGCAACGTCAGCATCAACGGGCTCAAGGGCACCCCGCTGATGGTCGGTGACACGCTCTACCTCAGCACGCCGCTGTCGCAGGTAGCCGCCATCGACGCGGCGACCGGGGAGACGCGCTGGGTGTATGACCCGCAGAGCTACGCCGCGGGTATCCCGATCATGGTGCTCGGATTCAGCAGCCGCGGACTGGCGTACTGGACCGACGGGGAGCAGGCGCGGATTGTCTGGGCCACCGGTGACGCCAGGCTGCATGCCGTCGACGCTCGGACGGGGGAGGTGGTGCGCGAGTTCGGCGATGGCGGCAGCGTCGACCTGATGCGAGGCATTCCGGGTGCGCGGCGCGACCCGCCGCCGATCAACTACTCGGTTACGTCGCCACCGGTGGTCTGCAACGACATCATCATTGTCGGCTCGGCGGTGTCCGACCAGCCGCGGTTCAAAGAGTCGCCACCCGGCCACGTCCGGGGCTTTGACGCACGCACCGGCGCGCTGCGCTGGACGTTCCACACCGTCCCGCAGCCGGGCGAGTTCGGCCACGACACCTGGGAAGATGGTTCGGCCGGCTATACCGCAAACGCCAACGTCTGGACGATGATGAGCGCCGACCCAGAACTGGGCTACGCCTACCTGCCGGTCGGCAACGCCACGAACGACCACTATGGCGGGCATCGCCCGGGGACCAATCTGTTCGCCAACAGCCTGGTCTGCGTCGAGTGTGCCACCGGCGAGCGCGTCTGGCACTTCCAGCTCGTGCATCACGATCTCTGGGACTACGACCCGCCGGCGGCGCCGAACCTGGTCGACATCACCGTCGATGGGCGGCCGATCAAGGCGGTGGCCCAGGTCACCAAGCACGCCTTCACCTTCGTGTTCGACCGCGTGACCGGCGAACCGGTGTGGCCCATCGAAGAGCGGGCAGTCTCCGCCTCCACCGTGCCGGGCGAAACCACGTCACCGACCCAGCCGTTCCCGACCAGGCCGCCGCCCTTCGATCGGCAGGGTGTCACGGAGTTGGATCTGATCGATTTCACCCCGGCGCTACGGGCCGAGGCGGTCGAGATCCTGCAGCGCTACGTACATGGGCCGATCTTCACACCGCCGTCGCTCATCGGCACCGGTCCGAACGAGACCCGAGGCACCATCGAGCTGCCCGGCTACACCGGAGGGGCCAACTGGAACGGGGCTGCCGTCGACCCGGAGACCGGCGTCCTCTTCATCCCCTCGACCACGCAGCCGATCATCCCCGCGCTGGTCGAGCTGGGACCGGACCGATCCAACTTGCGTTACTCCCGTGGGCGCATGCAACCACCAGGCGGACCAGACGGTCTGCCGCTGTTCAAGGGCCCGTATGGACGGATCACGGCGATCGATCTCAACCGCGGCGAGATGGTGTGGCAGCGGGCGAATGGCCGCGGGTCTCCGGCGATCCGGGACCATGCCCGTCTGCGGGACCTCGACCTGCCGCCGCTGGGCGGCGGTCGCGACTTCCTGCTGCTGACGCGCACGCTGCTCTTCAGCGCACAGCAGACACCGGGGAACGGCGACGTCTGGGTGTTGGCGGCGCGCGACAAGGCGACCGGGGAGTTACTGACCGAGATCCCGTTACCGGGGCGGGCTATCGGCGCTCCGATGAGCTACGAGGTCGACGGCCGGCAGTATGTGGCGGTAACGGTGCGCGGCGCGCGGGGCGCTCCACCCGAGCTCGTCGCGCTGGCGGTGCCGTGAGACGGGGTTTGCGGGGAGGGCCTCCCGCTTGGCGGCGGGCTCCGACAACCGGCTCGTGGTGTTCTTGTGTACGTTGCTGGGAGGCAGCAGGAAACCGAAGGGGTGCACTATGCGGAATCGAACAGGCTTGGCGGTCGTCGGGGCGCTGTCAGTAGTCGCGGTGGGCGCGACACCGGCGCGAGCGCAGGTCGACAAGGCGTTCATCAACCCGGCCGGTGGCTACACCCAGGTCGTCACCGTCGAAGATCGCGGCGTGAAGATGGTCTACGTGTCGGGCCAGGTCGGACAGGGCGCGAACCTGCAGGCCCACGCCGAGTCGGCGTTCAGCGGGGTGGCCGAGCAGCTCACGGCGGCCGGCGCGTCCATGCGCGACGTGGTGAAGATCCGGATCTACGTGACGGACTTCGATCCCGCGGACTACGGCGTCATCAGCGCCGCGCGACTGGCGGCGTTTCCTGAGGATGCATGGCCGGCAAGCACCATGCTCGGGGTCGACGCGCTGGCGCGTGAGGGCCTCAGGGTCGAGATCGAAGCGACCGCCGTCGTCGCGGCCCCGGACGCTGACTTCGAGTTAACACGCATCGGACCGTCTCGCGGATTCAGCCAGGCGGTGGTGGCCCGACATGGCGCGATCAAGACGATCTGGATCGCGGGTCAGACCGGGCGTGGCGACGACTTGACGGCGCAGACCGGTGTCGTGTTCGACCGCGTGTCACAGCGCCTGGCCGACGCGGGCGCCACGATGGACGACGTCGTGAAGATCAACACCTACATCGTCGATTTCGAGCCGGATGCAGACATGCGTCCGTTCAGCCAGGGCCGTGCGTCGGTGTTTGGCGAACAGCCACCGTCGAGTACGCTTGTGGGAATCGACCGCCTGGTCAGCGACCAGATCCAGATCGAGGTCGATGCCGTCGCGGTCGTAGAGGACGGCGGTCGTGGCGAACGATTGACCACAGAGTTCCTCGACCCGGCCGGCAGCTTCACCCAGGTCGTGAGTGCGCAGGGGGACGGCGCCAAGACCATCTACGTCTCCGGGCAGGTGGGACGTCCCGGCGAATCGATCGAGAGTCAGGCGCGACAAGCGCTCGCCGGGATGCAGCGGCGGTTGGCGCTGGCCGGGGCCACACCCGCCGACCTGGTCAAGGTGATCTACTACCTGCCTGGCTATACCCCGGGGAACACAGGCATCGCCGGCGCCCGCGAGGCGAACGGGTTCCCGACCGAGAACCTGCCCGCGTCGACACTGCTCGGCATACGGTCGCTCTACTCCGAAACGGCACTGTTCGAGTACGAAGGCATCGCCGTCGTCCGGTGACGTTCTCCCCCGGCAGAGGGGGTTGGTGCCTGAATACCCGGGGTCGCTGGCTCCGGCGTACCGTGCCGTGGAGGGAGCGAAGCCATGGCCTCGACAAAATCCAGCAAGGTGAACCCCCAGTACAAGAAGAGGTGTCGGGTGGGGAACTGGCCGGCGTACGAGCGTGGGCTGCGCGCCCGAGGCGACGTCACCGTCTGGTTCGCTGAAGAGGCCCTCATTACCTGGACCCCGCCTCCGACCCGCTGTCGTGGCGGGCAGCAGCGCTACTCGGACCCGGCGATCCTGACGGGCTGACCCTGCGCATGCTCTTCCACCTGCCTCTTCGGCAGACTGAGGGTTTCGTCGCGTCGTTGCTCCGTCTGATGGCCCGGCACCTGAACGCCCCGGACCACACGACGCTCTGCCGGCGCAACAGGAACGTGCTGGTCCCCGCTCTGCGCCGCACCGACGACGGACCGATTCACCTGATCGTCGACTCGACCGGGCTAGAGATCTACGGCGCCGGCGAGTGGTGTTCGCGGAAGCACCGGAAGGCGACCGAGCGCGGCGGCTAGCGGAAGCTGCACATCGGCGTGGACGATGACGGCTACGTCGTCACGGAGGCGCTCACCCAGAACACAGTCGACGACGCGGACGTGCTCCCGGACCTGCTGGGCCAGATCGATGCGCCGCTGGGGCGCTTCACGGGCGACGGCGCCTACGACACGCGCAGCGTGTACACGGCGGTCGGCGCGGCCGGCGGCCCCGCCGTCGAGGTCATCGTCCCGCCTCGACGACCGGCGACGG